>JAFIFJ010000138.1 GCA_020832085.1 Gammaproteobacteria bacterium | reverse complement strand
CGTCCCCTAGGGGATTCGAACCCCTGTTACCGCCGTGAAAGGGCGGTGTCCTAGGCCTCTAGACGAAGGGGACGCTGCACTACCTGTCGCTCTGGCCAGGACCTCAGGAGCGACAGGCGGCGTAGTCTAGCAGCGGTTCGGGGCGAGTCAAGCAACCTTCCTGACAAACCCGAAAAAACTGTCCTACCAGGTGAAGCCCACGCCAATCACGTAGACCACGTCGCTCTTCTTGCGCCCCGGAGAAGGCTTGGTCTCATGGTCGAAGTCCAGCCGCAGGTTGGTGCTGAGGAAGGAGTTCAACGCGTAGCGGACGCCGGTGGAGGTCTTGAGGATCTCACCCCGATCCCGCTCGGCCAGGACCAGCAGTTCGCTGCCGTGGAAGAGTTCCAGACGCTTGCCCATGTAGAAGCGGTTGTAGTCCAGGCCCAGGCGCAGGGCGCGGTTGTTGTCGCTCTCACCACCCACCTTCTCGATCACTTCACTGATACCGCCTTCCAGCGACAGCGCTCCGAGGGTGGTGTCCCAGAACTGGTAGCCCAGACCACCACCCAACGTGACCCGATAGTCGACGTCCCGGAGTTTGTCCTGGAAGTACTCGCTGCTGCCGAAGGCGAACCAGTCCTCCCGGAAGAACCAGTCCAGCTGGTAGCCCACCCGGTACTGCTCGCGGGTGGTGGCTCCGGAGTCCTTCTTGAGATCCAGGTCGGCATTGCCCTGATGACGCCAGGGCCCCCGTCGCAGGGTGCTGCTGGCCCGCAGGGAATGATTCTCCGTATCGGTGTTTCCTGACGAGATGTTCAGGCCATAGGTGAGCCGGGACTGCCAGCGGTCCCCCGGACGGTCCACCGCAGCGTCGACGCTGGCGTAGCGCACGGCCTGCAGGGTCAAGGTGCGGGGCTCTTCACCGTTGGGCAGGATCTGCTGCTCGTCTCCCTCGCGATCGCTTTCGAGCCGGGCCTCGACCCGTTCACCGTCGTAGAGCATCAGGTTGATTTCGCTGTCAGTCCTGATGCTCTCGATGGCGTCCCGCTTGATGGTCAAGGTGCCGCCCCAGGGGGTCTTGATCCGCAGCGCGGTGCCATCGAGGCTCTCGACCTGGCCGCTGACGCGGTCGCCACTCTTCAACCAGACCACGTCAGCCTGAACGGGACCGGCAAGCAGGAGGAACAGGGCGACGAAGAACCCTGGAAGCGTGATACGGACAGTCATGTGCACTCCTCTGGCGAGAATCGGGTTGCGCATCCGGCCGGGCCGAATGCCGTGAGAGTCAGATTCGGTGATTGGGAGACGTGGCCAGCATCCGGCTGCCCACCCAGTGACGAGCGAAATGATGGGCGATGCGGCCGCTGCGACTGCCCCGTGCCAGCGCCCAGCGCAGAGCTTCGGAGCGGGCATCATCGTCGAACGGCACGGCGCAGCCGTGACGGCGGCCGAGCGCCGTGACCCAGTGGGCCGCGACCTCCAGATAGCGCTCCTGCACCATGGGCTGAAACGACACCCACAGTCCGAAACGGTCGGAAAGGGAAACTTTCTCCTCGGTGGTCTCGCCGGGATGAATCTCCCCTTCCGCCGTATGCCGGGTTTCCAGGTTCTCCGAGCGGGCTTCCGGCAGCAGGTGGCGGCGATTTGACGTGGCATAGATCACGATATTGTCGGCGGTGGTGAACACCGAGCCCTCCAGGACGCTCTTCAAGGCCTTGTAGGACGGATCACTGGCCTCGAACGACAGGTCGTCACAGAACAGGATGAAGCGCCAGGGCTCCGGCGCCAGCCGACCGACGATCTCCGGCAGGGCCACCAGCGCAGCCCGGTCCACCTCCACCAACCGCAGCCCCTCCGCGGCATGGGTATTGAGCAGGGCATGGACGAGGGAGGACTTGCCGGTGCCCCGTGCACCCCAGAGCAGCACGTTGTTGGCCGGCAGGCCGGCCACGAACTGCCTGGTGTTCTGCGCTACCCGCTGCTTCTGCGTGTCGATGCCCAGCAGATCATCGAGCCCGATGCCGTCAATGTGCCCCCGCGGCGCCAGATGACCACCCAGCGGTCCGGGCCGCCATACCGCAGCGGCCGCGGTGGTGAAATCCACTGGCTGCTCCACGGGTGGCAGCCAGGCTTCCAGCCGCGCCAGGGCACGGCCCAGGGCATGCTCCAGATCCGCATCCATGCTCAGGCCAGGGCCTTGCGGATGGGGTCGGCCAAAGCGTCCGGCGTATCGTTGGGCGCATAGCGCCCGAGCACGCGACCATCACGCCCCACCAGGAACTTGGTGAAATTCCACTTCACCGCCTCCGATCCCAGCAGGCCCTTCTTCGCCCGCTTCAGCACCTGGTAAAGCGGATGGGTGTCGGGGCCGTTGACGTCGATCTTGGCGAACAGCGGAAAGCTCACGTCGTAGTTCAAGCTGCAGAACTCGCGGATGGCCGCGGCATCGCCGGGCTCCTGATGCATGAATTGATTGCAGGGAAAACCGAGCACCACCAGTCCGGCCTCACGATGCTCACGATAGAGCTTCTCGAGCCCGCTGTACTGGGGGGTGAAGCCACACTTGCTGGCAGTGTTGACGATCAGCAGCACCTTGCCGCGATAGTCGTCGAGGGTGGTCGGAGTCCCATCCAGGGTCTGTACTTCCACATCGTAGGGAATGCTGTCGCTCATGATCATCTCGTTGCCGCGGCCCGTGTTCGGGGCGCCATTCTAACGGGTAACGGCGACCGATTCCCGGCCCGTCCATGTTTCCCAGTCATCCCGCCCTTGAGCCCGTCACCCAGCTCAACCATGCTTGAAGCCCTGGTCGGATCGGCAAGGAGCGTCCCCTGGATACCGCCACCCTGGTCTCCTTCGCGAGCTACCTTTTCATTCTGTTCGCCATCGGCTTTTTCGCCTGGCGCCGGACCTCGAGCATTGCCGACTACGTGCTCGGCGGACGCACCCTCGGTCCGGGCGTCACCGCGCTGTCGGCCGGCGCATCGGACATGAGCGGCTGGCTCCTGCTCGGTCTCCCCGGCGCGATTTACCTGAGCGGTCTGCAGGAGGGCTGGATCGTGGTCGGCCTGCTGCTCGGGGCCTGGGCGAACTGGCGGCTGGTGGCCGGAGCACTGCGCCATGCTTCGGCGGACGCCGACGACGCCCTGACCCTGCCGGAGCTGCTGAGCCGCATCATCGGCCACGGCGCTGATCAGGCGACCCTGCGTCTGCTGCGCCTCACCGCAACCGCGCTGATCCTGTTCTTCTTCACGTTCTACGTGGCTGCGGGTCTGGTGGCCGGAGCCAGACTGTTCGAATCGACGCTGGAACTGGACTACCTGACGGCACTGGCCATCGGCACCGGGATCATCGTCGCCTACACCATGGCGGGTGGCTTCCTTGCGGTGTCCTGGACCGACTTTTTCCAGGGCTGTCTGATGCTGCTGGCCCTGGTCGCCGTGCCCCTGCTGCTCGTCATCGGTCCGACAGCAGCCGGCGACATCGCCCCCGGACATCTGGACCCCTTCGCCGGGCTCACGCCCCTGGCCCTGCTCTCCCTGCTGGCCTGGGGACTCGGCTATTTCGGCCAGCCCCACATTCTCGCCCGCTTCATGGCCATACGCAGTGAAGCAGAACTGCCCCGGGCGCGGCGTATCGGCATGAGCTGGATGCTGATCACCACAGTGGCCGCGGTGGCGGTGGGACTCGGCGGCAGCGCCGTGTTCGGCACCGGCCTGCCCGAGGCCGAGACCGTGTTCATCCACCTCACCCAACTGCTGTTCCACCCGCTGGTGGCAGGCATCGTGCTCGCCGCCATCCTGGCCGCGGTGATGAGCACCATCGACTCCCAGCTGCTGGTGGCCTCCACCTGTCTGGCCGAGGATGTCTACAAGCCCTGGCTGCGCCCTGAAGCCTCGAGTACCGAGCTGGTGACCGTGGGTCGCTTCGCCGTGGTCGCCGTGGCGGTGCTGGCGCTGCTGCTGGCGGCGGATCCCGACAATCGGGTGCTGACCCTGGTGAGCCATGCCTGGGCCGGACTCGGAGCCAGCTTCGGCCCGGTGCTGCTGCTGGCCTTGCACTGGCCAAGGCTCACCGCTGCCGGCGCCCTGGCAGGCATGCTCACGGGAGGCATCACGGTGGTGGTCTGGAGTGCGCTGTCGGGGGGGCTGTTCGAAGTCTACGAACTGCTGCCGGCATTCCTGCTTGCCGGCGCCGTTGCCATGGCCGTCAGCGTCAGCCGCGACGCCGCGGCAGCATGACCACGTTGTCACCCGAGCGGACGTAGATGCGCCGCTGACGCCCCGGGCCATGGAGGCCGATGCGGCCGGACTCGAACAGGCGCAGCTCGCAGGAGGACACGCCGCCGTCCGAGGTCTCGAACTCCAGATTGCTGCCCACCACCCGCCAGCGACCCCGCTCTTCCCGGCGGCCGTCCGGGCCCTCGTTGACCTCGAGATACTCGCCCCCGTCGGCCTGCCCGCTGAACTCGAGCCGATAGTGGACGCCGTCCTGATCGCCCTGCCAGCGACCAGGCAGGGCCAGACGGTTGAGCCAGGCATGGCGCCGCTCCTGGACGTTGCGGTAAAGCACCCAGCCAATGCCTGCAATGAGGGCGGCAATCAACAGCAATCGCATGACGTCTTCCCAACTCCTGACCTGTTACTTCGGCTCATTCTTGAAACAGGCGATAAACTATTGATTTATATGATACCCAGTACGTTTCGACAGCTTTCCGCAGGTGAGCGCAGCGCCGATCTTCAGGTCGCCCCGTTCGGCAGCAGTCCACAGCTCACCAGCACCACCCGCCAAGCGGCGACGTGGCGCTCCCGGGCCTGATCGAGATCCGGCCAGATGCCGCCTTCCGGGCTCAGTACCGTCTGCCCGAATAGCGCCGGCGGCTCCACCTGCTGCGCGGCCCCCAGCGCCTCGAGCGCGGTCTGCCACTCCCGCAGCGCCCGGTCCACGGCCACCAGATAGGGCTGCACCTGCTCCACATAATACCCCCGGAAGATGTTCCAGAGGATGTCTGCATCACGGGTGATGTTGCCCTGGGGACAGACCGGACGGCTGGCCTCTCGCGCTTCGAGCATCTCGGCGACGCCATTGAGGTGATGGCTCAGGGCCTGGGCACTGCGCCGCAGGCGACCGGGCAGGCTGCTTCGGGCCAGGGTCTCGAAGGGTTCGTCCCAGTCAGAGAGTTCCAGAGTCGGCCGTCCCAGCTCGGGCAGGCGGGCCGCCAGCCCATGCATGGCGGCCAATTCTGATCGACCCGCTTCTTCGGCTGCCTCGGGAGTCAGGGGCATCACGTCGAGGCTGTGGGCGGCGGCCAGGGCCGCGCTGCCCAGCGTGGCATTCCAGGCCCAGGCCGGCAGCCCCCGCCGCTTCTCCTCGACGATGGCTTCGAGCTCCTCACGCAGCGCCGCCCGATCCCCATCGCCGGCAAGTTTGGTCAGGCAACGCTCGGCGGCGACCAGGAAGCGGTGTTCGTAGTGCAGCCGCGCCGGCGCGCTCATCACTCTGCCGAGCTGCGAACTTCGCTCGCCGATCAGGCTGCCGAGATCGCAGCGATGAAGACTCAGGAAACCACCGAGACCGGTGCGCTGGGGTGGAACCGCCAGGGTGCGATCCCGGGTGCGGGGCCAGGGGGTCAATTCCGGCTGCGGACGCTCCGCCACGGCCACATTCAGTACCCGCGCCATCCGCTGCTCATACTCGGCCAGCATGGCGGTGGCAGGATCGGCCGGGGCGCATCCACTCGTGACCAGGATGGCCAGCAACCAGAGCGCCCGCGCCGATACTGTGTGCATCATGATGGCGGCTACAACCACTCCCGTGAAATGCCCGCCACCACCGCATCGACCCGGGATTCCAGATCCCTTTCGATACGTCCGGCCAGTTCGGTGGCGGAACGCTGACTGCTGGCAATGATGACGATACTCCAGGCCGAAGCACCCGGGTCGTCCCCCGGATGTTCGCACAGGGCCACGGCGGTCTCCCGTCCGAGCCGCTGGCGCAGACCGCCGAGACGCTGCCGCCGCTCCTTGAGGGACCGACAGCCGTCGAGTTCGAACTGCACGTTGATCAGCAGAATGCCGGGCATCAGCTGTGCCGCGCTCCGAGCGCCTGATGGGCCGCATAATCATCGGGTGTGAGTTCGAAGAACACCGTATCGAGCCCGTGGAACTTGCCGCGCTTGAGAAAGACCATGCCCAGACGCTGCATCACTTTCACGGAGGACTGATTGGGGGTGTCAGTGGCCGCGATGATGCGCGAGAAGCCGTTGCGCTCGAAGCCATCGCGGATCACCGCGTGACCGGCCTCGGTGACCAGACCCTTGCCCCAGTAGCGGGGCAGGATGCCGTAAAGCAGCTCAGGCTCACCGCTGTCCTCGAACACGCGATAGCCGCAGAAGCCCACGACCTCATTTTCCCTGACCGCCACATCGGTTGAGTCGTCAGAGCCCAGGAGCATGGCATAGAACCCGAAGCCGCGCTGCGCGAAGTTGCGTTCGCTGTCGGCGATGACCTCTGCCGCCCGTTCCCGGGAAATGACCTCCCCGTCCCACAGGTAACGGCGCACGTCGGGATCGGTCCAGAGCGCGTGCAGCGCGTCCAGATGATCCATGGTAAACGGCGTCAACCGCAGGCGCTCGGTGTCGAGTTCGTACACGCCCGCCCTCCCGCGACCGCTGCCCAAGTCCCGAGTCTACGATCGCGCCCTGCTGCTCACAACAACGGCTCTGCCGCCTCCTCAAACGGCTCTTCCTCTGCAGCAAGCAGATCCGCCGGCCGACCCAGCGCCGCCGGATCCACCGCTGCCACCTCCTCGCGCAGCCGGGAGACCTTTTCCCGGCGTTCCGCCGTGAGACTGCGGACATGGGCCAGCCGCGCCACGACGGCCTCCGTCTGCTCCAGCTCCACCATGAGATCCGACCGCTCTCCTTCCATGCCCGCCCGTCGCGCCACCGTCGCGGTCTCGATGCGATGCAGCAGTTCGGCTTCCCGTCGGGCCAGCCAGCCATCGAGCAGACCACCGTCGGCCGCATCGAACATCGGCTTTCGCAGCATCTCGAGCTGTTCGGCCATGGCGGCACGACCCGCGTCGCCGAGCCGCCGCGCTTTCTCGGCCGCAGGAATCGGCAGATCCGGCGCACTGGCCGGCCCGAACAGGCGCTGTCGCACGGTCACCGCGCGCCGGAACAGCAGCCAATCAAGCAGGCTGCGCTTGACCGGAACTTGCAGGCTGTCGAAAACCGCGGCAGGCATGGGCAGCTGGTCGGCGAGGGAGGCTTCGTCCATGACGGCACGCACTTGGGCCGCCAGATCGATGCCGGCCGCATCGAGGTCACCGACCATGGCGGTCTCCAGATCGGCCAGCACCGCGGCCGGTCCAAGCTGGCTCTCGGATTCATCCCGCAGCAGCGCCCCGAGTTCCTGCTGCTGCCGCTCGAGTTCCGGACCGAGCTGATCCCGGCACAACTCACCGAGACTGGCGTCGTTCTCGAACCAGTCTTCCAGCGCGCGGGTGAGGGTTGCCGAGCCCTGCTCGCGATGGGGGCCGAGGACCGACTCCAACTGTTCGCGCAGGTGCGCCCCCTGACGGGCGAACAGCGCCTGCCAATCCACCGCTTCGATCGCGCTGAGCGCGGTCAGGGCCGCATCGAGATCCTGACTCCTGGCGTTCAGGGACAGCACGCGATCCTGCAGCGCGGCCACCTCGTCATCCTCCAGCAGGGCCTGCAGGTCGTCGAGCAGCGCTGCGGCGCGCTGCATGCTGTCAGCCACGAAGGCCCGCAGGTACTCATTGCTGTTGAGGTAGGCGGTGAGATCCTCGAGCAGGGCATCGAAACCCTCCGCGCCCGACAGCGATCGTTCGGAACCGGTCTCGCTGGCACTGATGCGCGTGCTGGCAGCGTGCATCAGGTCCACCGGATAGATCTGCAAGCGGCCGTCAGCACGGGCCTCCCGCAGCGCCGCGGTCATGGCCAGATTCTCGAAGGCCCGCACCACCGCCTGCGGGTCGGCATGTTCCAGGGACGGCGCCAGACTGCCGTCCGGCTGCAGGTCCTGTTTGGTGGCATCCAGGTTGACCACCAGGAATATCCGGCCGAACAGCTCCAGCAGATCTTCGAACTCGGCGAAGACCTGATCGAGGAACAGGTTGTCGGTCTTGACCACGAAGATGGCGCAGGCAGCGGCATTGCGGAAATCGCGGGTCATGCGGTCGTAGCCGAATTTCATCCGCGCGTAGAGCCCGGGGGTGTCCACCAGCACCGCGCCGGACTGGGCCAGATCGCCAGCCGGGACCCGAATGTCGATGCGGCGAATGGCATGGGTGGCGTGCTGCTGGGGTTCGAAGTCGATGCCGGCCGCCTCGCAGCTGCGAATGGCCTCCACCAGCACCTGATGATCGGCGGCCACCGCCTCGGTGAGGGCCACCTCGTCGTCGAGCAATTCCGTAGCGCCGCTGTAGCGGGTGACCTGACAGCGCGTGCGATCCGCATGGGCCACATGCACCAGACAGGGATAGGCCGGCAGGCAGCTCACCTCGCTGACGTACTTGCCGCAGATGGCATTCATCAGCGTGCTCTTGCCGCTCTTCAGGGGGCCGAAGATCAGCACGTAGGCCTGCTGCTCCGCCATCTTGTCCACCAGCAGCGAGAGCTGATCGGCCACTTCCCGCAGCGCAGGGAGCACCGCCGGGATGTCCGCGGGAGGCCGGTCGAAGTCCTCGATCAGTTCCCCGATGGGTAGCAGCAGCGGTGCCAGCCCCTGCTCCAGGGCCTCGCAGAAGTGACTCAGCAGTCCCTGCATAGGGCCGGTGGCGGCAGGGCCGGTGGCGGCAGGGCCGTGCCCGTCGCTGGCCGGGCCATTCTGATCATCGTCTGACATCCACATACCTCCACTGCATTGGGAGCAAGACTCATCCCTGGCCGATGACCTTAGGCAGACTGCGGCAGCGACGCAATGCCAGCCACGCGAACAGCAGCGCAAACCCGCCCGTGCTGCCGAGCAGCAGGGCGCTGCGTGGCCAGAGCTGGCGCAGGGGCTCCGGCTCGTAAACGAAACCCGGGACCTGATCGTGGTCGAAGAACTGCTCTCCCGACAGCACCCGCGGATGGAAAAAAGACCGCCATTCGGCGTGGAAACCATGAACCTGCGCCATGAAATGACGATGACGGGCCTCGCCGGTACCGGCCGCATCCGCCAGCGCATCCATGGTGAGCAGGGCCGGCGAGGTCAGGCGCATCCAGGCCGCCTGCCGCGCACGGGCAGCCCGCTGCCCCTCGAAGGCTGCAGACAGGGGTTCGAGTTCGGCTTCCACCCGCTGCTGTACCAAGAGCCGCTGGGCAAAGAAGTCCTCCAGGTTCACCGTTTCACCCGCCAGTTCAGGATGGTCCTCCAGGTAGCGGGCCAGGGTATCGCTGCCCTCCGCCCGGGCGAGGTCCGTGGCCGAACGCATGGCATCCACGTAGGCCATACGGGACGGTTGCGGATGAGCCAGATCGAGAGCCACCTGGCTCACAGAGGGAATGAGAACCACGAACAGCAGCCAGGCAAAGGCCAGCGCCAGCGCCGACCGTGCGCCATCCAGGGGCAGCGTGCCGACCCACAGCGCCAGGGCGGCCCAGAACAGTAGGTAACCGGTCACCTGGGCTGACCACAGGAGTCCGCGCGCCAGCGTCTGACCCTCCCCACCCGTCCCATCCGAGCTCATCTGCAGCAGGGGCGCCAGGGTGCCCACGATCAGGACCGGAATCAGCAGCAGGAGCAGGCGCGGCAGCACCCGACCCATCAGCCAGGACCCGAAGCCACCGCTCTGCATCACCACCCAGGGCAGCATCCCGGCCTCCCGTTCCCGGGCCGGGACACTGGCCAGCAGACCCAGCAGCAGGAGCGGGGCGATGAACACCACCACGAAGCTCACATCGAAGCGGCCCAGCGCCAGACGCCGCGGATGGGTGAGTTCGCCCTCCGCCAGCAGTCGATCCCGGGATTCCAGGGACACCGGGTGCCAGGCCGGATGGAGATCGCTCTGCCCCACCGCCAACGCGCCCAGCCGCGTCGAAGGCAGGGCCAGATGCTGGACACCGAGGCGCCGCCCGACCACGTCCGCATTGCGCGGATCGCGAAAGTTCGAGATCTCCCCACCGTCACGCTCGAGTCTCTGGGCCAGATCCGCGGCAGCTTCCATGTGGGCTTCATCCGTGTCGGCCCATTGCGCCAGGGATGCCGCCAGGGCCTGCTCGCGGGCGAGCCCCTGAGCCAGGGCTCCCAGCAGCGCCAGGCACAGCAGGACCAGGGCCACCCAGGCAGCCGGATCACGCCACAGCAGACGCCACTCGCCCAACAGCACAGTGCGGTTCCAGGGCGCAGTCATGGCGCCAGACGCCGCGCAACGGCCATCAGCGCCAGCAGCGGCATGACGAACCAGGCCAGCAAGACGGCCCACCCCATGCCGTAGAAGGCCATCACGTCACCCACGCCCAAAGGCCGATAGTCGAAGGCCGGGACCGTCGCCCACAGTTCCGGGCCAGCCAGGTAGCGTCGGCCATCGGTTTCGGGCTGCTGGTAGATGGCATCGTTCATCAACTGCTGGATCATCCGCCGATGGGCTTCGGCGCTGTCGACGAAATGACGGAAGTGCAGCAGGTCCGAACCGGCCAGACCGCTGGACAGGCCGTGGAAGGCCAGGAATGGCGCCAGCCATCCTGCGCCCTGCAGCCAGCGCTCCTGGGCCAGGTAACCGTCGTGGAGCTGGCCGAATACGGCATCGAAGACCCGGTTGCCGTGTTCCTCGCCCTCCTGCAGCCGCACCGCGTTGAAATTCACCGGCAACGCGGCCAGATCGTCCACGCCGTACTGCTGCAGCAGGGCCTCGGCACGGGCCTCGATGCGCCGCTCCCGCGCGGCGCCGTCAGCCAGACCCGCATCGATGGCCTGGCGGAACTCCAGGGCCGAGGGTGTTGGATGCCTCGCTTCCGCCCACTCCATCACCCCTCGCGGCGCCACCAGCGTGCCGAACGCCCAGATCCCCAACAGCACCAGCAGCGCGCTGCGACTCTGCCGGCAGCAGGCGGACACCAGCAGGCAGAGCAGGGAGAATCCACCGAGGAACAACGCGGCCGCCACGGCCAAAAGCGACCAGCGCAGCAGGACGTCGCCGTCAGCACCGCCGAGCAGCAGTCCCGCGAATACCAGCAGCCAGAGCGGCAAGAGCAGCAGGAGCAGCAGCATCCCAAGGGCCAGCCCCTTGCCGAGGACGATGCGCTCGGGCCGAACCCCCTGAGCCAGGAGTTGGCGCAGGGTGCCCCGCTCCCGCTCACCGCTGATCATGGGTGCGGCCAGCAACAGCAGCAACAGCGGCAGCAACGCGCCGCTGATGACCGCCGGCGACAGCGCGACGAATCCCCCCGCAGAGCCTGAGTCCTGGGCCGGACGGTAAAGCGCTTCGTTCTGGCGATGGGCTTCCATCCACACCGTCACCGGCAGATAGGGCGACAGACCGGGGTCGAAGGCTGCCAGGGGACCCGGAGGCCGGAAGGCGTAGACACCATAGTGGGCCGCCGCATGGGGATGCTTGGCGTCCTGTTCCAGCCAGCGCGCATGCTCGCCTTCACTGGCTGCATGCCAGGCCTGATGCTGAACCCGGGCCTGCTGCCAGGCGCTGAGACCGGCCCCCAGCGCCAGCAGCAGCAGGATGGCCAGCATTCCCAGCGCACGGCCGTCGCGGCGCAGTTCCGTGAGTTCCTTGTGTACCAGCCGCCCGATCACGCCTCGACTCCCAGTACCCGCCGGACCTCCTGCAGGTAGCGGGTCTCGAGTTCCGGCCCGGCCACCTGCGCCGGATCGATTTCCTGCTGCAGGCGACCATTGACCAGAATGCCGATGCGGCTGGCCACCTCGCGGGCACGAAACAGGTCATGGGTGGCCATGAGCATGGTCACCCCCTGCTCCGCCAGGCTCCGCAAGCTGTTGTTGAGTTCCCAGGCCGCCTGGGGATCCAGACCCGAGGTGGGTTCGTCCAACAGCATCACTGGGGCGCGACGGGCCAGGGCGATGGCAATGCCGACTTTCTGCCGCATGCCCTTGGAGTACCCCGCGACCCGGCGATCCCAATCCGCCTCGGCCAGTCCGGCCTGCTGCAGGCAGTCCCGCAGCAGCCCGGCCGACGCCGCTTCGCTGCTGCCAAGGGCATGGAAATACTCCAGGTTCTCGAAGCCACTGAGACGCGGGTAGAGCTGCACCTGCTCGGGGATGTAGGCGATGCGGGTCCGCGCCCTGGCCGGTTCGGCCTGCACGTC
This sequence comes from Gammaproteobacteria bacterium, assembly GCA_020832085.1. GTDB lineage: Bacteria > Pseudomonadota > Gammaproteobacteria > Pseudomonadales > Azotimanducaceae > SLTB01. The sequence continues at coordinate 89,420 of JAFIFJ010000138.1, read as the reverse complement.
CACGCCATCGACGCGGGCCGTGCCGGCGTCCGCCTGGATGAATCCCAACAGGATGTTCAAGGTGGTGGTCTTACCAGCGCCGTTGGGCCCGAGCAGGGCATAGCAGCTGCCTGCCGGCACCACGAGATCCAGCCCAGCCAGCGCCTCGTGGTCACCGAAGCGCTTGCGCAGCCCGATCAGTTCCAGCGCTGCTGCGCTCAAATCCTCAAACCCCACCGCGCCAGCTGACCTGCAGACGGACACTGCGGCCGGGATCATTGATCAGGGAGAGGTGGCGCCGGTAGCTGGTGTCGGTGAGGTTGTCCACCCGCAGATCCAGGCGCCAGGCCGGTGTGGGCAGCCAACTTGCGAACAGATCCACCAGGGTGTGGGACGGGGTCTGGGGAGCGTTGTGGGGACCAACGGGCACCCGGTTCTGGGCTGCGGTGTAGATCACCCGGGTGCCGGTCTCGAGCTGACCACCGAGCCAGCGCCGGGCACCCACCACCCCGATCTCGTCGCCGGGAATGCTTTCCAGTGGCAGGCCGGCGAGACGATCGTCGCCCCGCAGACGGGAGGCGAACACCCGGGCCCGCCAGGCGGAATGCTCATAGTCGACACTGAGCTCGACACCTTCGATCCGGGCCTCGGCCACATTGAGAAAACGCGTGGTGTTGTTGATGCCGTCCACCACCTGATTGATGAAGTCATCGACGTCGTTGCGGAAGATCGCGACCCGGCTGCGGAGTCGATCCCCCTCTGCCATCACATCGCTGCGGACGTGAGTCAGACCGAGCTCGACGTTGCGGGCCGTTTCCGGCTTCAGGTCCGGATTCGGCAGGTAATTGTTGCCAGGGAAGTGCTGCCCGCCGATGTAGAGTTCCCGCAGATTCGGCGCCCGGAACGCTTCCGAGTAGCCGAGGTGGGCGTGCAGCCCGGGCTGCAGCTGGTAGCTGCCCTGGGCCAGCAGCGAGGTGGAATCAGAGCTGATCTTCTCCGTCCCCGCTCGTTCCGCCTGCTGCCGAATCCGGTCGTGGCGCACCCCCAGGGTCATTGCAAAACGGTCGCTGAGTTCGATGCGATCCTGAATGAAGGCGCCGAAGGTGTCCTGCCTTGCGTTAGCAAACTGCGGACGCGGCACCCCGTTCTCGAAACCTTCCTGCTCGTCACGGTAGAACTCGATGCCATAGACCAGCCGGTGCCGGGTGGAAGCCAGTTCAAAGTCACTGCGGTTGAAGGCATCCAGACCCAGCGTCTGAAGCCGGTTCACCAGTTCGTTGGCCACCTCCACCGCCCGCTCGTCGAGTTCGAGATCGCTGTGGTAAAGGGTGACGTCGGCGTTCAGCCAGTCCTGGTCCAGGGGGTCGTGGGTGAGGTTCAGTGTGGTGGTCCGCTGGCGGGTCACCCGGTCGATCAGCGTCCCCACCGGCCGGTCGGCGGTGGCGAAGCTGCGGCTGTCGTCCTCGTGATCCATGTGGGCCAGGGTCACCCGGGTGGCTTCTGCCGCATCCCAGTGCCCCTTCAGCAGCCAGGACAAACCGTCGTGCCCGGTGACGTCGACGCGGTTGCCGCTGCCATCCTTGAAGTCATCGGCCTTCTGCCGGCTGACGCTGGCCAGCAGACCCGCCCGCTCGTTGCGGCCGGCCAGGGTCACGGCACCGAAGCGGCCGCGCTCGTTGTCCTCGTAAGCTGAGGTCAGACGGCCGCCAAAGCGCTCGTCTTCCTCGAGGAAGCTGTCCGCATCCATGGTCCGGACATTGACCACGCCACCGATGGCGCCGCTGCCGTGCAGCGTGGAGGCCGGCCCACGCAGCACCTCCACCTGTTCGAGCAGCAGGGGGTCGACGAAGGACTGTCCCCGATGACGGGTCTGGAAGTTCTGTCGCGCACCATCGATGCGCATCACCACCCTGCCCTCACCAAGCCCGCGCACGTTGGGCTTCGCCGCGGCCTGTCGCGGACCGCCGGCAGTGGTCACGCCAGGCATGTCACGCAGCAGATCGGCGAGGTTGCGGGTCATGCGCTGATCCATCTCGGCGCGGGTGATCACCCCCACCGGCACCGGCCCCTGATGACCACTCTCGGGCAACCGGGTACCGCTGACGACGATCTCGGAGAGCAGGTGGCCCGACGTCGACAACCTTGGCCTGTCCTCGTCGGGCGCCGCCGCAGCCGCAGCCGCAAGCCCAGCAAAGCTCAGAAGTGCCAGACGTCTCATGCTCGAACCTCCGAATCCGCACCACATGAGGGCAATCCTGCGCGTCGTGCGCCATGGCGCCGCATCGGTCTGCCTCACTCAGCAATCCACTGCGGAAGATACAGCAGATCCAAATCCATCCCCAGGTAACAGGCAAAAAGCCGGCCACTGCCCCGCACTTGACCCAGAGGCGCGGCGACAGACGCTCAGGTAGTCTGCATCACAGGCGCGCAGAGCAGAAGCAACCTGAGGGGAGATGCCGTTCGTGGCACGCGACGACAAGCCTGAATACGACAAGCCTGAAGAGGACCGGCAGCGGTTTGGAGCTTCTTTGCCGAGAGGGCTACTCATTGCCGCGCTCGCGGTCGCAGCGCTCAGCTGCCGCGCCGACGAGCCTGCCGTGCCGACTTCAGATGAGCGCAGGACGCAGGCGGATGCCCAATTGGAGCAGCGGCAGCCGGCCAACGTAGAGCGGCTCTATCTCAACGCCTGCGCCCACTGCCACGAAGGTCAGGTCATGCGTGCACCCCATCGCAGCATGATCCAGATCATGTCACCGGAATCCATCCTGCGCGCCATGACCAGCGGCGCCATGCAACAGGAGGCATCGGCCTTGAGCGACAGCGAGCTGCGCGCCGTGGCCGTTTATCTGGCCGATCGGGATTTCGGCCAGAGCGCCACGGCAGCGCTGCCCACCTGCGACGACGAGCGGCTCCACGCCTTCGACGTCCACCGTCCCTCCTTCGCCAGCGGCTGGGGATTCGACCCCGGCAACAGCCGCCACATTCCCCGTGACGTGGCCGGCTTGGGCCGTGGCGATCTCGCCGATCTGGAACTGCTCTGGGCCTTGGCCCTGCCCGACGCCCTGCGGGTCCGTTCCGCCCCGGCCGCGGCTGCCGGCCGCCTGTGGATGGGATCCCACGATGGGACTGTGTTCTCCCTGGATCAGGCCACGGGCTGCGTGCACTGGCGCTTCGTGGCCGGCACGGAAGTGCGCACGGGCATTGTCATCGAGCCCTGGGAGGCCGGTGACCCTGACGCCGATCCGCGCCTGTACTTCGGCGACTTTCTCGGCAACGTCTACGCCGTCTCAGCCCGCCGGGGCGAACTGCTCTGGCGGTTGCGGGCCGATCCCCATCCGAATGCCACCATCACCGGAACGCCCTCACTGCACGAAGGCACGCTCTACGTTCCCGTCTCGTCGCTGGAGGTGGGCGTGGCCGGAGAACCGGACTACGCCTGCTGCACTTTCCGCGGCTCGGTGATGGCAATCGATGTGGACCAGGGCGAAGTCCTCTGGCAGACCCACACCCTGCCCGAGCCCGCTTCCCAGGTGGGCACGACGGCCGTTGGCACGCCGATCCTGGCGCCCTCCGGTGCGCCCGTGTGGAACAGCCCCGCCATCGATGCCGCCCGCGGGCAACTCTACTTCGGGACCGGACAGAACTATTCCTCACCAGCCTCGGGCGAAAGCGACGCCATCTTCGCCCTGGATCTGGAAACCGGCGACGTTCGTTGGGTTTATCAGGCCACGGCGGGCGATGCCTGGAACATCGCCTGTGAACTGGAGGACGACAGCAACTGCCCCGAAGAACGCGGACCCGATCTGGATTTTGGTGCCGCCATCATCCTCGCCCAGACCCGGGACGGCCGTGATCTGGTCATCGGCGGGCAGAAGTCCGGAGCCGTTCACGCCCTGGACCCCGCCAGCGGAGAACTGATCTGGAAGCGGCAGGTGGGCCGCGGCGGCATTCAGGGCGGCGTCCATCTCGGCATGGCCAGGGTGGGCGACGTGCTGCTGGTGCCCATAAACGACATGCCCTACGGCCGCACAGTGTTCGAGGGGGAGAAACGACCCGGCCTGTATGCCCTCGACCTCGGTTCAGGCGAGCCGATGTGGTCGGCCCCTGCACCTCAGGATGTCTGTCAGGGTCGGGAGTTCTGCAATCCGGGAACCTCCCAGGCTATCACCGCCAGCGACGACTTCGTGGTGGCTGGCGCCCTCGACGGCGTTGTACGCATCCACGATCTGACCACCGGCGCTGTGCTCTGGCAGTTCGACACCACCCGACCGGTGATGACCGTCAGCGGCGAGGAGACCCGCGGCGGATCCATGAGTGGCGCTGCAGGAGCACTGCTGATCGACGGCAGGATGTTCGTCAGTTCCGGCTACGGCCTGCACGAACACATGCCCGGCAATGCCTTTCTTGCCTTTGGTATTCGCGCGCGGCAACGGGACCACGAAACCGAGGCATCCGCAACGATCAAGTGATTCGCGCCTCGAGGACCGTGGCGCCGTCGCAGAGCAGGCTGGCGCGAAAGGGCCGGTCTGCCAGCACCCAGGGCAGCCAGAAGCGATCGCCAGGCCACATCCAGGCGTAGGGCATGGCGTTCATGGGCGCCCAGAAGGGAATGGCCTCGGCGGTGGTGACGGCTTCGGCATGGATGCCATCGGCGCGAAAGACCCAGCCGCGAATGCGCGAGCCGTCTAAGTCCAGGAAGCGCAGTTCACCGAGTTCGCGGACCGCAGCGGGATCCACACGGATGCCCACCTCCTCCCGGGTTTCCCGCACCGCGCAGTCCAGAGGACTTTCGCCGGATTCGAGCTTGCCGCCCGGGGCATTGATCAGACCGGCGCCGTGGCCGCGGCGCTTGCGGATGAGCAGCACCCGCTCCCCCTGGCAGAGGAACATCAGCGTCGCCTGTTCGGCGTCACCGAAGGTGGGGGCTGCATGGAGCCGGGCGAGCAGGCGGGCCCGCTCCTGCACGGTGGAAGCATCGATCATGGCGGATCCGTCGCTCAGCGGCCGGTCACCATAGCGATGAATGCGGTACCTGTCAGCGATGGGTTTCCGACGGCAGCGCATCGAGGCGGTCTGCTGCCAGCACACCGCCCTTGGACGCGGGCTCCGGCCAGACGATGGGCAGCAGGTCGTCGAGGAAGCGCTGCACCACGCTGTCCCAGCTCTGCTGCTCCGCAGACCCGCGGCAGGCTACCCGATCACAGTTCAGGGCCCGCTCGACGGCAGAGCCGAGATCCTCGTCGAGGGCGCCGTTGACACCCTCGATGACCAGATCCAACGGACCGGTGACCGGATACGCCGCCACCGGGGTACCGCAGGCCATGGCCTCCAGCATCACCAGACCGAAGGTATCGGTGCGGGAGGGAAACACGAAGACATCGGCCCGGGCGTACCACTCTGCCAGCTCGTCCCCGTAGCAGTAGCCGGTGAAGGTCACGTCGGGATAGCGTCGCTGCAGCGCCGCTCGCTGGGGCCCGTCACCCACCACCACTTTCTGTCCGGGGCAGTCGAGTTCGAGGAAGGCTTGCAGGTTCTTCTCCACGGCCAGGCGTCCCACATAGAGCAGCAGCGGCCCGTCGAAGCCGCGCAGGCGAGGCCGCGGCCGGAAGCGCCGGATGTCCACACCCCGGCCCCAGACCTGCAGATGCCGCAATCCCCAGGCTTCGAGCTCCTCTTTCTGCCGGGCCGTGGTCACCAGGGTGCTACCCGCCGGTCGGTGGAACCAGCGCAGGAACCGGTAGCCGAGACGCAGCGGCAGTCCGATCCGGGCACGCATGTACTCAGGAAACTTGGTGTGGAGCGAGGTGGTGAACGGCAGGCCCTGCTTGACCAGAAAGCGTCGGGCGGACAGACCGAGGGGGCCTTCGGTGGCGATGTGCACGGCCGTGGGCACCAGTTCCCTGATCCGCCGCCCCACCGAGAACGGGTTGATGGCCACGCGGATCTCGCGATAGCCCGGCAGCCCCATGGTGCGGAAGCTGCTGGACTCCAGCACCTCCACCCGGTGCCCGACGTCGCGGGCACCGGCGATCACCTGCTCCAGCGTGGTGACGACCCCGTTGGTCTGGGGATGCCAGGCATCGGTGACGATGAGAATGGTCATGCCGCACGCTCCTTGGGTGTCGGCAGGGCAATCACCTTCTCCGCGCCGTCACTCTCGGTCCAGTTCAGCACCCGGATCTCGCCACCCCTGTCTTCGACCAGGGCCGTGCAGGACTCCACCCAGTCACCGCAGTTCAGGTAACGGATGGGGCCGATGTTGCGGATCTCCGCGTGGTGGATGTGACCGCAGACCACACCATCGAAGCCCTCCCGCTCACACTCGCGGGCCACGGCCAGTTCGAACTCACTGATGAAGTTCACCGCACGCTTGACCCGGTGCTTGACCCAGGCGGACAGCGACCAGCGACCGAAGCCGAGCCGCTCTCTGATCGCGTTGTTGACCCGGTTCACCTCCAGCAGGAACTGATAGCCGATGTCACCGAGCCAGGCGATCCAACGGTGGTAGCGGGTGATGACGTCGTACTCGTCGCCGTGGACCACCAGCAGTGACTTGCCGTCGGCGGTCTGGTGCACCGCACGGTCCACCAGCCGGATGTTGCCGAAGCTGTGGTCCGAGAAGCGCCGCAGGAACTCGTCGTGATTGCCGGTGACGTAGGTGATCTCCGTGCCGCGCTTGGCCAGGGTGAGGAACCGCCGCAGCACATTGGAATGGCTCTGAGGCCAGTACAGGGTGCTAGAAAGCCGCCAGCCGTCGATGATGTCGCCGACCAGATAGAGCCGGTCGCAGGTGTGGTGCTTGAGAAAGTCGAGGAGGACGTCGGCCTGGCAGCCGCGGGTGCCGAGGTGGATATCGGACAGCCAGATCGTGCGGTAATGACGGGGGTTTCCGGTGATAGGGGCCATACTCCCTTCCTGCTCCGCTGGTTTGACCCAGCCTGAGGCCGGGCCATGAAGCAGGCATGACGCCCTGATCGACGGTAGATGAACATGTGGTGACGATTCGGTGACGGCTGGGCCCCGACGCCGGGCCCCGACGCTGGGCCCCACGGGCTCGCCTACAGCGTTTCGCGATAGCGCCGATCCAGCGCGCCCCAGAGCTGATCCGGAAAGTCCTCGGCGCTGGCGTCGAGGTCGGCGATCACCTCCAGCAGATGCTCGTTGTCCTCGCGGCCGGCCCAGGTCTTGCGATAGCTGCCGTCCTGATAGCCGTGCGCCTGTCTGAAGTTGTTCAGCACGTTCTTGCCGATGTACTCACGACTGAGATCGGCGAGATCCATGTCGAGGTCGTTGAGCAGGTGAATGAAAGCAGGCACCGAAAAACGCCGGCCCGTCAGCGCCTCGGCCGCCAGCGCCTCGACGTCAGCGCGGAAGCGTTCGAGATCCCGCGGCTGCCCGACGCCATCGTGGAAGGCCTTGACCAGGGCGTCATCCACCCCGTTCTCCAAAAGCAGCATGCTGAGGCCGAAGTGCCAGATGTCCACCACTTCCAGCCGCACCTGTCCCAGCTCCGGCTGCTGTCGCTTCCACCACTTCCAGCCGAAGTGGTCGAGCAGCTCCGCGCACTCCACCCACACCGCCCGATAGTAGGGAAAGCCCTGCTGCCGCCAATCCTCGGCCACGTGGCGATTGTGCTCGTCCTGCAGGCGCGCCATGGCCTGCAGCATGGTGCGGCAGCGCTCCAAGGCAGGCCCGCTCACGACTGCAGCAGCTCCACCCAGTTGCCGTCCGGATCTTCGAACATGGCGATGCGCACACCGGGACGGATGTCCCGGGGCGGGATCACCGGCTCATGGCCGCCCTGACGACACATCTCCGCCGCGGCATCCACGTCCACTACGGAAATGGTCCAGTAGCGCATGCCGGTGGCGCCGGCCAGCCCGCCGGGAGGCGCATCCGCCTTTGGCTCGGCCTCGGTGATCTTGATCAGGCTGCTGCCGCAGCGCAGCCGGTACATGGTGCCGATACCCGGCACCGGCATCTGTCCCTCGTCGGTGAAACCGAGAAGATCTCGATAGAACGCCACCATGGGCGCGGCGTTGCGGGTGATGATGCCGAGATCGATGGAATCCTTGGCCAGAGCGAGACCCATGTTGTTCTCCTGATTGCAGTTTGATCGTTCAGATATGTCCTGCCTCGCGCAGGGACGCGATCCGCCCGGCGTCGTAGCCGAGGAGATCCCCGAGCACTTCGTCGGTGTGGGCACCGAGGGCCGGGCCCGGCCAGCGCACGGCGCCCGGTGACTCCGAGAGTTTCGGGAACACGTTCTGCATGTGCAGATTGGTGAACTCGGGATGGTCCACCTTGATGATGGCCTCCCGGGCCTGGAACTGGGGATCGTCGAGCATTTCCGGAACCCGATAGATGCGACCGGCGGGAACGCCATGGCGCTCACAGTGTTCGAGCAGTTCCTTGGCGGGCAGCGTCTGGGTCCAGGTGCCGATGTGGGCGTCGAGTTCCGCCTGCCGCTCACCGCGGGCGAAGTGATTGGCGTAGCGCTCGTCCGTGGCCAGTTCCGGCTCACCCATGGCCTCGGCGAGGCGGGCAAAGACGCTGTCCTGATTGGCGGCCACCAGCACCATCTCGCCGTCCGCCGTGGGATAGACGTTGGAGGGGGCGATCTTCGGCAGGATCGAGCCGGTGCGCTCTCGGATCACGCCGGCTTCGGTGTACTCCGCCACGGTGCTCTCGAGCATGCCGAGGACGGCCTCGTAGATGGCCGAGTCCACCACCTGGCCGCGGCCGGTCCTGCGGCGATACTCCAGGGCCGCCAGGGCGCCGACGCAGCCGAAGGTGGCGGCCAGGGCGTCACCGATGGACAGCCCGACCCGGCTCGGCGGACGATCCGGTTCTCCGGCCAGATAGCGCATGCCGCCCATGGCTTCACCGATGGAACCGTAGCCTGCCCGTTTGGCATAGGGCCCGGTCTGGCCGAAGCCGCTGACGCGAACCAGGATCAGACCCGGATTGCGGGCGTGCAGCACTTCTGGAGCGAGGCCCCACTTTTACAGCGTCCCGGGCCGGAAGTTCTCGATCAGGATGTCCGCCTCGGCGACGAGATCGGCGAGGATGCCCTGCCCGGTGTCACGCCTGAGGTCCAGGGTGATGCACTTCTTGTTGCGCGCGATCACCGGCCACCACACCGGCTTGCCCTGGCCCCAGTCGCGCATGGCGTCACCCTGGCCCGGGGCTTCGACCTTGATCACCTCGGCGCCGAGGTCACCGAGCATCTGGCCGCAGAACGGGCCGGCAATGAGCTGGCCGAGTTCGATGACGCGCAGACCTTCGAGGGGACCGGGCATGTCAGGCCGCCTCCGGGGTCGGAAAGCCGCCGGCCTTGCCCAACAGGCCCGGAATGGGGCGACCGAGACGCTGGCCTAAGCCCTCGGCAGCCGCGATCAGCCCGTCGAGGCTGACGCCGGTACGAATGCCCATGCGGTCGAGCATGTAGATCAGATCCTCGCTGGCAATGTTGCCGGTGGCCTTGGGCGCGAAGGGGCAGCCGCCGATGCCGCCGATGCTGGCATCGAGGACGGACACGTCCGCCTGCAGCGCCGCAAAGGCATTGGCGAAGCCGGTGTTGCGAGTGTTGTGAAAGTGGGCCCGCAGCGGGATGCCGCTGCCAATGGCTGCGCGTATGGCGGGAAACAGATGCAGCACCTGACTCGGTACTGCCACGCCCACCGTATCCGCCAGGCAGATCTCATCCGGCGCAGCGGCAGCCAGCCGCGTGGCCATGGCCAGCACCCGATCGGCAGGCACCTCACCCTCGAAGGGACAACCGAAGGCCACCGCCAGCGTGACCTGCACGCCGATCCCGCCTTGCCGGGCCGCTGCGATCACGTCTTCCGCTGCGGCCAATGCCGCCTCCACATCCATGCCCTGATTGCGCATGCCGAAGGTGTCGCTGGCAGGCACCACCATGCCCACTTCGTGCAGGCGCCCCGTGGCCAGGGCCCGTTCGAGGCCGCGGCGGTTCAGCACCAGTCCCGTGTAGCGGACATCGGCCACCTCGGGAAGTCCAGCGCAGACAGCCTCGGCATCCGCCATCTGCGGGACCTTCTTCGGATGCACGAAACTGGTCACCTCGATGCGTTTCGCACCGGCATTGATGGCATCAGCGATCAGCGCCAGCTTGTCGGCGGTGGTCATCACGCCGGGTTCGTTCTGCAGCCCGTCCCGGGGCGAGACTTCGAGCAGCGTCACTTCCTCACGCATGTCGCACCTCCCATCTCTGCGCACCCTCTTTCCGCCGTCAGGACCAGGTATCCCGCAGCGTGATGATGCGGTTGAACACGGGTTTCTCAGCTGTCGAGCGCTCAGGCTCCAGGTAGAACCAGCCCATGCGCTCGAACTGCACGCGACTGCCCGGTGCCAGCGTGGCCAGATGAGGCTCCACCACCCCATGCCGTAGCGTCAGCGAATCCGGATTCAGCACCTCGGTGAAATGTCGGCCATCCTTCAGGCCACCCGGGTTCGGTTCATTGAACAGGCGGTCGTAGAGCCGCAGCTCCACGTCGACGCCGTGGCGGGCACTGACCCAGTGGATCACGCCCTTGACCTTGCGCTCGGCATTGGCGCCGCCAGCGCGGGATTCGAGATCCACGCTGCAGCGCAGTTCCACCGCTTCACCATCGTTGCCGGTAATCACCTCGTCACAGCGGATGATGTAGCCGTAGCGCAGCCGAACCTCCGCGCCCGGAGACAGCCGCTTGTATTTCTTGTTGGGGGGCTCGAGCATGAAATCCTCGCGCTCGATCCACAGTTCCCGGCAGAACGGTATGTCCCGACTGCCGAGACTTTCGTCCTGGGGATGCTGGGCGGCGGAGAACCACTCCTCCCCGTCCTCGGGATAGTTGGTCAGCACCACCTTCAGTGGCTCCACCACCCCCAGCCCCCGGGGCACGGCTTCGAGATCGTCACGGATGCAGCGCTCCAGTGCGCTCATCTCCACCGTGCCGTCGGAACGGGTGACGCCGATGCGCTCGCAGAACTCCCGGATCGCCGCCGGCCGCACGCCACGCCGCCGCATACCGGCAATGGTCGGCTTGCGCGGATCGTCCCATCCGTCCACGTGGCCTTCGGTCACCAGGGCATTGAGCATGCGCTTGGACAGCACCGTGTACTCGAGGTTGAGCCGGGAGAACTCGATCTGCTGGGGATGATGGGGCGTGGCGAGGGTATCGAGTACCCAGTCATAGAGCGGACGATGATCCTCGAACTCCAGCGTGCACAGGCTGTGGGTCACGCCCTCGATGAAGTCCGAGAGGCAGTGGGTGTAGTCGTACATGGGATACAGACACCAGGCGTCGCCGGTGCGCTGATGATGAGCGCGGCGGACGCGATACAGCACCGGGTCGCGCAGGTTGATGTTCGGCGCCGCCATGTAGCTCTTGGCCCCCCGCACCACAGCACCGTCCTCGAACTCACCGGCGCGCATGCGGCGGAACAGATCGAGGTTCTCCTCCACGCCGCGCTCACGGTAGGGGCTGGGCTGACCCGGTTCGGTGAGGGTACCGCGGGTGGCACGGATCTCATCCAGCGACAGGCTGCAGACGAAGGCCCGGCCGCGAAGGATCAGTTCCTCGGCGAACTGATAGAGCTGCTCGAAGTAGTCCGAGGCGTGGGTCTCCCGGTCCTCCCAGTCGAAACCCAGCCAGCGCACGTCGTTCTGGATCGAGGCGACGTACTCGGCCGTTTCCTTGAGCGGATTGGTGTCGTCCATGCGCAGGTAGCACAGGCCTTCAAACCGCTTCGCGACCCCGAAGTTCAGGCAGATGGATTTGGCATGCCCGATGTGCAGAAAGCCGTTGGGCTCTGGGGGAAAACGGGTGACCACGCGCCCACCGAACTTGCCGCTGGCATTGTCACGCGCAATGATCTGTTCGATGAAGTTGTCCGGGCGTGCGTTATCGGTACCATGGCCGGTCATAGGCGTGCGTCACAGCTCGTCTCGCGAAGGGCCGCCATTCTAAACGCCACGCCGGATCCTGTCCCGCACCCATTGGCGCTCAGCTCACTCACCACCGGTCACGAGTAGTCCGAATCATGCATTCCGCTTCCACCCTGACAGCCCGGTTGGCGCCTGTGCCGGCCGCGCTTGTGCTGGCTGTCCTCCTGCTGCTGACCGCCTGCGGCGATGGCCCGCCGGACCCGGCCAGCAGCTTCGATGAAGCCAGCCAGCGCCTGTATGTGATCGAACTCGATGGTGAGGCCGCAGGCGTGGTGGAGGAACGCCGGGGCCGGGCCGGCAACGGTGCACCACGCATGGATACCCGGGTCGAGATCCATCTGCCGGGCAGCGGCTGGCTGCTGCGGGAGGAGCGTCTTCAGTTCGCCACCGAATCCCCCCATGTGCTGCTGCAGCGCACGCGTTTCACCCGCACCCCGGCAGGGATCGAGCACCACGAAGTGGCCAGCGGCGAAGATCTCGGCTCTCCGGACCTGCAGACCCTGGAAGGCACCCGCGCCCTGGCCACGGCTCCCGTGGGGGAGCGCATCGAACAGCTGGGCATGTTCGGTGCCGGGGAGCATTCCAGCATGACGACGGCCTGGGAGGTGAAGAGCCGCGACCCTGACGGCACCCACGCCCTGGGCGAACGCACTGACGGCGCCAAGGTGGGATTGTGGCTGGCCCCGGACGGCACACCCATGCGCTACGTCATCGGCGACAGTTTCGTCCTGCGCCGGGTGCACAGCAGACCGACTTTGCAGGTGGCACGGAACAGCGGACCGCTGCTGCTGCCGGTTCCCGAGCGACTCGGCGACAGTGCGAAGGTCAGCGGCATGACCTTGCGCGTACACGGCCCGGCCGCAGGCATGTTCCGAAGCGGTCCGGGGCTGCAGGCCGGCGACGGCAGCGAAGCCATCCTGGTCACGAAGCGGCTCGGTCCGGAGCCGTGGCTCGAACCGCGCCAGCGCAGCGAACTGCAGCGCCTGGTCGCGGAGGTCCGCCAGCGCATCCGCTATCACCCCGGTGCCGCCCCGCCCTCCCTGGATGCCCTGCTCAGCGACGGCCGCGGTGACTGCTATGAGTTCGCAGCCCTGTTTTCGGCGCTGGCCACGGCCGCCGGCTATGACAGCCGAGTGGTGACGGGCCTGGCCTGGGCAGGGGACGAGCTGGGAGGGTTTGCGCCCCACGCCTGGAACGAAGTGCGCATCGACGGGCACTGGCTCAGCATCGATCCCACCTGGGATCAGCTGGGCGCCGATGCCACCCGTCTGCGGTTTCCCGATGACCCCGGCATGCAGCTGGATCTGCAGGTTGCCCTCACCCGCTCCAGCCTGGAGATCGTCGATATCACGCTCGCCGGCCAGTGAGCCGTCTCAATCCATGTCCCGGCGCACGCGGATCAGACTTTCCTGGGCCACCGAGGCCAGCAGGCGGCCCGACCGGTCAAAGAAGCCACCGCGGTTGAAGCCGCGGGATGCGCTGGCAGAAGGGCTGTCCCGGTCGTAGCGAAACCACTCGTCCACTTTCAGGGGCCGATGGAACCACATGGCATGGTCGAGACTGGCGCCGATGATGTGCGAGCGCGGCGTTGCTGCCATATGCGGCACCAGCGACGTCGACATCAGACCCATGTCTGAACAGTAGGCCAGCAGGCAGGCGTGCAGCATCGGCTGTTCCGGGACACCGGCTCTGAGGCGGTACCAGGCCGGCTTGATGGGCGCCTCCGGCTGCGGCATTCCCACCGGGTAGACCGAGCGGGATTCGAATGGCCGCTCCCGGGCGGCCCAGGGCATGACATTGGGATCGCTGCCCATGAGCCGTCTGGCCACCGCCGTATCGTCTTCGAGCTGCTCGGGTTGCGGCCAGTCCGGCGCCGGAAACTGGTGTTCCAACCCCCCTTCCTCGATCTGGAACGAGGCCGACATGGCGAAGATGGGCTCGCCGTTCTGGATACCCCGCACCCGGCGGGTGGTGAAACTCGAACCATCGCGGATGCGATCCACATCGAAGAGGATGGGCCGCCGACTGTCGCCGGGGCGCAGAAAGTAGGCGTGCAGGGAGTGCGGCAGCCGACCTTCCACGGTACGCCCGCAGGCGGCGAGGGCCTGGGCGAGGACCTGACCGCCGAACACCCGGGGACCCGCATGGTGCTCGTTGCGACCCCGAAAAAGGTTGTCCTCGATGGTTTCTAGATCGAGCAGATCGAGCAGCTCGGCCACGGCCTCGTGCATGGCAAACGACTCCTACTCTCAAACGCGGGGCGGGCGATGGATCAGCCCTGACGCAGGGCTCCGATGAGCTCGGCGAGGACTTCCTCGGCCTTCTCCGTCGGCACCTGACAGGTTCCTGCAGCCGCGTGGCCACCGCCACCGTACTGAAGGCAGAGGTTGCCGATGTGCACGGGGGAGCTGCGGTCGAGGATGCTCCTGCCGATGGCGAACACGGTGCGACCCTCCGGGCCGCGCAGGCAGTGAATCGACGCCCGTGCCTTGGGGAACAACGCAAAAGACATGAAGCGGTTGCCGGCGAAGATGGGATCCTCACGGCGCAGGTCGATGAGCAGCACGTCGCCGTGCTCCCGCGAGCAGCGCCGCAGCTGCTGCCGGAACAGTTCTTCGTGCTCGAAGTAGAGCCGGACCCGCTCGGACACGTCCCGGTCGAGCAGGATCTCCTCGCCGCTGCGGGAGCGCACCAGATCAATCATCTTCATCAGCATGGCTTCGTTGCTGATGCGGAACTCCCGAAAACGGCCGAGGCCGGTGCGCGCATCGAGGACGAAGTTCACCAGGGTCCAATCGTAGGGATCGAGGATCTCCATCTCGCTGTACTGGGCCGAATCGGCCTTGTCCACCGCCAGCAGCAGGGTCGCGGGAATGTTGGGGAATGCAGCGGCGCCGCCAAAGTGGTCGTAGATGACCCGTGCACAGGAGGCCGCCTCGGGATCGTTGATGAGGTTGTCGGGATGATCCTTGCCCATGCGCAGCAGTTCGCTGGAATGGTGATCGAAGGCCAGATGGCACCCCGCCACATAGGGCAGGTTGGCCGTGACCACACCGTCGTCCACCGCAATTCGTCCGGCCTGCATGTCCTGGGGGTGGACAAAGGCCACATCCTGCACCAGCCCCTGCTCACGCAGCAGCGCGGCACAGACGATGCCGTCGAAATCACCTCGGGTCAGCAATCGATATTGCACGGCCACACCACCTTCCCCAACCGGTCTGCGCCATCCTATCAGGTTGCTGGCGAAATCCCCTGCACCCGTGCCGCGGGCAGGCAGCGGCCGATGGCCGCCAGCAGGTCGCGAGCGCTGACGGGCTTCTGCAGGAACTCGGTGAAACCCAGCTCGCAGGCATTGGCCGCATTCACGAACTCGCTGAAGCCGGAGCAGATCAATATGGGCATATCTGGCCGCAGCGCCAGCAGCTCGTCAGCCAGTTCCACACCGGAGAGCCCCGGCATGGACTGATCCGTGATGACCAGATCGAAGCTCTCCGGGTTCACCTCGAAGGAATCGAGGGCGGCCTCGGAATCCTGATGGACTTCAACATCGAAGCCCTTCATCCGCAACAACCGCGACAGCCAGGCACCAATGGCGGACTCGTCGTCCACCACCAGGACACGGAGATTCGCACCCGAGATCGCCACCGGCTGCGCCGGCTCCACCGGCGCGAGCACCGCCACCTCGGCAGGACGCAGCAGGAGCGTGAACCGGGTTCCGCCCCCCGGTTCCGAGTCGAGCAGGATATGGCCGCCGTGCTCGTGAACGATGCCATGAACCACCGACAGTCCCAACCCGGAACCCTCGCCCGATTCCTTGGTGCTGAAGAAGGGATCGAAAACCCGCGCCCGGAGGTCCGCAGTAATGCCCGAGCCGTCATCGGCCACCTCCAAGGCCACCCAGTCGCCAGCCTCGATGGGGACGCGGCAGGAGGCGCACAGGGTGTCGGCTTCGTAGCGCCTGCCGAGGGCGACCCGGATCCAGCCGTTCTCCCCCACCGCGTCGCGGGCATTGATGGTCAGGTTGAGGACCAGCTGCTGCAGCGCACTGGGGTCGATCTGCACGTCGGGCAGCGCGGGCTCCTGTTCGAAGTCCATAGTCAGGGTTGCCGGCAGCATGGGCCTGAGCATGCGCAGGGTTTCCGGAACCTGCAGCAGGGAGCTCGTCGCCAGCCCCGGCCCCGCGCCGGATCCAGCGCGACTGAACAGCAAGAGCTTACCGATCAGATCCCGCCCCCGCGCCGCCGAGCGGATGACCTGCTCGAGGTGGTCGCGCAGCATCGCAGGATCGGTTTCCAGCAGCCCGAGTTCCGCATAGCCGAGCACACTGGCGAGGATGTTGTTGAAGTCGTGGGCAATGCCTCCGGTCAGCTGACCGAGGGCATCGAGTTTCTGCATGTGCCGCAGCTGCCCTTCGAGGCGCAGCCGCTCCTCTTCCCGCCGGCGCCGGCGCTCGATGTCGGTGACCAGACCCATGACGCGCAGAGGCTGGCCGGCCGTATCCCGCTCCACGACCCGGCCGCGACTGAGCATCCAGCGGTACTCCCCATCGCTCTGCAGCAGTCTGTGCTCGAAGCGGTAGCGGTCGCTGCGACCGCTCAGACAGGCCTCCATGGCCTGCTTGGCCAGTTCGCGCTCGTCTTCGTGAATGAGTTCCAGCAAGGATTCGGGCGTATCGGGAAAGCTGCCCTCGAAGTCCTCCGCACGCACGCCCTCGCCGAAGTAGTTCACGCGGCCCGTGCGCAGATCCCACTCCCAGAGCACGTCGGAAAGCATGGCCACCAGCTGACCGAGATCATCGGCCCGCCTCGATGCCGGCGGAGGCAGGAACGCAACCCAGACTTCGCCCGCGCCGGCTGGCCTGACCCGCACTTCCACGGTGGCGCCGTCACGGGTGTCGAAATGGATGACGGCGGTGCGCCCGGCGGCGACGATGGCCGCCAACGCGTCCACCCAGCCCGGGCCGACCCAGGCATCGAGATGCCCTCCCGTGAGCACCAGCAACTCCTCGTTGGCTTCGAGCAGGGCGCCATCGGCCAATCGCACCCGTGCCAGGGGCACGGGCAGCGCGCTGACGCCGGGTTCATCTCCTGTCTCTGCGCTCGATTGCATCGCCACTGTCAGCCCCCGTCACCGCAATCGAACGCGGCCCGTCAATGTTTCGCACCTGCCAACGAGCGAAAGGCCTCGATGGCGCGCCTGCGGGAGGACGCTGCGTCCACCATGGGCTGAGGATACTCCACGACGGGACCCTTCGCTGTCCAAGGCGCATGCAGCTGCGATCCTGCCAGCGCCGCCAGCTCGGGCACATGGCGACGAATGAACCGGCCGTCAGGATCGAAGCGCTTGGATTGGGTGACGGGATTGAAGACGCGAAAGTAGGGCGCGGCGTCGGTGCCGGTGGAAGCGCTCCATTGCCAGCCGCCATTGTTGGATGCGAAATCGCCGTCCACCAGCAGTTCCATGAAGTGGGCCTCGCCCTGACGCCAGTCCAGCAGCAGATTCTTGCTCAGGAACATGGCCACCACCATGCGCAGGCGGTTGTGCATCCAGCCGGTGCTGGCCAGTTGGCGCATGGCCGCATCCACCAGGGGATAGCCGGTCCGGCCCTCCCGCCAGGCGGCAAGCTGCTCCGGATCGTCGCGCCAGGCCACGGCGTCGTACTCGCGGCGGAAGGCGCGACCGGTGGAGACATGGGGAAACGCGGCCATCACGTGGCGGTAGAACTCCCGCCAGACCAGTTCGGTGATCCAGGTGGTCGCCCCGCGTGAGCCACCGTCCAGGCGGCCGTCATTGCTCTCGATAGCGGCGTGCAGACACTGCCGGGGAGAAAGCGCGCCGACGGCCAGCCAGGGCGACAGCGTGCTGGTGCCGTCCAGGGCCGGAAAATCGCGCTGCTCGTCGTAGCGATGCACGGCGGACTCGACAAAGCGCGCCAGGCGTTTCAGTGCCGGGCCTTCGCCACCGGGCCAGAGTGCCTCCGGCGCCGTCGCCACGAACCTGTCCGGCAGGGACGGCACCGGATCCGAGGCCAGCGGCGGTGCCGACCGCGACCGCGGACGTGGCCGGGGCGCGAGATCTTCCGGAGCGATGGACTCGAGCCATCGTCGCCGGAAGGGAGTGAACACGGTGTAGGGCGTTCCGGCCTGGGTCAGTACCGTGCCCGGCGCGCGGATGACGGTGTCGTGGCAGCGCTCCACCGCCACACCGTCCGCCTCGAGGGCCGTGGTCACGGCCTCGTCGCGGCGTTGCTCGTTGAGCGGATACTCGGCGTTGAACCACAGCCGCCGGGCACCCAGCTCACGGGCCAGCCCAGCCAGGGCTGCGGGGAGCTCGGCGAAGGTTTCCGTCTCGATGATCTTCAGCGGGATGCCCAGGGCTTGCAGCTCCCGCGAAAGCGCAGCGACGCAGCGCAACAGAAAGGCCACCCGGTTGCCGCCGACCCCGTGGGCCTGGAGCTGCCCGGGACAGAAGCAGAAGACAGCCACCACCGGGCCCCGATCAGCCGCCTTCGCCAGAGCGGCCTGGTCGCGGCAACGCAGGTCGTTGCGAAACCAGACCAGCTCCGGCGCCGTCATGCTGCACTCAATCCAGGGGGCGGGTCAGAATGTCCCAGAGCGCGTCGCCCCCGGCCGCGCACAAGAATCGGCCGAAGCGGGCTTGCCAGAAGGTCTCGGTGCCGTACTGATCCCGCCAGGCCCAGAGTCGGCGCGTGCGCTGATGCAAGCGGTGTTCGTAGGTAAACCCCATCGCACCATGCACCTGATGGGCGATCTCTGCGCCACGGCCGGCTGCCTCACCGGCCCGCGCCTTGGCGACGCCGGCTTCCTGAATGGCCATGGCAATGCGCCGGGTCCGGGTTTCCGGGTCGGCTGCAGCGTCGCTCCGAAACACTTCGGCGAAGGCTTCCAGACCGCCGTCGGCCGCCCGGATGGCCGCTGCGGCCTCCCCGGCCAGCACCGCCAGCTGTTGCTGAACCGCCTGGAACTGGGCAATGGGCCTGCCGAACTGTCGGCGCTCGAGGGCATAACCGACCGACATGTCCAGCAGGGACTGCATGGCGCCGGCCGACATCAAGGCGCGGGACAGGGCCAGCAGGGCCAGCAGTTCCTCGGCAGCGTTCAAGCTGGCACAGCGGCTGCACGCCGCCTCCGTCACCTCAGCATCATCGAAGATCACGGTCGCAACCGGCTCGCCGGCGATATTGCGCCCCGGCTCCAGCTGCACTGAGGATGGATCCACCCGCAGCAGCAGCAGTCCGTCACCGGTGTCCACCGCCACGACGAGCACCTCGGCCAACGGCGCAAAGGGCACGTCGGCGACCGAGCCGCGAAGCGCGAAGCCGTCTGCCGTCCGGCGCGCGGCGAAATCATCCGTGGCACTGGCCAGCACCAGTGCCAGCGGGCCTGCAGGCAACTGTTCGACGGATTCGTCCTCACCAAGCAGGGCCGACGCGATCAGGGTCTCCGCAAGGGGCACCGGCGCAGCGTGGGCGCCCACCAGCCGCAGCAGCCCCAGGGCTTCAGGCAGCACGAGAGCCGAGCCCCCCAGACGCTCCGGTGCCGAGGCCCAGGGCAGGCCCGTTTCCATGAGCGTCTGCCACAGTGCCGCCGGCCAGGTGCCGGCTTCCGCAGCGTCCACCAGCTCCTTGCTGCACTGATCCCGCAGCAGGCGGTCGGCGGTGTCCTGGATCATGCGGCCGGCTTCGCCCTGACCATCGTTGCGGTCGTCAGAATTTGTGCTGTTCATCGCAGTCCCAGCCCTCTTGCGATCATGCCCCTCAGAATTTCCCGCGTGCCCCCTCGCAGCGAGAACGACGGCGCATGCAGCAGGGTGTCCTCAAGGGTGCGCTGGAACAGGCGCCCCGCCGCGGCCGGGGCCACCAGCCGCACCACTTCCGGCAGCTCCTTTTCGAAGTTGTTGCCAAGCTCCTTCACCAGCGCCGCTTCCACGATGGGATTGCGATTGCTCTGCAGCATGCCGGCGACGGAGATGGAGATCTTGCGCAGGGTGGTGAGCTGGCCGGCCAGCTTGCCGATGGCCGCGGCCTGGGCCGGTTCCGGATCCGGGCCGACGGCCCGGATCAATTCCACCAACAGGCGGAACGAGGACAGGAAGCGCTCCGGCCCGCTGCGCTCGTAGCCGAGCTCACTGGTGACCTGCTCCCAACCGTTGCCCGGCTGGCCCAGCACATGCTCGTCGGGCACGAAGCAGTCCTCGAACACCACCTCATTGAAGTCCCGATCCCCCGCCATGTTGGCAATGGGGCGGATGGTGAGGCCTTCGGGGTTCTTCAGATCCACGATCAGCTGCGACAGTCCGGCATGACGGTTCTCCCCCACCGGCTCGGTGCGCACCAGGGTGATCATGTAGTGATTGCGGTGAGCGCCGCTGGTCCAGAGCTTGGTCCCGTTGACCACCCAGCCACCATCCACTTTGGTGGCCGAGGTCCGCACCGAGGCCAGATCCGAACCGGAGTCCGGTTCGCTCATGCCGATGGAAAAGTAGCACTCGCCCCGGATGATGCGCGGCAGGAAGAACTCACGCTGGGCTTCGGTGCCGTAGCGCAGAAGTACCGGACCGCTCTGGCGGTCGGCGATCCAATGGGCTTCCACCGGCGCACCCGCTGCGAGCAGCTCTTCAGTGACCACGTAGCGTTCGAAAAAGCTGCGATCGCCGCCACCGTACTTCCCCGGCCAGGTCATCCCGATCCAGCCCCGGGCTCCGAGAGCGCGGCTGAACGCCGGGTCGTGACCGGAGCCGAAGTCGGAATTGCGCAGGAGGTCGGGGTCCAGGTGCTCGGCAACGAAGGCTCGCACTTCTCTGCGCAGGGCTTCCGCTGCCGGCGGCAACCTGACTGGATCGAATACCAGGGCTTGTGCCATGTCTGTGAAATCTCCGGAATGAACGCCCGCAGGGTCGGCGCGGGACATTAGCGTCCAGGCCCAGGCAATGCAACGCGCGGAACCGAGAGTCTGCTGGGCTGCGCATTGCAGTGGCCCGCCCAACCTTTACCATGCCCCCCTATTCGGGCATCAATGTGCGTGAGTGCCTCGACCATGAAGCCGGACGACCGTCTCGCTGAGCGCTACCAGGACATTTTCGCGGAGATCGAACGCCTCTCCCGGGTCACCGAGCAGTTCCTGGACACCGAGCTGTATCGGATCTACCTGGCCACCCTTTGGACCAACGCCGTGCTCGAACCGCAGCGGGCAGGCCTCGAAGGTGACGAACTCGAGGCCTTCTACGACCTTCTCAATGACCACGGCAGGGACATCCTCGGCGGTGAGGAACCCCTGAAGGACTGCTTCCGCTACCTCCTCTGCAGTCAGGGTGAGCAGGCCATGGAGCGGCTGCGCCTGCCCGCCGCCCACCGGGCTCAGCTGACGCGCTTCGGAGCCCTGATGGGCATCACCGGGCCCGAGTTCCGCTAAAGAGCTGTGAGCCTTGGAAAAAGGCGCCGTGGCGCGGCGACGTAGAGTCCATTCCAAAGTAGAATCCAGCGGACGCGGCCCACGACCTGCCGGGCCGAGTTGGTATGCGGCATCGAGGGGGATTCGGTGTCTGCGAGGGTCGAAACGGGATTCAGGGGCAGCCATGCGGCGCAGCAGCCAGCAGCGGATCATGGCGACAGCAATGCTGTTGCTGGCTGCTCTCGGCCTGCTGCTGCCCATGGTGATCCATCACCCCGCCAGCTTCCTGCCGCTGCTGCCCGCGGCCATGCTCGCCGGGCGCCTGCAGCGCCCCCTGACCGCGCTGGCCATTGCCGTGCTCGGAACGGTGGTGCTGCTGTCCCTCTCGCTGTGGGAGTCAGGCCTGCCTGAGCTGCGGGTGAACCTCGCGAGCATCCTGGTGCTGATCACGACGTGGGTGCTGGCGGTCCTGGCCGGACGCATGTCCGACACCGCCACCGAGTGGTGGCTGTCCGGATCGTCGTTCCAGCAGGCCTTCGACCACTCGCCCACGGGCATGGCCCTGGTGAGCCCGCAGCTACGCGTCCTCTACGTCAACGACACCCTGGCCAAGATGTTGGGCCGCCCCCGCAGCAGCCTCATCGGTGCCTCGCTGCGCCATCTGGTGACCGCCGAGGACTGGGAAGGTCTCGCCGCTGACCATCAGCGGCTGCTGGCCGGCGAGATGCAGGTGGGACGCGGGGAATATCTGCTGGAACGGGCCGACGGCAGCGCGTTCTGGGCCAGCGTCAACGTCGGCATCGTCACCGACCGCCGCCAGCGGGTGGCCTTCACCATCGATCAGGTGGTGGACATGACGCCCATGCAGCGCGCCGAGCAGGCCCTGCGGGAAAGTGAGGCACGATTCCGCGGCATCATCGAGTACTCCACGGCCATCACCTTCATCATCGACCGCGGCGGCCACATCACCTATCTCAACCCGGCCTTCCTCAAGCTGCTCGGCGTCAGCGCCGAGCAAGCCCTCGGCGCAAATCCCACCGCTTTCATGGACGAACGGGATCACGCCGAATTTGCCAAGGTGCTCGAACGCAGCCGGGAGCGTCCGTCCACGCCCATCGCCCTGCCCTACCTGCGGCTGCGCACTCCGGAAGGCAAATGGATCTTTCTCGACGCCAAGGTCACCGGTCTGTACAGCACGCCCGGCATCGCGGGTGCGGTGGTCAACGGCCAGGAAATCACCGGACAGGTGCAGGCGGAACGAGCCCTGCGGCGCAGCGAGACCCGCTTTGCCGCCCTCTTCGAGACCAGCCGCGATGCCATTCTGCTGACCCGGACCAGCGACGGCATTGCCCTGGACTTCAACGAGGCTTTCACCGAACTCACCGGCCACCAGCGGGACAGCGGCCTGGGCCGACCGAGTTCCGAACTGCTGCGAGTGGCGGACGGCAACGACATCGCCCGCTTCTCCGAGATGCTCGAAGCCGAAAATCATGTGGTCGATCTGGAAACCGTGGTGATCACGGCGGATGGCCGCGCCCGGGAAACCAGTCTCTCCGGCCGCTATGCCGAACTCGACGGTGAACTCTGCGTGGTGGTGGTGCTGCGCGACATCAGCGCCCGCCGCCGCACGGAGGCCGCCCTGCGGGAGAGCGAGGACAAGTTCGCCCGGGTTTTCCACCGCAGTCCGGACGCCATGCTCATCACCCGCCTCGCCGACGATCTGGTCATCGACGTCAACGACAACTTCGTCGCGCTGCTGCAGCGCCCCCGGGCCGTCCTCGTCGGTCACGGTGCCCACGAACTCGAATCCCAATTGCCCTTGAGCGACATCCGCAACCACTGGGCCGCCCTCATCGATGATCAGGACGAACGCGGCGAGGACAGCGGAGGCTACGCCACCGCCGAAGTGACCTTGAACGGACCGGACGGGCCGATTCCGGCCCTGGTGTCCACCACCGTGGTGGACATTCAGGGCGACCCCTGCGCCATCACCCTCATCAAGGACATGCGCGAGCTGCGCCAGGCCCAGGAACTGGTGGCCGAGAGCGAGGCCCGCTTCCGTGGCGCCTTCGAAAGCGCGCCTATCGGCATGATGCTGGTGGACCCTGATGGCCGCATCACCCAGGTCAACCGGACCCTGTGTGAACTGCTGGACCGGGACGCCGAAGAGCTGGTGGATGCGGAGGCGGCCAGCCTGCTGGTGCAGGATGCCCGGGACACCTTCAGTGCCCACCTCCAGGCACTGGTGGCCGGTGAGTCCGACGAGGACAGCGGCGAAGCCCACTACCTCACCGGCAGCGGCGCCGAGATCACCACCAATCGCCACATGGTGGTGCAGCGCCACCCCGACGGCAGCCCGCTGCATCTGATCATTCAGATCGCCGACATCACCGAAATGAAGCAGAGCCAGGAACGCATGGAGCGGCTGGCGTTCTACGACACCCTCACCGACCTGGCCAATCGCCGCCTGTTTGCCGACCGTCTCGAGCAGGCCGTGCGTCAGGCCATCCGCCACGGCCGCCCTGCCGCGTTGCTCTATCTCGATCTCGACAACTTCAAGCGCGTCAACGACACCCTCGGCCACGAGGCCGGCGACGTGCTGCTGAAGACCGTGGCAGAGCGGCTGCGGACCTGTGTGCGCGACGAGGACACCGTGGCCAGGCCCGGTGGTGACGAGTTCACGATCCTGCTGCAGGAAGTCCAGGACGCCCGGGCGGCCGGCAAGGTGGCACGCAAGATCCTGCGCCGGCTGCAGGAGCCCATCGTCCTCGGCAACCACGAAGTGCGCGTGACCACCAGCATCGGCATCACCCTGGCACCCGATGACGGCAGCGATCCGGCCACCCTGACCAAGAATGCCGACCTCGCCATGTACCGGGCCAAGGAGCGCGGCCGGGACAACTACCAGTTCTTCGCCGAGGAAATGAACACTCGGGCCATGGAGCGGCTGCTGCTCGAGAACGACCTGCGCGGCAGCCTTGCCAATGACGGCTTCGAGATCTACTACCAGCCGAAGGTGCGCATCAGCAGTGGCGAGGTGGTGGGGCTCGAGGCCCTGCTGCGCTGGAAACACCCCGAGCGGGGCGTGCTGCGCCCGGAGCAGTTCATGCAGATCGCCGAGGAAAGCGGCCTCATCGTCGAGATCGGCCAGTGGGTGCTGCACCATGCCTGCCAGGATGCAGCCCGGATCCGCCGCGCCAGCTCCCAGCCCCTGCACGTGGCGGTGAACCTGTCCGCCCGGCAGTTCTCGGACCCCAATCTGCCAGGCGCCGTGCGCGCAGCCCTCGTTGCCGCCCAACTCGACCCGGCCTGCCTGGAACTCGAGATCACCGAGACCATGCTCATGGGCGACGTGGACGAAGCCATCAGCACCCTCGATGCCCTGCGGGAACTCGGCGTCACCCTGTCCATCGACGACTTCGGCACCGGCTATTCGTCGCTCAACTACTTAAAGCGCCTGCCCATCGATCTGATCAAGGTGGATCGCGGCTTCGTCAGCGACATTCCCGACAGTGCCGATGACATGGCGATCACTGCAGCCGTGATCGCCATGGCCCATCAACTCAACCTCGCCGTGGTCGCCGAAGGGGTGGAGACCCGGGCCCAGGCCGAGTTCCTCGAGTCCCATGGCTGCGAATACGGCCAGGGCTACCTCTACGGCCGCCCCTGCGGCATCGATGCCATGCTCGAGGCCCTGCAGTCGGGCCCGACTGCGATCGAGTCGCCGGAGGGTGCTCAGAACTCGTCGAAGAAGGCGTCGAAGTCGTCCAGCGGTGGCTCACCGTTGTAGAGCAGGTAACGCCGCCGCTGCAGGAAGGCCTCCCGGGTGAAGATGTAGGAGTCGGCAGCGGACTCATCGAGGATGGCCGATGCCGACAGCAGTTCAGCCCGGGTGCTGATGATGCTGAGCACATACAGCGAGTCGTGCCAGTAGCCGCCCATCAAGGTCGGACCGATGAGCGGTGCCGCAATGCGATCGGGAATCTGCACCAGCGTCATGGGCCCCAGGAACGGCAGCACCAGATAGGGGCTGTTCTTGGCACCCCAGCTCTCCAGGGCCTGCCCAATGTCCTCTTCCTGGCGCTCGAGACCCAGCGACGTGGCCGGATCGAACAGTCCGGCCAGACCCACGGTGGAATTGACCACGAAACGGCCCGTTTCCTTCAGCGTGCGCTCGGAATCGAGCTGCAGCAGCCCGCCGACGATGCTCAAGGGCAGGGTCAGATTGTCGAAGAAGTTGGAGACGGCACGCTCCACCGGGCTCGGCGTGATGGCCCGATAGCCCCGGGCCACCGGCTGCAGAATGTGGACATCCAGGGTCTCGTTGAAATTGTGGACGGGACGGTTCCAGGCCTCGAAGGGGTCGCGATCGATCTCCTGATCCTCGGCGGCAGCCGCACCGGCTGCAAGCGCCAGGACCAGCAGCAGCCCGAGGCGTCCCAGCCCGGCGCGTGGCCCATAAACATTGTCCGGCGCATTCGCCACAACCCTCTCCTTCACCCTCGAATCTCCATCCATACCGCGTCCAGCGCGCGATG
Source organism: Gammaproteobacteria bacterium (assembly GCA_020832085.1). GTDB lineage: Bacteria > Pseudomonadota > Gammaproteobacteria > Pseudomonadales > Azotimanducaceae > SLTB01. The sequence continues at coordinate 63,540 of JAFIFJ010000138.1, read as the reverse complement.
GTAACAGGCCGGTGACAACAGGAGCACCACGTCTGCAGGACCGGGCGGGACGGGAACCTCGAGGACGGTAACTCAGGTTCGGGCGAACGCCTTGCGCAGGGCAGCCTCGAGTCCGCCGCGGCGGCCACCATACAGGACGTCAAAGCGCTTCTCGATGCGCTGGAGCAGGCGTTGCTGACGCCGCCTGATGCATTTGAGCAGACGCTGGGCATCACGCTCGCCGCGCCAGGCCGCGAGTACCGCGGCCGCCGGCCCTGGCAAGGGCACGGCGACCTCAGCTCCGGCCAGTTGCAGCTCCAGATCGAATCCGTCCTGATGCCGGCCCAAGAGCTCCCCGAGCCGCTCCAGGCGCCGATGACGCCGGCGCAACGCCCCCTTCAGATCCAGGGTGATGTCCAGCTGATAAAGCTCGTACTTCACCCAGCGCCGACAGCGATGCCAGCGTTCCACCTCGTCGCGGCGCCGGGCTCGCCGTCCATGCCGGCGGGCCCGCTCGGCCCCAGAGACGATGCCGGCAATGAGATCATCGACCGAGGGCCGTCTCGGCAGGGCCCTGAGCGCAGGCGGCTGCTGCTCGAAGGCCTGTCGCAGGAAAGGGACCGATGTGGTGGGCGCCTCTGCTGTACCCAGCGCAGCCGCGAGATCTGCTGCGAGGTCGACGGCAAGGAAGCGATCCTTGCGCGCGCTGGCCTTGCGCCCGAGCCGTTCCAGGGTCTTCACCAGGACCCAGGCCTGCCGCTGGCCGGCCAGCTGCTTGGCTGCATCCCGCAGAGTTCGTTCCATCGGCCGGGTCAACTCGGTGCCGAAGGCGGGCTCGAGCATCCGCCACAGGGCCCGCAGTCGCTTGCAGGACACCCGCAGGGCATGCACATCGGCTGGCACCAGCCCCATAGGGCTGTCATCGATGCGAGTGCAGGCATCAACGACGATGTCGACCACCCGCTGCTCGACCAGCCGCCAGGGTGCACCATCCATGCATGCCGCTGTCGGCAACGACATTCCCACTTCCTTGCACTGCAGACCCGGGGCTGGATCACAGCACGGGGCGCAGGAACCCGCAAGCCGCCCGGCGTGACGTCGGCGTCAGCCGGCGCTTCCCGTGGCAGCCGGCTTGACCGCCCGCCGGGCTTCGAGCCGGCTCACCGCCATGATGGCGAGCAGCGCCCCCACCGCACCGAGCCCCATGAAGCTCAGCATGGGCCAGGCCGTGTCATTGTGCAGCTGGCCCACGGCCTGAATGGCACAGGCCGAGACCGCCATCTGGGCAAAACCACTGAAACCACTGGCGGTCCCGGCACGATGAGGAAAGACGTTGAGCGCCCCGGCCTGGGCATTGGGCATGGCCAGACCATTGCCCACCATGGTCAGACTGATGGGCAAAAACAGTCCCATGGGACTCAGGTGTCCGGCCAGGACCAGGGCAGCGGAAATGGCAACGCCCAGCACCGACAGGATGCTGCCCGTGAGCATCAGCCCCTGCAGGGACCAGCGTCCGGAGGTGCGAATGGCGATGAAATTGCCCGCCATGAACCCAACCGACGCGGCCATGAACCACAGCCCGTACTCCGTTGCTGGACGCTGCAGGACGTTGACCATCAGATAGGGCGCGCCACTGATGAAGGCGAAAAAGATCATGGAGGAGAACGCGGTGTGGGCCACGTAACCACAGAAGCGTCCGGAACTGAGCAGATGACCGAAGCCCCGCAGCATGCTGCCGACACCCTCTGCACGACCACGGCCGGCGTGGGACTCCGGCAGCTGCAGGGCAGCCCAGAACGCGATCAGCACACCGGCAAAGGCCGAAAACCAGAACACCGCCCGCCAGGCGAAGAGGTCCGTGAGCAAACCGCCGATGGCCGGCGCCACCATGGGTGCCACCACCATGACCATGGTCAGCCGGGCGATGACCCCCGCCGCCTCATCGTGGCCCCAGAGGTCCCGCACCACGGCCCGGGCCAGCACCATCCCCGCCGCGCCACCGGCGGCCTGGACGATGCGGCCGAAGATCAGCACCTCGATGCCCTGGGCCAGCACACAGATCAGGGTGCCCGCCAGGAACAGGCCAAGGCCGATCAGCAGCATGGGCCGGCGGCCGTAGCGGTCCGACAGCGGACCGTAGGCCAGGGTAGCCAGGGCGATGGACAGCAGGGACAGGCTGAGAGTGAGCTGCACCACACCGGCACTGATCGCGAAATCAGCCTGAACGGCCGGCAGCGCAGGCAGGAAGATCTGCATGGCCAGCGGCCCGGTGGCCGTGGCCGCGGCGAGCAGCGCGATCAGACGGCGGGGGTGGGATGGGGTCTCGGCAGACATGGCGCGGCAGGATAGCCGAGGTCTGCCTGAGTGTCGCGCGCAACCTGCCTCTCGCTGACGTGCGACAATCAGGATCAGGCCATGATGGGCAGGAAACCGCCTGCCGACGGAACGGAGCACGACCATGGGCGCCGTACCCGAACCACTCGAACTGCACCACTTCAGCGATCCCGCCACCGGTCTCGAAGCCATAGTGGCCCTGGACAATCTGACCCTGGGGCCAGCCTTTGGTGGCTGCCGTTTCCGCGCCTATGGCGACCTGACCGCAGCCCGGGAGGATGCCTGCCTGCTGGCCGCCGGCATGACCCTGAAGAACGCCCTTGCGGGCATTCCCTTCGGTGGCGGCAAGGCCGTCATCCGCCGACCAGAGGGCGCCTTCCATCGTGCTGCGCTGTTCGCCGCATTCGGGCAGGCCATCGACAGCCTTCAGGGCCGCTACGTGACGGCCATGGATTCGGGCACGGAAACCGCCGACATGGATGCCATCGCCACCCGCACCCGCTTCGTCTCCGGCTCGAGCGGACAGGAAGGCGACCCCTCACCGTTCACGGCCCGCGGCCTCGCCCACGGCATCCGAGCTGCCGTGGCCTGTGAACTGCAACGGGATCTCGCCGGCGTTCACGTGGCGATTCAGGGCGTCGGCCACGTCGGCGCAGCGCTGGCCGAACATCTGGCCGCCGAGGGCGCGCGGCTGACCGTGGCGGACGTGGATTCGCGGCAGGCCAAGGCCGTCGCTGACGCCACCGGGGCCCGGGCCGTCCACCCCGCAGAGGTGCTGGCCACACCCTGCGACCTGCTTGCGCCCTGCGCCTTCGGGGGCGTGCTCGATGACAGCGTGCTGCCGACCCTGGACTGCCGCATCATTGCCGGCGCGGCCAACAACCAGCTCGCCCATCCGGACATGGCCGAGCGCCTCGCAGCCCGCGGCATCCTCTACGTGCCCGACTTCGTCATCAACAGTGGCGGCGTGATCCACGCCGCGCTGGCTTGGCAGGGTGAGAGCGCCACGGCCATCGGCCAGCGCGTGGACCGCATCGGCGCCACGGTGGCCGACATCCTGGAGCGCGCCCGCTCCACGGGCACCCTGCCGGAGACGACCGCGGTCGACCTTGCGCGCAGCCTGCTCGAAGCTTGAAGCGCAGGCCGCGGGCTGAACGTCTTCGTGAAGGCGGATGCGGAGCACCGCATGCGGATCACCTTGATCGCAGCGTAACCGAGTCGGTATAAACGATGGCCGCCGAGCGCCTCAGGGGATGCGCGCGCAACCAGGGAACACGCAATGCCGATCTTTCAGGGAAACGGGATCACTCTGTGCTTCGACCAGTTCGGCGCCCGCGCCGACCCGCCGCTGCTGCTGCTGCACGGCATCGGCTGTCAGCTCGCGCAGTGGCCACAGGCCTTCATCGACGGCTTCGTGGAACGGGGCATGCGCGTGATCTGCATGGACAATCGCGACGTGGGCTTGAGCGAAAAGCTCGATGCCTCAGGCGAGGTGGATGCCGGCGCGCTGATGGCAGCCATGATGTCCGGACAGCAGCCTCAGGCACCCTATGGGCTGGCAGACATGGCCAACGATGCCCGCGCCCTGCTCGATCACCTCGGCATCGAGGATGCCCACGTCCTCGGCGTCTCCATGGGCGGGATGATCGCCCAGCATCTGGCCATCAGCCATGCAGGCCGCCTGCGCAGCCTGATTCCCGTGATGTCGTCCACCGGCAACCCGGCCCTGCCGCCCCCGGCGCCGGAGGCGGCCGCCGTCCTGGTGACGCCACCGCCGGCGGTGGATCGGGACAGTCTGATCGCCCACCAGCACGCCATGTGGGACGTCATCGGCGGGCCCCACTACCGCTCCAGCAGCGAGGGCATGGGTCAACTGGCCGCTGCCGCCATCGACCGCATGGTCCATCCGGCGGGCTTCGCGCGGCAGTTCGCAGCCATTCTCTCCGATGGCAATCGCGTCGACCGGCTGGCCCAGGTTCGAACGCCTACGCTGGTCATCCACGGTGATGCCGATCCGCTGGTGCCCCTGGCCGCCGGTGAAGACATCGCCAAGGCCATTGCCGGTGCGGAGATCGAAGTGATCCCGAACATGGGCCACGATCTGCCGGCCAGTCTGCTGCCGACGCTGGTGTCCCGCATTCACCGCTTCATCAAGGGCGTGGAGGCAGCGCGGCCGCTGACCGCCGACCGCATTCGTGGAGGCCTGGCATGACGAACCCACCCCTGGTCCTGCTGGAGCGGGACGGCGGCATCACCACCGTCACCATGAACCGCCCGGATGCCCTCAATGCCCTGTCCACCGGTCTGCGTCAGGCCCTGGTACGCACCTTCCGGGAGCTGGCCGAGGACGCCGACACCGAGGTCATCATTCTCACCGGCGCCGGCCGCGCCTTCACCGCCGGCCTGGACCTGAAGGAACTCGGCGGCGAAACCGCGGACGGCACGCCCGCCGGCGGCAGCGCTGCCGACACCGATCTCGGCGCCGTGCTGCAGGGCTACCCCAAGCCCGTCATCGCCGCCATCAACGGGTTCGCCATCACCGGCGGCTTTGAACTGGCCCTGATGTGCGACATCCTGATCTGCTCGTCAGCGGCACGCTTCGCCGACACCCATGCCCGGGTCGGCATCGTTCCCGGCTGGGGCCTGTCCCAGCGCCTGCCGCGCCTGATCGGCCTGCCCCGGGCCAAGGAACTGTCCCTGACCGGCAATTTCCTCAGCGCCGAGCAGGCCTGCGAATGGGGCATGGTGAACCGGGTGGTGGCGCCGGAGGCGCTGCTGGACAACGCCCGGCAGATCGCCCGCGACATCCTCACGACGGAAAGAACGACCCGGGAAACCGTGCTGCGGATCATGAACGAAGGCTGGAGTTCGACCCTCGGCGAAGGCATGGCCATCGAACACGCCGCCAGCCGCGAGCACATGCAGACCCAGGTCACGCCGCAAGCCGTCGCCGAACGCCGCAAGGCCATTCAGGAGCGGGGCAGGAAGCAGTAGGCAGGCCGGAGAGCAGCGAGACGCGCGATACGCCAGCAGCAAGCGCGACGCTACTGTGGGAAGGCTCAAGCCATGAGGTCCAGGGCGCGGCCCAAGGTATCCAGCCGTGCGTTGGCATCCGCACCCAAAGGCGACAGCCGCAGCGTGGTGATGCCCACCTGCCGGTAGGCGTCGATGCGCGAACGGACCATGGCTTCGTCGCCGAGCAGGTTGGCCTGCAGCACCATCTCCGTGGGCACCCGGGCGACGGCTTCCTCGCGCTTGCCGGCCACCCACAGGGCCTGCACCGCTTCGGCGTCCTCCGCCCAGCCGCCACGGCGGTAGGCATCGTTGTAGAAGTTGGTCTTCGCGGAACCCATGGCGCCGAGGGTGAAGGCCAGCTGCCGCTTCAGGGGCTCCGCCAGCTGTTCCGGATCACCGAAGCCGATCACCCCACCCGCCTGCAGATCCAGGTCTTCGAGCCGCCGCCCCGCCGCCTCGGCTCCCTTGCGCAGGGGGCCGAGATGCGCCTCGGCACCTTCCGGGGTGAACGACGTGCCGAGCCAGCCGTCGGCCAGCGCACCGGTCAGTTCCAGCGCTTTGGGCGCCAGTGTGGCCAGATAGATGGGAATGTCGGGATTAGCCGGCTGCGACAATCGCAGCGGCTTACCCTCGCCCCCCGGCAGGGGCAGCTGATGATGGCGGCCTTCGTAGGCGATCTTCTCGCCGGCAAAAGCCAGGCGGACGATCTCGATGGTCTCGCGCAGGCGCGCAAGCGGTGCCCGGAAGGGGCGGCCGTGCAGCCCCTCCACCACCTGCGGGCCGCTGGCGCCGAGCCCGAGCAGGAAGCGATCGCCGGAAAGGGAAGCCATGGTCAACGCCGTCATGGCCGTCATGGCAGGGACCCGGGCCGAGATCTGCATGATGCCGGTGCCCAGCCGGATCTTTTCGGTCCGCGCTCCGACCCAGGCCAGCGGGGCAATGGCATCCTGGCCCCAGGCTTCCGCCGACCAGACGTCCCCCACGCCGAGTCTCTCAGCCTCCTGCACGAAGCTGACCACATCCTCGAAACCGCGCCTGCGGCCGGAATCCGCACCGCCGATGGCAATCGATGTGCGCATGGGATTCATGTTGGCTGCTCTCTACTTCTTCCTGGAGGGCTGGCGGACGAACAGCACCATGTTGTGGTCCACCAGCTCGAAGCCGTGCTTCTCGACAATACTGCGCTGCAGCGCCTCGATGCGCTCGTCGTAGAACTCCACCACCTTGCCCGTGTCCACATCGACCATGTGATCGTGATGATCATCCGAAGCCATCTCGTAGACCGCGTGGCCATCGTCGAAATTGTGGCGTTCCACCAGCCCGGCGGACTCGAACTGGGTGAGCACGCGGTAGACCGTCGCCAGACCGATGCTCTCTTCAGCCTCCATGAGCTTGCGATAGACGTCCTCTGCGGACATGTGTCGTGGCTCGGAGGCCTCGAGGATCTCGAGGATTTTCAGTCGCGGTACCGTGACCTTCAGCCCGGCACGCTTGAGTTCGCCTTCTTCCACCGTCTTCTCCATCGCGTCCTGCAACCCGTGACTTTAGGCAGGCCGGCAGGGTCAGATCATCGACAGCTCAGAGTCGACGGTCAATGCGATTGTTGGCATCCGCCAGCACGATCTGTGCTTCGATGGGCGTCTCACTGAAGCGGAAACCCATGATGATCACCTGCTCACCGGCTTCGATCAAATGCGCACAGGCACCGTTCATGCAGATGACGCCGGAGTCGGCTTCGCCACGGATGACGTAGGTTTCGAGCCTCGCTCCGGAGGTATTGCTGACCACGAGCACCTTCTGTCCGGGCCACAGATCCACCGCATCGAGCAGCGTGGCATCGATGGTGATGCTGCCCACATAGGCCAGATTGGCCTCGGTGACCGTGGCGTTGTGAATCTTCGCGGCAAGCAGCTCGCGCATGAAACATCCTCGTGGCAACAGGAGAACGGCGGGCGCGCATTCTAGGTCACTGGGGCGGTGACGCAAGCATGGGCGAACGCCGCGTCAGCAGCCCGGGCAACGGCTCCGGTTGCCACCCGATGCCGGCCATGCTTCGATTCAGGATCCAATTTGCGGCAACGTCCCCCAGGAGCAGACATGACCATCAGCGCGGGTATCGGCATCGGCAACTTCCCGTTCGCGGACGGCGCAGGCTTCTGGCGCTGGGTCGATCTATGCGAGGCCGGCGGCATCGACTCCATCTGGCAGTCGGACCGTCTGGTAGGCAACGAGCCAAACCTGGAGTGCATGAGCGTCATGGCAGCGCTGGCAGGCGCCACCCGCCGCATGAAGTTCGGCATGAACGTGGCCTCCCTGGGCCTGCGGGATCCCTTCCTGCTGGCCAAGCAGTGCGCCACCATCGACGTGCTCTCGAATGGCAGGCTGCTGCCAGCCTTCGGCGTCGGCAGCGCGCTCGGCAGTGACTACGGCGCGCGGGGTGTCCCCACCCGCGGCCGCGGCCAGCGCACGGACGAGGGCCTCGAGTTGATCTCGCGTCTGTGGCGAGAGGAGAGCGTGGATTTCGAGGGCCGCCACTATCAGTACCGGGGCGCCTCCATCTCACCCCGCCCCCTGCAGGACCCCATGCCGCTGTGGACGGGGGGATCGGCGGATGCGGCGGTGGAGCGCAGTGCCCGCTGGAGCACCGGCTGGCAGGCCGGCATCGATACCCCCGAACAGGTGGAGCCCGTCATCCGCGCCATCAAGGCCCGCGCTGCCGAACTCGGCCGCCGGATCGACGAGGACCACTTCGGGGCCGGCTTCGGTTTTCGCTTCGGCGGCGCCGACGATGCCGTGTCCCGGCGCTACCGGAAGGCCTTGGAAAAGCGCCTCGGCAAGGATCCCATGCCCTACGTGGCCATCGGCGACAGTGAGGTCATCATCGAGCGCATCCGTGCCTATCACGCCGCAGGGGCCCACAAGTTCATCCTGCGGCCCATGGCTGCGGACACCGAAGACATGATCGCCCAGACCCGGCAGCTCATCGAGGAGGTGCTGCCGGCCGTGGCCGCCATGAATCGTGCCGCTGCAGCCTGAGGCCATGCACCAACCTGGCGCAGAGCCGCCAAAGCGCACCGATTCAAGGCGCCGGCTCGCCCCACGGTGCCCCAGCGCAGCCCTGTGGACCCGCCATCCGCCTGCCCCACCCTCTGTAGCCTCTGGCACGGGATCTGCTAAGCACCGGGAGACGCCTCTGCGGGCACGGTGGACCAAGCAACGATGGCTATCGCACGACGCTTCGCCGCCATGAAGACCGCGACCCTGATCTTCACCGACCTCGACGGCACCCTGCTCGACGAGGGCTACCGCTTCGACGCTGCCAGCAGCGCGCTGGCCACCATCCGGGAACGCGGCATTCCGCTCATTCTCACTTCGAGCAAGACGTTTGCGGAGATGGTCCTCCTGCGTCGGGCCATGGATCTGATTCATCCCATCATTTTCGAGAACGGCGCCGGCGTCGCCCTGCCCGAGGGCTACTTTCGCAACGCGGCGGGCGTCACGTCCGGCACGCCGCTGCAGGTGGAGCACTTCGGCCCCGCCTACAGCGAGATCCGCAGCACGCTCGAGCGGCTGCGCAGCCGGCACGGTTTCCCGTTCCGGGGCTTTGGCGACATGAGCGCGAAGGAGGTCGCCGCCCACACCGGCCTCGACGAGATGGCCGCCCAGCGCGCACGGCAGCGCCAGGGTTCCGAGCCCGGCATCTGGGAAGGTTCGGAAGCCATTCGCCGTGACTTCATTGCCGAACTCAACCGGGCCGGCCTGCGCGCGGTGAGCGGTGGCCGCTTTCTGCACATCATGCCCAAGGTGGACAAGGGCGAAGCCATGCGCGAACTGGTGGGCCGTTTCACCGCCGCCCATCCCGACATCCGCTACCGGGTCATTGCGGCCGGTGACAGTCCCAACGACGCCGACATGCTGCAGCTGGCAGACGTGGCCGTGGTCATCCGCAGACCCGACTCGAGCTGGATGCCGCTGAAGCGCCGTGAGGGCGTGATCAAGAGCCCGGAGCCGGGACCGGCGGGCTGGCAGCGCTGCATCGGGGCGCTGCTCGAGGACGAGGACAACCCATGAGCGACTTCTTTCAGAACGGCATCATCACCACCCTGCACAACCTCGCCAACCGCCCCGTCGAAGAGCTCGAAGCCGAACTGGTGCAGTTCGCCCGCCACCGCCCCATGGCCCTGGTGCTGCCCAGCCTGTTTTCCGAGCTGGAAGGTCCAGCCCTCGGCGCCATCATCGACGAACTGGCCAAGGTGCCCTACCTCAGCCAGATCGTCATTGGCCTCGACCGCGCCGACGCAGAGCAGTATCGCTACGCAGTGAAGTACTTCGAGCGCCTGCCCCAGCACCACCGAATTCTCTGGAACGACGGCCACCGCCTGGGCGCCATCGATGCCATGCTCGCCGAGCGGGGGCTGGCACCCATGGAGCTCGGCAAGGGCCGCAACGTCTGGTACTGCCTCGGATACATCCAGGCTTCAGGCGTGGCCCAGGCGGTGGCACTTCACGACTGCGATATCCTCACCTACGACCGCAGCATGCTGGCCCGCCTCATCTATCCGGTGGTGAACCCCCTTTTCAACTACGCCTTCTGCAAGGGTTACTACTCCCGGGTGGCCCAGGGCAAGCTCAACGGCCGCGTCTGCCGCCTGCTGGTGACACCGCTGAACCGGGCTCTGAAACAGGTCCTGGGCCACAACCCCTTCCTGGACTACCTGGACAGCTTCCGCTATCCGCTGGCGGGGGAGTTCTCGATGCAGGTGGACGTGCTGCGGGACCTGCGCATTCCCAGCGACTGGGGTCTCGAAATCGGCGTGCTGTCCGAGGTCTACCGCAACTATGGCAGCCAGCGGGTGTGTCAGGTGGACGTGGCGGACAATTACGACCACAAGCATCAGCCGCTGTCGGAAGACAATCCGGAAACCGGCCTGGCGCGCATGAGCACGGACATCGTCAAGGCCGTGTTCCGGAAACTGGCCACCACCGGCGAGGTGTTCTCCATGGGCACCATCCGCACCATCAAGGCCACCTATTACCGCATGGCGCTGGACTTCGTGCAGAGCTATTACAACGACGCCCTGATCAACGGCCTCAGCCTCGATCGCGACAGCGAGGAGCGTGCGGTGGAACTGTTCGCCGCCAACATCCTCACCGCCGGCGAGATCTTCCTCGACAAACCCCAGGAAACGCCCTTCATCCCCAGCTGGAACCGCGTGCGCAGCGCCCTGCCCGACGTCTTCGACCAGCTCCATGCGGCGGTGGACCAGGACTATCGCGAAGCGCGGTCGAATCTCCGGGTGGTGGCACAGCGCGGACGCTGATCAGCGATCCTGTCTCGCGACAATCGGACGGAGCTAATGGGCCTGCAGCCACAGGCAGCGATACGGCGTCACCTCGATGGATCCGTCAGCCGGGAAGGTCTCACCGGTGATCAGATCCCGCACCTGACGCTGGCAGAACAGCGCTGCCCGGGCATCCTCGTCCAGGAGGCAGCTGCCGGCAGTGACGTTGATCACCACCGCCACCGCGGCGTCGCCTTCGCCCCGAATGAACGTGACCCAGTCATCGCTGATGGGCACGAAGACCTGCGCTGCGCAGGGCGCAAAGGCGGCCACGCTGCGGCGCAGCCGCAGCAGCCCGGACATGGCAGCGAACACCTGCGCCGTTGCGGTGGCCGGATCAGCCAGCAATTCTTCCAGCTCAGCGAGCTGCCACTGCCTGCGGTTGATGGATCGGGTGCGTCCGCTGCGTTCCACCCCCTCGATGTGATTGCCGGTGCCCAGCAGGCTGTGAATGTAGATGGCCGGCACACCCTGCAGACTCATGGCCAGCACCTGAGAGCAGAGGAAGCGCTGCACCTGCCAGTGGTCCTCACCGGCGAAAGTACCGCGCAGGGCGTCAAACAGGGCAATGTTGATCTCATACGGCCGCTGGCTGCCATCCGCCAGCATGCGCATGCTGACGAACCCCCCGAAGGCATGCATCAGTTCCACCAGGACATCGATGTCCTGCTCCGGCACCAGCCCCTCGGCCGGGCGCAGCCCGATGCCGTCATGGGAGGCGGTAAAATTCAGGAAGGCACAGCCCTCTGGCGGTGGATCGAGGACCGCCCCCCACTGCATCAAGTAGCGGCTGCTGCCACGGGTCAGGGCGTGCAGCACCAGGGGGGCCAGCGAGAACTGATAGACCATGTGCGCCTCGTCGCCATGACCGAAGTAGCTGACGTTCTCGCTGTGGGGCACGTTGGTCTCGGTGATCAGCACCACCGGATCACGGTCCGGATCGCACATCAGCTCACTGAGCAGGCGCAGAATGCGCACCACTGCATGGGTGTTGGGGTGGTGGATGCAGGGCGTGCCCACTTCCTTCCAGAGATAGGCAATGGCGTCGAGGCGGATGAGGCGGGCCCCGGCGCGCAGATAATTGCAGAGCACCCGCACCATCTCAGCGAGCACGCGGGGCTTGGAAAAATCCAGGTCGATCTGGTCCTCACTGAACGTGGCCCACACGTGGCGCATGCCACGATAGGTATGGATGGGTACCAGCAGCGGCGTATTGCGCGGGCGCACCACCCGGCTGACGTCCGTGTCCGGCTCCAGCGCCAGGAAGAAGTCCCGGCCGGGTTCGGAATCATTGACGAAATCCATGAACCACAAGCTTTCCCGGGAGACGTGATTGATGACCAGATCGGCCATCAACGCCACCTCAGCGCTGAGCGCCGTGATGTCAGACCAGTCGCCCAGCGCAGGGTCGACGCTGTAGAAGTCGATGACCGCAAAGCCGTCGTCGGAGCTGAAGGGAAAGAACGGCAGGACGTGGACCGCATTGACGACACCGTCAAGACGCTCTCGAATGAAGTCCCTCAGGGTCGCCAGGGGCATCTCTCCGGGACGCTCGAGGGTGTTGCCGTAGGTGATCAGCAGCACGTCTTCGGCCCCGAGCTGTCGCGGGTCGAAACTGTTGGGCGGCGGCCGCTGCGCCACGGGACGGCACTCCGCCACCGTCGACAGGATGGCGCGCAGGACATCCGCGGCCGCCGCCGGGCCATAAAGACCTTCGAGTTCACCGCGCAGGGCATGAACCCGGGCCGCGAACTGGCCATGCAGGGTGTCGCGCTCGGGACCTGGATGATTCACGTAGCGGTTTCCGTCACCGCGTCCGACGACGCAGAAAAAGTTCCTGTTGGTCTGGCCGGCCTGGGCCGCAGCGATCTTGCCAAGGCGTTATCACCTCAGCAATCGAATGCAGGCATGGTGCCACAATGGTCGGGGCAGACGGCAAGCGAAGCCGTTTCCGCACGAGGTCGGCGGACGTGATGACCGCCATCGACTGGGTGGTGGTCGGTCTGTACATGACCGCCATGATCTTGCTTGCCATCGTTATCGCCCGCGGGCAGCGCAACCGCCGCGACTACTACCTCGGTGGCAACCGTTCCGGCCCCGTCAGCATCGCGCTGTCCACCATGGCCACCCAGTGTTCCACCAACAGCATCCTCGGGGCCCCGGCCTTCGTGGCCTTTTCCGTCGGCGGCGGCCTGCTGTGGCTGCAGTACGAACTCGCCGTCCCCCTGGCCATGATCGTCATCATGGCGCTGCTGCTGCCGACCCTGCGCAGCCTGCGTCTGGTCTCGGTCTACGCCTACCTGGAGCGCCGCTTCGGTCTCGCCACCCGCCTGACCCTGTCGCTGGTGTTCCAGCTGGTGCGCGCCTTCGCCACCGGCGTCACGGTCTACGGCGCCGGGCTGATCCTCGCCATCTGCCTGGACACGGATTTCCTCACCGCGGTCCTGCTGCTGGCCAGCATCACCATCGTCTACGATGCCATCGGCGGCCTGCGGGCCGTCATCGTCAGCGACGTGATTCAGCTGGCAGTGCTGAGTTTCGCCATTCTGCTGGCCATCTGGGTGGCGGTGGACGCCCTCGGAGGCGTCGGCGCGGTGTTTGCCAGCGTCCCGTCAGAGCGGCTGACGAGCCTCGATTTCAGCCACACCGGCTGGGGCGACGGCCATGACTACGCCTTCTGGCCGATGCTGTTCGGCGGCCTGTTCCTTTACGTCAGCTACTACGGCTGCGACCAGAGCCAGACCCAGCGTCTGCTGGCGTCCCGTTCCGTGGCCGACGGCAATCGGGCCCTGCTGCTCAACGGCCTGCTGCGCTTTCCCCTGGTGCTGAGCTACTGCCTGCTCGGCGTCTGTCTCGCCGCCTACGCCAGCATGGACCCCGGCTTCGTTGAGCGGTTGCCACTGCGGTCGGACAGCGCCGGCGAATCGGTGCCGAACTTCAATCTGGCGGTGCCCCAGTTCGTCTTCGAGCAGTTTCCTCCGGGGCTGGTGGGACTGGTGATGGTGGGCCTGTTCGCGGCGGCCATGTCCTCCCTGGATTCGGTGCTCAACGCCCTCTCGGCCACCACCATGGAAGACCTGGTCCGGCGCTTTCGCCGCAAGCCGCTGTCGATCCGTCGGGAGTTCATCCTGGCCAAGCTGCTGACCGTATTCTGGGGCGTGGTCACCCTGATCATGGCCTTCTACGTGGAGGCCATCGCCGATTCCGTGCTGGTGGCCATCAACATGATCGGCTCCCTGATCAACGGCCCGCTGCTGGCGGTGTTCCTGCTCGGCATCCTCACCCGCAGGACCGGTGAACCCGGCGTGCTCTGCGGCCTGGCCGCCGGCTTCGGCGTCAACCTCGTGCTGGCCCTGGGCCACCCGGACATTTCCTGGTTGTGGTGGAACGTCACCGGTTTCGTGGCCACCTGGGTGACCGCTGTCCTGGTCAGCCTGCCGCTGCCGCGCCGGATGGACGCTGACGCTGTCGCCAGCTCCGACTTCGATGCCAGCGGCCTGGGCCGGGCCTGGTGGCCCGCCTACGCCGGACTGCTGGCCTGGGCCGGCGTCATCGTCCTGGTGGCGCTGGGCTTCACCGCCCTGGCCAAGGCCTGACGGCGCGGCCCATCAACGGGCCAGCAGCAGGCGGCCGCGGCCAGGATCGATGCGATAGTCGAAGCCGCTGAGCAGATCGAGACCGAGCAGACCGTCCACGCCGCTGCCGAGGCCGTCCAGATCGAGCACCACCAATTCCGGCGCGTCGATACGGAACGGCCCCAGAGTCAGCCCGGGAAGCCGGTAGCGACTGGCGCTGACCACGCCATTGGCGGTGCCGACCCTGACCCGATTGGGCAGCCGCTCGGCACCCGCCACGGCCGCGACCACCCGCGGCCGCAGCACGGTCCGGGTCGCCCCGGTGTCCAGCAGCAGGCTGAGTGCCCGGCCATCGTCCAGCGCCACCTCCACCAGAAAATGTCCACCGAAGGGGGTCAGCGGCAGGCCTTCGGCAAACCGGGTCGCCAGGGCCCCGGATTCGCTGATGCGCTGGGCCAGGGCCGCCATGGCAGCCCTGTCGTGACCGTAGGCGGGAATCTGCTCCAGTTCCCGGCGCGCAGCCCGCAGGTCACCTGCCGCTTCCAGTTGTACCGCCAACAGGAAGCGGTAGCGGTGATTGAGGGGATCCCGATCCAGCACGGACTGATACAGCGCCATGGCACCCGCCCGATCATCGATGGCCAGCCGGCCCGCGGCCAGGGCATCCACCAGATGCGCCACCCGCTCCCTGGCCGGCCCGGGATCGGGGCCGTTCAAGGCCACCTCCAGGGCCGCCAGCAGCGCATCCAGGGCGACCTGACCCCGCCCGAGGCGCTCCGCCGCCTCCGCCAGCCGGTAGTGGCCATCCAAGTCCTGAAGGTAGTAGAAGGTGTAGCGCTCCAGCAGCGCCAGGGCCGATTCCATCTCTCGACGCCCGCTGGCCAGCCGGCCGTGGTTGAGGATGCGCTCGCGCATGCGCGCCGCCAACTCCGGCTCCCGGCCAGGATCAGCCACGCCGGCGTAGCTGCGGACGGCTTCTTCCGCAGCACCGGCCGCGATCTGCGCCTCGAAAACCCTCCACACTTCCGGCTCTGTCGTCGTCGCCACTGCAGCCGGATGCCGCGTTTCCGTCGTCTCTGCCAGCGGCTCGACGGTGGTCTGCCAGCCCCGCAGCAGCCAGCCCAGAGCGACTCCGAGCAGCAGGATGATCAGCCCACGCAGGATCCACATACCACCATCCCTTTTCCGCTACCGCCACAAACTTCGCCGCCAAGCCTGCCATCGCCGCGGCACGCGGGTACAATACGCCGCCTCGCGCCCGAAGCCTTCTGCCGCCGTCAAAGATGCACCTTCATGTCCAACAGCGCCCATCTGCTCGCCCCGCCCCTGCCCCATACCGTCGACGACCGCATCCGCTGGAGCGGGCTCGGGCCGGGAGCGGATGCCC
Organism: Gammaproteobacteria bacterium; assembly: GCA_020832085.1. Classification (GTDB taxonomy): domain Bacteria; phylum Pseudomonadota; class Gammaproteobacteria; order Pseudomonadales; family Azotimanducaceae; genus SLTB01. Next base: position 47,908 of record JAFIFJ010000138.1, on the reverse strand, counting down.
TGGCCCTGGCCGCCGCCGCCCGCACCCACGACAGCCTGCTGCTGGTGGTGGCCAGCGACACCCGCGAAGCCTCCCGGCTGGAAGCGGAGATCCGCTACTTCCTGGACCGTGAGTCGGACCCGGAAGTGTTGCACTTTCCGGACTGGGAAACCCTGGCCTACGACAGCTTCTCGCCCCAGCAGGATATCGTCTCCCAGCGCCTTTCGACCCTGCAGCGCCTGCCGGACCTGAAGCGCGGCGTCCTGGTGGCGCCGATTACCACCCTGATTCATCGCATTGTGCCGGTGGACTGGCTCGTGGGCCGGGCCCTGGTGCTGGACGTGGGCGACCGCTTCGACCTCGACACCCGCAAGCGGGTGCTTCAGGCCGCCGGCTACCGCCGGGTGGAGACCGTCTTCGAGCACGGCGAGTACGCCATACGCGGCGCCCTCATGGACCTCTTCCCCATGGGCAGCGCGGTGCCCTACCGCATCGATCTCTTCGACGACGAGATCGAGTCCCTCCGGACCTTCGATCCGGAAACCCAGCGCAGCCTCGAACAGGTGAACTCCATCCGCCTGCTGCCGGCCCGGGAATTCCCCCTGGACGCCGATGCCATTCGCGGCTTTCGTGATCGCTGGCACCAGAGCTTCAGCGGCGATCCCCACGCCTGCCCCATCTATCAGGACATCTGTCAGGGTACGCCGGCACCGGGCATCGAGTACTACCTGCCCCTGTTCTTCGGCGCCCTGGCCGCGCTCACCGACTACCTGCCGGAGTCCACGGCGGCAGTGTTCTGCGGTGACCCCGCCGCCAGTGCCCGCAGCTTCCGGGACGAGGTGCTAGAGCGCTACGAGAACCTGCGTTTCGACCGGGAACGGCCCCTGCTGCCGCCGGAGTCCCTGTTTTTGGAAGTGGACGAACTGTTCGTGGCCTTGGGCCGCTTCGGGCAGGTACGCCTGCGCGACAGCCAGCAGTCCTTGCGCAGTTCCGAGTTCCGCTTCGAGGTGACCCATCTGCCCCACCTCGAACTCGACGCCCGCAGCGAGCACCCGGCCGCCGCTCTGCTGCGCTACCTCAGGGATGGCGACGAGGAGGCGGCACGGCCCGCGCCCCAGCGGGTGCTGTTCAGTGCCGAATCCCCAGGCCGCCGGGAAGTGCTCACCGAAACCCTGCAACGGGCCGGTGTGAACCCCCATACCGTGGAGAGCTTCTCGCAGTTCCTCGACGGCGACGCAGCGGTGGGCCTGTGTATTGCCCCCCTCGAAGCCGGGTTCGGGTTCACCGCCGGCGACGTCACCCTGGCAGTGATTCCTGAAACCGTGCTGCTCGGCGAGCACGTCCGTCAGCAGCGCCGCCGGCAGCGGGCCGCCGAGGCGCCGGAGGCGGTGATCCGCAACCTGAGCGAGCTGCGCAAGGGCGCACCCGTGGTGCACCTCGAACATGGCGTCGGCCGCTATCTGGGCCTGGAAACCATGGACGTGGGCGAGCACCGGGCCGAGTTCCTCACGCTGGAGTATGCCAACGGCGCCCGGCTCTATGTTCCGGTGGCGAACCTGCACGTGATTTCCCGCTACACCGGCGCCGACCCGGAACAGGCTCCCCTGCACCGCCTGGGCTCGGATCAGTGGGAGAAGGCCAAGCGCAAGGCCGCGGAGAAGGTCCGGGATGTCGCCGCGGAACTGCTGGATATCCATGCCCGGCGCGCCTCCCGCACCGGCTTCGGCTTCGCCGAACCGGACGAGGAATACGCCCGCTTCGCTGCCGCCTTCCCCTTCGAGGAGACGCCGGACCAGGAATCCGCCGTGGCCGCGGTGATTGCCGACATGGTGGGTACCGAGCCCATGGACCGTCTGGTCTGCGGCGACGTGGGTTTCGGCAAGACCGAGGTGGCCATGCGTGCCGCCTTCATCGCCGTCCAGAGTGGTAAACAGGTGGCCGTGCTGGTGCCCACCACCCTGCTGGCACAGCAGCACTTCGAGACCTTCTCCGACCGCTTCGCCGACTGGCCGGTGAAGATCGAAGTGCTGTCGCGCTTCAGAAGCGGCAAGGAGATGACTTCGGTGGCCGAGCGCCTGGCTGCCGGCAAGGTGGACATTGTCATCGGCACCCACAAGCTCCTGAGCCGGGAGTTCCGCTACCGGGACCTCGGCCTGGTCATCGTCGACGAGGAGCACCGCTTCGGCGTGCGCCAGAAGGAGCAGTTGAAGGCGCTGCGGGCCGAAGTGGATCTGCTCACCCTCACCGCCACGCCCATCCCCCGCACCCTGAACATGGCCATGCACGAACTGCGGGAGCTGTCGATCATCGCCACGCCACCGCCGAAGCGGCTGTCCATCCGCACCTTCGTCCGCCGCCGCTCCGACGGCCTGTTGAAAGAGGCCATCCTGCGGGAGCTGTTGCGCGGCGGTCAGGTGTTCTACGTCCACAACGAAGTGCGCACCATCGAACGCACCGCCGCCGAGATCGAGGCCCTGATTCCCGAGGCCCGGGTGGCCATCGGCCATGGCCAGATGCGCGAGCGCGAACTCGAGCAGGTAATGAGCGACTTTTACCATCGCCGCTGCAACGTGCTGGTGTGCACCACCATCATCGAGACCGGTATCGACATTCCCAACGCCAATACCATCGTCATCGACCGCGCCGACCGCTTTGGTCTGGCGCAGATGCACCAGCTTCGGGGCCGGGTGGGTCGCTCCAACCGTCAGGCCTACGCCTACCTGCTGACCCCGGACCCCAAGGCCATGACCGACGACGCCAAGAAGCGTCTGGAGGCCATCGAGGCGGCCGGAGAGCTCGGAGTCGGCTTCAGTCTGGCCACCCACGATCTGGAGATCCGCGGGGCCGGCGAGCTGCTCGGCGACGACCAGTCCGGTCAGATGCAGGCCATCGGGTTCAGCCTCTATATGGAAATGCTGGACCGGGCCGTAAAGGCCATCCGTGCCGGCAAGGAACCGAGCCTGTCCATGCCTCTCGGCGAAGGCATCGAGGTGGATCTGCACCTGCCGGCCCTGATCCCCGACGACTACCTGCCCGATGTCCACACCCGGCTGGTGCACTACAAGCGCATCGCCAATGCCGAGGATGCCGACGCCCTTACGAACCTGCAGGCAGAGATGGTGGATCGCTTCGGCCGCCTGCCACCCCAGGTGGTGAACCTGTTCCGGGTCACGGAGATCAAACTCTTGGCCCAGCACCTGGGCGTGACCCGGGTGGACTTCGGTGAATCAGGTGGCCGGGTGGAGTTCGGCCAGGATACGACGGTGGATCCCATGCGCGTCATCGAGTTGGTACAGTCGTCGCCCGATCGTTACCGCTTCGACGGCGGCAATCGCCTGCGCCTGATCCTGCCGCTGGCCGACACCGAACTGCGCCTGCGTCGCTGCCGGGAGTTGCTCGAACAGCTCGGCGCCGGGCCTGCACCGGCCCTGAAAGAGGTTGCCCATGGATGACGCCCTACAAGCTCCGGGTCTGCTCAACACCGCTGTGAGATCAGGCATCCTCAGTGGCCTACTCGCGCTCTTGCTGCTGCCCCAGGCCTCCGCCCAGTTCGTCAGCGCCTGCGGCAGCGCGCCGTCGGGCATCAACAACTGCCCCTGGTATCAGGTGGAAGTGATCATCTTCCGCAACGACAACGCGCGCAGCGCCACCGCCGAGGACCTTGGCGGCAAGATCCAGCCGCGCTGGTCACCCCGGCTGGCCACGCTGCTGCCGCCGGCCGGCGAGGATCTCAGGCCAACACGCACCGCCGAGTATCTGGCCCTGTGGCAGAGCGCCGGCCAGGCCCCGGAATGGCTTCAGGTCACGCCGGGCCTGAGCGTGGAGCAGGAGCGGTTCCTGCTGGCCATCGAACACGTCGGCCGGGCACGTCATCCCATCGACCTCGGCTTTCTCGACTCATTGCAGTGGCTCGCCTGGGACGAGCGGGAACCCGAGGACGAACGGGCGCCCGGCGACGAGTCCGAACCGGAGGGTCTGCCGGTCCCCGCCATCGAGCCCAGTCTCGTCATCGCGCAGCCGCTACCGGAACTGCAGCCCCAACTGGAGATCATCGGCATTCCCGAACTCGTTGGCGTCATCCCCATGGATCTGGCCTTCCGCGAGGTGCCCGCCGGCGAGCGCTTCCTCAACGGTGAGGCGGCACGCCTGCGCCGCGCCCGCGGCTTCGAGGTCTTGGGCCAGCTCGCCTGGCGCCAGCCCTTCATCCCCAACGAGCCAGGACTGGCGCAATTGCTGTACACGGCGGATCTGGCCGAAACAGCTCGAACCCGATCCGGCCTGCCCGAAGGTGAACTCCTGCTCGGTACCCTCACCGTCGATCTGCGGCGCTTCCTCCACGCCCATCTCGATCTCTACTTCAAGGTTCCCGAGCCCGGCTCGGGGGCCCAGGGAGACGCTGCCGTGGTGCTGACTGCAGCCCCCGCTCCCGAATGGGTCCACGTCCGGCAGTCGCGCCGCATGCGCAGCGGTGAGCTGCACTATCTGGATCACCCCTGGATCGGCGCCATCATCCGCATCGAGCGCTTCGAGGCCCCCCCCACCGGGAACTGACTGGCCGGTGGTACGCTGCGTGCATGCCCAAAGGTTGGGGATTCAGTCCAAAACCAGACCAGCATCACGAGGAGCCTGCACCATGATCCGATCTCTCGCTGTCCTCTACCGGGGCTTCGCCCTGCTTGCCCTTGCTGCCGTGGCGCTGTCAGCGGCACTGCCGGTCAGCGCATTCGAGGACAGCCGCCAGCTCGCGTTCGCCGAACGCTTCGAGCGCATCAAGCAGGATGCCAGCCCCGAGGAGCTCTACCGCTTCCTCTACGCCATGCCCAAGGGCGGCGACATCCACAACCACCTCGGCGGATCCAGCCGCTCCGAATGGTGGTACGCCCTCGCCGTGGACCCGGACCGCAATGGCGGCTACCGCTATTACACCAAGACCATGATCCACAACTGTCCGAGCGGCACCGGTCGTCCCGCCGATCCGGCGCGCATCGGTGAAGTTCGGCCCCGCCCCTACCTGCTGTACTTCCAGACCATTCAGGCCTCCACCTACGCCACCCTCGACGAGTGCAAGCAGCGCGAGTACGAGCCCCTCGACGGCCTCGACGACGACACCCGGGCGGCCTGGCTGTCCAGCCTGCGTCTGGAGCTGCCCCACGAGGGCCGGGACGAGTTCTTCGAGCGCATCTGGAACCGCATCGGTGAACTGTTCCGCAATCCCCACATCAATGCCGAACTGCTGGTGGAGAACATGAAGCGTTATGGCGCCGAGGGCCTGCGCTACCTGGAGACCCAGACTGGCGCGGCCGGCTTCGTCGATCCCGATGGCGAACCGATTGCCGTGGACGACGTGGTCAACATCTACCGGGCGCGGCTGCAGCAGCCCGACGCTCTGGCCACCGGCGTGGTGGTGCGTTTCCAGCAGACCGTGCTGCGCTTCACCCCGGACGCCGAGCAGCGTGTCCGCGATGCCTATGCCTTCGTCGATCGCTATCGGGATCTGTGGGTGGCCGTCAACATGGCCGGCCGCGAAGACGACGACCGCGGCCACCCGGAACGTTTCCGGCAGGTCTTCGCCGAGATGCGGCGGAAGTACCCGGACATTCGCCTGTCCATCCATGCCGGCGAGACGGATCGGCCCTCGCGCCATGTCCGGGAAACCCTGCTGCTCGGTGCCGACCGCATCGGCCACGGCATCGACGTCATTCATGACGACGACACGCTGCTGCTGCTGCGCCACGGGCCCTTCCTGCTCGAGAACAACCTGATCAGCAACCACCTGCTGGAGTACACGCCGGATCTCGACCTGCACCCCTTCCCCCAGTTCCTGCGCCTCGGCATCCCGGTGGCGCTGAACACCGACGATCGCGGCATGTGGGATTCCAACATGAGCGACGAGTACTACGTGGCCGTCACCCGCTTCAATCTGTCCTGGCCTGAGCTGGTGCAGGTGGGGCGCAACAGTCTGGAACACGCTTTCGTCGAGGAACCCATCAAGCAACGCCTGCTGGCAGAGTACGACGCCGACATCCGGGCCTTCGAGCAGCGCTTCGGCATCGGCGACTGGCGCGCCGGACTGTGGGAAGTGGAGGCAGAAACCTACGGCTACGCGCTGCGGAACTTCGGGATCAGCTTTGAGTAACGCCATGCAGAGCAGCGCTGCCTTCGCCTCGTGGATATCCGCCATGCCCAAGGCGGAGCTGCACGTCCACCTCGACGGGACACTCAGGCCCTCACGGTTGCTGGACCGGGCAGCGAAGCACGGGTTCGACATTCCCTACCGGAGCGTCGAAGACGTGACTGACGCCTATGCCTTCGAGAATCTGCAGAGTTTTCTCGATCTCTACTACATGGGCACATCGGTGATCCGCGACGAGGAGGACTTCTATCTGCTGATGCTCGACTACCTCAGCGCCTGCCGGGATCAGCACATCACGCACACCGAAATCATGATCGAACCCCAGTCCTACCTCCCGAGCGGCGTATCGCTGGCGACGATGATGTCCGGGTTCAAGCAGGCCATGGCCGAAGCCCAGGCAGGCTGGGGACAGTCGGTGCTGCTCATTCTGAGTCTGCTGCGCCATCTGCCGGAGCGCGATGGCCTCGAGGTCCTGGAGCAGGCCCACCGGGCCTGCCCGGATGGTTTCGTCGCCATCGGTCTGGCCAGCTCGGAACTCGGCCACCCGCCGGCAGACTTCACGGAACTTTACGCCCGGGCACGCTCGTTAGGATACCGGGCCACCGCCCATGCCGGCGAGGAGGGTCCGGCGGGCTTCGTCGCCGACAGCCTCGATCTTCTCGGCGTCGAGCGCATCGACCATGGCGTACGCAGCGCCGAGGATCCGGCCCTGCTGGCGCGCCTGTCCCGCGAAGGGATTCCCCTCACCGTCTGCCCGCTGTCGAACGTCAAACTCAAGGTCTTCGACAGCATGGCGAACCACAATCTGCTCCAATTGCTGGCTGCGGGCGTCAGGGTCACCGTGAATTCCGACGACCCCACCTACTTCGGCGGCTTCCTGAACGAGAACTTCATCGCCCTGCATGAGCATCTGCGGCTGACTGCAGAGCAGGCAGCCCGGATCAACCGCCACGCCTTCGAGGCCAGCTTTCTGCCGGCGCCCGCCAGAGCGGAAAAGCTGGCAGAGCTGGACCGTTACCTGCTGGCACATGCCCGGCCATGAAACCGGGCGGGAACGGCGGCTCGGTCAGAAGGCTACGGGATGCGCCTGAAGCCAGGCATCGAAGGCCTGCAGCCAGATCCTGCGCCGGTCCTCGTCCACCCAGGCGCTGAGGAGACTGTTGCGGGCCAAAGCGACGATCTCCGCACGGGTGAATCCCCCTTCGAGGTGCGCCAGCAGATACAGATCACCCACGTAAAGATCACGCATCAGGCCCGGATCATCCGAATGCAGGGATATCTCGATACCGGCATCGAGCAAGGTTCGAATCCGCGCCAGTCGACCCTCGAGCCGACCCGGAATATCGCGATACAGAAGCGTCGGACAGGCCGTCAGTGCAATACCGGCCTCGCGCACCGCGACGATCAGCCCCGGGTCATCCGCCACGTTCAGGCCATGATCGATGCGCTCGATGTCCAGCAGGCGAAGGGCCGACCAGTGATGCTCGATGGTGTTGGGGACATCCACATCGAGATGGGTAGTCCGGCGGAATCCCATGGCGGCAGCGCGAGCAAACACGGTGGCGAACTTTTCCGGGAAACCGATCTCCTCGGGATTGTCCAGACCCACACCAATGACGATGTCCTGATAGGGCGCGAGGGCCTCGAGGTGACGAAGGGCAGACGCTGCCGACCGATCCCGGTTGAAACAGGCGATGAACCAGAGCTCTACGCCGTATTCCACCGGCGCCCGCGCGTGGGCCCGATACAGACCTTCCATCACCGTCTCTAGTGCAACGCCCCGGTAGGTATGCATCTGCGGATCGAAAAACATTTCGACGTAGATCACGCCCTGGGCCGAAACCCGCTCGATGTAGGTCATCGCCACCTGCTCGAAGTCATGGGCCGTCTCCATGGCACCGAGCAGTTCCTCATACACTTCGATGAAGGTGTCGAGATCGCGAGCGTAGGTGAGTCTGTCGCGGACGGCTGCCGCATCCCCATAGGGCGAATCGCGCCCATTGCGAGCCATCAGCGCCAGATAGTCTTCCGCTTCCAGCGTGCCTTCGAGATGAATGTGCAGCTCAGTCTTCGGCAGACCCATGATGAAGTCCGCGACCGCGCCAGGATCGGCTGCGCCAGCATGAGCCTGAAGGGGCGCCGCCAGTACGAGCCCGAGCAGTAGCATGAGTCCAGCGCCCCGAGCCGTGATTCGATCTGCCATGTCTTTTCGAACTCCTCGGGCCGTGCGCATTCAGAACGCCATGCACACCGGCTGGGTCACCCGCAGCACGGAGATCTGATCGAAGCGGGCCTTGTAATCCTCGCGCAGCGCTTCCAGGGACGCATCGCTGCGGGCATCGTCAGGATGGATGATGAGCAGGACCCGCGCCGGCTGTCTCACCAGCGCACCCGTGCCCGGGTTGCGCCACTGGCCACGCGCCTCGATGACGCTGAGCCCGTCAGGAAAACGCGCTGTGACCGAGTTGGCCAGAAAGTCCTCCCAATCGGCTTCAGCGATGGCCGCGCCGCGACGATGGGTCATGCCGAAGAACAGTTCGCTGCGCAACGCACTCTGCATGCCGCCACAGTCCACTGCGCTCACCGCAGGAGGCGTTGCAGTACAGCCCATCACTGCCAGGGTGCCGACGAGGACACCTAGCCCTGCCAAGGGCTTCATGGCGCGATCTCCGCATGCAGAGCGTCGAACTCGGCCGCCACCTCTCTTCGCAGTCGCGCCTTGTCGGCATCATCGAGCCAGCTGCCGTCGACGCTGTTCAGGCAGAACTGCCGCACCTGCTCCGGGCCGTAATCCAGCGCCGTGCAGAGATCCACGAACTCCCGGCCGATGTCTGTGTGGAACATGGTGGGATCGTCGGAATTGAGCGTCACGTTCAGGCCCGCCTTCACCATGCCGCCGATGGGATGCCGGCTGAGATCGGGCCAGCCGTAGACCCGCGCGGTGGCCGTCGGACAGCAGGTGAAGTAGAGCCCTGCGTCCAGAGCACGTCGCACCACGGCTTCGTCCGCCAGGATGTGATAGCCGTGGTCGATGCGTTCACAGCCGAGAAGATCCAGACAGGTGATGATGTTCTTCGGCGGGGCGTCCTCGCAGGCATGACTGGTGAGACGCAGGCCGCCGGCACGGGCCCGGGCAAAGGCCGCGGCGAAACGCTCGGGTGGGTCCGGCGCCTCCGCACCGTCCATCCCCAGTCCGATGACCTCGTCAGGACGATGAGCGAGCACTTCTTCCACCATGGCCAGGGCCATGGCGGGACTGTCCTGCCGGTAGACGTCGGCAATAAGTCGGCAACCGACGCCAAGTTCACGGTCAGCGCGACGGATGCCGGCCGCCAGCCCATCCACCACGGTCCGGTAAGGGACCCCTCGACGGGTATGCAGCGTGGGATTGAAGAACATCTCGCGATACTTGAGGTTGCCCAGGCGCTGGCCGTCTTCCAGGGACTCGAAGGCCACGCGCTCGAAGTCCTCTTCGTCGATCAGGGTCGAAGCGACCAGACCGAAAATCTCGAGGAAGGCCTCAATGGTGTCGTACTCGTACAGGCTGTCCACCTCGCTGGTGGGCAGGGTTACGCCGTGTTTGCGGGCCAGATCGGCGAACGTGGCGGCGCGCACGGTCCCTTCCAGGTGACAGTGCAGCTCCACCTTCGGAACCCGCCGCAGGAATTCCGTGTAGTCCATGCCTCTCTCCGGTACTACCGAAGCACGCCCGCGTCCCGGCAGGCGTGCCTCGGCCTCATCGATCAACCACCGAACGCGTAGGTGGCGCGCAACTCGAAGGAACGGGGACGCTCCGGGAACACCACCGAGTCGCCGAAGATATCCGGGAACAGCCCGCGGAAGTAGCGCTCATTGAGCAGGTTGGTGCCGCTGGCCTGCAGCCGCCAGGGGCCCCGTGACCAGCCCGCGGAGGCCGTCACCAGGGTGGCACTGGGCAGCCGGACTGCACCGCCGACCCCCGAGTCCACGCTGTCCTGCTGAGTCAGACCCAGGGAGAAATCCCACTCCCGCAGTTCGTAGTTGGCGAAGATGCTGAGGAGGAACTCGGGCACACCGGCCCGCTTCACTGCATCACCGCCCACCAGACCCACGGTTGACCCGATGGTGCCGCCGTAGCTGAGTTCCGGAGGCAGGCCGGTCAACGCCGGACTGGCGAAGATGAAGCGGTCCGTCACCGGGTTGTACTTCGTGGTCTGCCAGGTGGCCGCTCCGGTGATGCTGAGTTCGTCGTTCACCACCCAGCGCAGTTCCAGTTCCTGTCCCTTGCTCTCGGTGGCGAGCACCGTGAGGGTCTGGGCGCTGAAGCTGGAACGTTTCTGCTCGTAGTGAGCCGCAGTGACGTACACCCGCCCGTCGAACAGCAGGCCTTTGATGCCGACTTCCCTGAGTTCGGAATCATCCAGTGCATCCCCATCCCGGACCAGGTTGGCGGGCACCCCACCGGTCTGGTTGGTAATGAGGGTCGACTGCTCAGCCCAGGTGACATAGGGACGCAGGCCGGCACCGATATCCACCGACAGGCTCGCCGACCAGGACGGCGCCTTGAAGGTCTTGCTGTCGCGGCGATCGTTGTCGTGGCGGGCCAAGGACTTCAGGTCCAGCCAGTCGTAACGCCAGCCGAGGATGATGAAGGCCCGGTCGAAGAACTCGGCATCCACCAACAGCCCCACGCCTGGATTGTGCAGGGTCGAGCGCTCATCCGCCGTCCAGGGCGTCTGGATGTTGTCCTGCAGCGAGGTGAGAATGCGATCCACCGGCGTGCCCCGGGGCAGGGTCAGGTCGCGACGGTCGAAGTACTCGAAGTCGAAGTCGCCGCGATCGGTCGCCCGGTAGTAGCGATAGGACGGTGCCAGGGATGCATCGAGGCTGCCCCACTCATACTCCTGGGAGAACTGCACCAGGATCTTGTTCTCGATGGACACCGCCTGATTGTCCTGGGAAAAGCCGTAGGAAGCACGCTTGTCGCGGCTGAGATAGTCCAGGAAGAACTTATTGGTGACCCTGAGCTGATCACTGGCCTCCCATTCCAGATCCGCGAAGAAGGCGAAGCTGTCGGACTTGATGCGGTCGATGTCATCGATCAGCACCTGCTTGCGACTGATCTCCACCTCCCGGACGGTAGCCGGGTCGAGATGAAACAGCGGATTGTCCACCGGTGAACCAAAGGGGTGGAAGACGAACAGGCTGCCCGCCGCCAGCACTTCCTGGCCGCTGATGAAGCCGTCTCCATCAGTATCCAGCGGCACCAGTGGGCTGCCCGCCAGATAGATGCCGTCATCGATCAGCCGCTGACTGATGCGGTTCCAGCCAGCGTTCTCAGTACCTTTGTAGTTGTGGTACTGCTGCCCGACGGTGAAATTCAAGGTATCAGTCAGGTCGAAGTCGAAGGTGGACTGCAGGATGATCTGATCCTGGAAGTTGTGCCGGTAGTAGCTGCTGGAGTCTTCGTAGAGGCCATACACATAGTATCCAGCCTCGGTATCGCCCACTTTCATGGGACCGCCGAATTCAGCGGCACCGACGCGCTTGCCGTGGGAGCCCCAGGTGGCCGTGGCCGAACCGCGCACGCCACGCATAAAGCGCCCGGTATCCGCCCGGGCCGACTTGGGCACGAAATTCAGATAGCCACCGACCTTGCCAGGGCCGTAGACCGGAGACGACGGTCCACGAACGATATCCACCCGGTCCGAGGCGCCGATGGGCGTCGGAAAGTTGCCGGGGTTCTCGATGCGCTTCATGCCGCGGAAGTAGTTGTCACCCGGTGATCCGCGTACGTCGAGGTTGCCGGCCACCCCGAAGAAGGAGCTGGTATAGACTCCGGGCGAGAACCGCACCAGATCGTTGATGTCTTGGGCGTTGTACTGCTCGAGCAGCTCTGAACTGATCATGGTGGCGGAACGCGGCGTTTCCAGCAGGGAGCGGCTCGATCCAAAAATGGAGTCCACCTCCTCGTCCGGAATGATGCCGAGTCGATCCACAACTTCGCCGGTGACGACGATCTCGTCGATCATGCCGGAATTACCTTGCGCGTGCCCCAGAACCGGCGCCACGAACGCGCAAGCCCATGCTGCAGAGACGAGCAAGCCGCCGCCCCATGGCCGTTTGTTACGTTGCAACCCCATAGTGAGAACTCCTCGAGAACACCCATCGACGCGCCACGCACGAGTAAGGACACAGCCCCGAGAGGGGCTCAACCTGCGCCATGCTTGACTCCGTTACCCCTTGCCGGAGCTTCCCGCTCCGTCCTGCTGCCCCGCTCGAAGCCGCGCCCCATCGGCTTCGCATCCATCCCGTTCAATCTTCTGCGTCCGGATCCACATAACTGCCCGTGAAGCGCTCGCCGGTGCTGCTCGGCTCCGGCTCCATGGCCTCCGTGGGAATCCTGGCGATCACATCGAGCACCACCGGCACCGCCAGAGCAGCAATGCGCTGCACCGCGGACTGCATGTCGGCAAAGGTGAAAGGACGCACCCCCACGGCGGGATTGCCGATGGAGCTGATGGACGCGTAGCGCATGCCCAGCTGTCGCGCATAGATGGCGCAGGTGGCCTGGTACATGCTCGTCAGTTCCGCGCCGAGCATGGCCATGGCCCGTACCTCCGCCGGACTCTCGAAACGCAGCGGCGAATGCTGGGCGAAGACCCCGGTCTCGTAGAGCCGACCGTCGTAGCCGTCCATGCGCTTGCGCGCCTCATCGACGAGCAGCGCGCTCAGCGACGGACTGAACGGCACTTCGAAATTGGCGAAGTAGCCCGGGCGCTGGATGCCGGTGTACTGAAGAATGTTGGCGGGCCGCTGGGTCTCCCACTCCATGAAGTCAGAGAGGATGACGATGTCGCCGTAGTCGTATTCCGGGTTGATCCCACCGGAGCTGGCGCCGCTGAGCACATGGGTGACGCCGAGGTCGTAGAGCGCGGCAAAGGTGCGGATCAGGCCGATGTACTCCGGCTGACCGACGCTGCGCACTTCATGGCCGTACATGCGGATGTAGTAGAACGGCACGCCGTCATAGCGCATCTGATAGATCACCGGACTCGTGCCGGCCACGGTTTCCACCGTGAACTCGCGCTCGAGTTCCGCCAGCCCCTGGCCGAAACGGTCCGGCGCCCCGAAGCTGGTACCGCCTACCACGGCGATGAAGATAGACTCCTCGGCTTCTGCGCAGGCCACCGTCGCCAGCAGCAGCACCATGGCCAGCAGCATCCGCTTCAAAGAACGACCCCATACCATACCCGACCTGCCCTCTTGCCCAGCCACCCGACGATGGAGGTCGATCTGCAGCTTCCATGCCATACCTTAAGGGCATAGTTTTCGGGCGACGAAGGAGAAGATTGCCCCAGAATGGGGCGTTACCGGACCATGACGACCCGCAATGAAGCTGAAACAGGTTCGCCGTTCTTGAAAGAGCCGGGCTATCTATCCGCGAACTGCAGCAGCTCAGCGGCGACGCTGACGGCGATCTCCGCAGGGGTATCGCTCTTCATGCGCAGACCCACCGGTCCGCGGACCCGCGCCAGATCGGCGGCGCCCACACCGGCGTCCGTCAGCGCCTCACGGATCACCCGCAGTTTGGCGGGGCTGCCCATGACGCCAATGGAGCGCAAGGGCTGCCCCAAGCATCCGAGCAGAGCGCGCACATCACTGTGATAGTCCGTGGTCATCACGATGGCGTCGGTGAGCTGCGGCCAGCTGAGACTCTCGGCGCCGCTCGCAAAGTCCTCCACCAGCACATGCTGGTCGGCGCAGTCGTTGTCGCGGAACGTGGCCACGTCTGCCCGCCGGTCGACCACGGTGATGTACCAGTCGAGTTCCGCCATGACCCGACTCAGTGCCAGACCACAATGGCCCCCGCCGAAGATGACCAGTCGCTGACGATTCAGGAGCTGCTCTTCCACCCGCCATCCCCGCTCTGTCTGCAGATCGATGGCAGGAGACATCAGATCCGGCGCAGCATCGTCGAACTGAATACCCGCCTGGGTGATCCAGACCGCTCCGTAGCCACCCTGAGCGTCGCACTCGGCAATGGCGTGGATGGTCTCGAGGTCCCGCTCCGGCCGCAGCGCGACGCTAACGTGCTGCTGCCACCCGGAACAGATGAGTCCCGATTCTCCCGGAGCAATGTGCAGGGGATCGGAGCGGCGATGGACGAAGCGTTCCAGTTTCGGCAGGTCCGCCCCGGACGGCGCTGCGGCCAGAAGCTCCCGCGCCCGCCCGACCAGATCGAGCTCCAGCACGCTGCCGCCGATGGTGCCGACCTGCCTGCCGTCGGCGCAGACGAACATGCGCGCCCCCACCGTCCCCGGGGAACCCCGCCGGTGGGCCACCACCAGGACCAGATAGACCGGAGAGCCCAGGTTGAGTTCGGCTTCGAGTTGTGCCCAGAAGCCCTTCATCGAATCCGACCTGCGGCAATCCAGAAACGACTTTTCATGATGTGGCCCACAGCACGGCCTCCGGTGTGGCGGGGGCCATCAGGCGCGGCCGCCCGGCCCCCGCAGGCGTGGATGCCACCGCATCCCGGATGGCATGAAGGGCCGCAATGGCCAGCATCAGCGGGGGCTCGCCGACGGCTTTGGAGCGGTAGATGGTCGCCTCCATGTTGGGACGTCCGAACAGGCGCACCCGCGCCATCTCCGGCCAATCCGAAGCGGTGGGAATCTTGTAGGTGGACGGGGCATGGGTCGCCAGTGCCCCGTCTGCGTTCCAGCGCAGCTCCTCTGAGGTCAGCCAGCCCACGCCCTGCAGAAACCCGCCCTCGATCTGACCGATGTCCATGGCCGGATTCAGGGAACTGCCCACATCATGCAGGATGTCCACGGCCAGCAGTCGCGATTCGCCCGTCAGCAGATCCACGGCAACCTCCACCACGGCTGCGCCGTAGGCAAAGTAAAAGAAGGGCCGCCCCTGCAGCCGGTTCATGTCCCAGTGGATCTTGGGCGTCCGATAGAAGCCGGTTGCGGACAGCGGAATCCGCGCCTGATAGGCCTGCTCCACCAGTTCCCCAAAGGGGATACTGCCCGTGCCCAGCCGCACCCGCCCCTCGGCGAAGTCGCCTGCATCGAGATCAATGCCGTCGCGCTCACGGATGAACTCCACCAGCCGTTCGCGCAGGGTTCGCGCCGCCGCCTGGGCCGCCATGCCGTTGAGATCGGAGCCGCTGGACGCCGCGGTGGCGGAGGTATTCGGGACCTTGCTGGTATCCGTGGCGGTGATGCGAACCGCCGTCAGCGGCACCCCGAGTTCCCGCGCCACCACCGCCACCACCTTGGTGTGCAGTCCCTGGCCCATCTCCGTCCCACCATGGTTCAGGAGCACGGTCCCGTCCCGATAGATCTGGATCAGCGCGCCGGCCTGATTGAACGCCGTGTTCGTGAACGATATGCCGAACTTCACCGGCGTCAGGGCGAGGCCACGCCTGATCACCGGCTGCTGCGCATTCCAGGCCGTGATCTCCGCCCGCCTGGAGGCGTAGTGGCTGTCGCGTTCAAGCTCATCGATCAGCTCCGGCAGCAGGTTGTCCTCCACCGTCTGGCCGTAGGGGGTCACGTTGCGCTCACCGACGCCATAGAGATTCGCCCGCCGCACCGCAAGCGGATCCCGGTTGAGGCTGCGGGCCACGTCGTCGAGGATGTGCTCGATCACCATCATGCCCTGAGGTCCGCCAAAGCCGCGGAAGGCCGTGTTGGATACCGTATGGGTCCGGCAGCGATGGGAGACGATCTCCACGTGCTCCAGGTAATAGGCATTGTCCAGATGGCAGACCGCGCGGTCGTTTACGGGTCCGGAGAGATCGGCGGAGTGCCCGCAGCGTGAAGCCAACATGACCTTCAAGGCCCGGATGCGCCCGTCGTCATCGAAACCCACATCGTAGTCAGCCAGGAAGTCATGGCGCTTGCCGGTGCTGATCATGTCGGCATCGCGATCGAGCCTGAGCTTCACCGGCCGTCCGCTGTGGCGCGCCATCACCGCTGCTGCTGCAGCCAGCAGCGCCGGCTGACTCTCCTTGCCGCCGAAGCCGCCTCCCATGCGCCGGCAGGTCACCGTTACGGCATGACTGGCGACCCCCAGCGCATGGGCGACGATGTGCTGCACCTCACTCGGATGCTGGGTCGAGCTGTGCACCAGCATGGCGCCATCCTCCTGGGGCAGAGCCACTGCGACCTGACCTTCCAGGTAGAAGTGGTCCTGGCCGCCCATGCTGACGGTTCCGCTGAGTCTTCGCGGGGCCCGTTGCAGTTCCCCGTCGGGGTCGCCCCGCGCAAGGCGCTTGCTCGGAATCACGAAGGACTCCGCCGCCAGCGCCGAGCGGATGTCCAGCAGTGCCGGACGTTCCCGAATCTCCAGTTGTCCCTTCAGGGCCGCCCGGCGCGCAGCCGTGCGGCTGAGCGCCGCCACGAGGAACACCGGCTGGCCCACATGGGCCACCATGTCCTGCGCCAGGATGGGGTCGTCTGCCACGATGCCGCCGTAGTTGTTCGCCCCAGGAATGTCGGCAGCGGTGAGCACCGCCACCACCCCGGGTTCGGCCCGAACGGCTGTGAGGTCCATGCCCTCGATGCGCCCATGGGCCACCGGGCTGACCCCGAACGCCGCGTGCAGGGTGTTCGCCGGCAGCGGAATGTCATCGGTGTAGCGCGCCTCGCCCCGCACGTGCAGCACCGCGCTGTCATGGGGTGAGGCCTTCATGAGGCTTGCCTGCAGTCAGCGCGGGCGGCGCTCATCGGAACACCTCTCGAACCGAGATCTGCTCATCGCCTGCCAGCAATGACCGGCCGAAGCGTCGCAGCAGGTTGCCGGCCCCCTTGAGGCGATAGGCGGCGCTCGCGCGGAAGTCGTCGATGGGCTCGAAGTCTTCGGCCAGCGCGGCGGCGGCGGCTTCGAAGGTCTCTGGCTCCAGCGCCGCGCCCGTCAAGGCCGCTTCGGCGGCACGGGCCCGTGACGGTATCGCCGCCATCCCCCCGAAGCCCAGTCGGGCCCCTTCGATGCGACCGTTGGCAACGGCCAGCCCGAAGCCGCCGCAGACCGCGGAAATGTCCTGGTCCCAGCGCTTGCCGAGTTTGTAGCCGGCATAGTGCCAATGCGGCTGCGGCCAGGGAATCTCGATGGCGCAGAGGAACTCACCCTCCTGCAGGGCCGTTTGCCGATAGCCCAGGTAGAAGTCCGCCAGCGGCAGCACGCGACTGTGGTCTCCCCGGCGCAGCTGCAATCGGGCGTCCACAGCCAGCAGGACCGGCATGCCGTCACCGATGGGCGAAGCATTGGCCACGTTGCCGCCGAGGGTTCCGGAATGGCATACCGGTGGCGACGCAAAGCGCTCGGCCACTTCGCCAAACCCGGGAAAGTGCTCGACGATGACTTCCCAGGCATCACTGAGAGGTACAGCCGCGCCGATGACGAGCCCGGCCCCGGTCGATTCCATGTGCAGCAGTTCCGGCACCCCGCCGACGTGAATCAGCATGGGCAGGGTTGCCAGCGCCTTGGTCACCTCCAAGCCGAGATCGGTGCCACCCGCCAGCAGCCGCGCTTCGGGCTGGGCCATACGCAGGGCCGCCAGCTCGTCGAGGCTGCGTGGAGCGACGTAATCCGGCAACGTCAGGGTCTGTTCCCGCTGCAGGGCGCGCAGCGCAGCTCGACGCTTGGGTGTGTCCACGTTCTGCCGGCGCCAGAGTGAAGGTTCCGGCATTGAACCCATGGCCAGACCGGCGTCGATGATGGGCCGGTAGCCGGTACAGCGGCAAAGGTTGCCGGCAATGGACCGCAGGACCTGCTCCCGATCAGGGTCCGGCGTCTGCAGATAAAGCCCTGCCAACGACATCACGAAGCCGGGCGTACAGAACCCGCACTGGGAGCCATGATGCTCCACCATGGCCTGCTGCACCGGGTGCAGGGCATCAGCGTCGGCCAGCCCCTCCACGGTCAAAAGCTCGCAGCCATCGATGGTGGGCAGCAGGCGAATGCAGCTGTTGATGGAGCGGAACGTCAACGGCGCGTCGTCGCCGGGCCACTCTGCCATGAGCACCGTGCAGGCTCCGCAGTCGCCTTCCGCACAGCCTTCCTTGGTGCCGAGGAGCCCTGCGTGCTCGCGCAGGTATTCCAACACCGTGGTGGTGGCGGCCAGCCCCGCCACTGCCACCGCTTCGCCGTTGAGCAGAAAGCGGATGGCATCGGGTCTCTCGTGCGCAAGCTCAGCCACGGCAAGCCTCAGTACAGGTCATTAGTGCAGAAACAGAAAGTAGGCCAGGAACACCAGCGCCAGGACCGCCATCAGCGGGTGCAGCTCACGAATGCGTCCGGCAGCAGGCAGGGTGATGGCGTAGGTGATGAAGCCGATTGCGATGCCCTCGGCGATGCTGAAGGTCAGCGGCATCATGATCAGGGTCATGAACACCGGCAGCGCGATCTCGATGCGCTCGAAGGGCACATGCCTGAGCGACGTGGTCATCAGCGCGCCCACCAGGATCAATGCCGGCGCCGTGACGGCCGCCGTCACCACGCCAAGCAGGGGCGAGAAGGCCAATGCCAGCAGAAACAGCAGGCCCACCACCACGGCGGTGAAGCCACTGCGACCACCCGCCGCCACGCCGGAGGCCGATTCGATGTAGGCGGTGGTGGACGAGGTCCCCACCAGGCCGCTGAACATGGTGGCCATGGCGTCAGCGGAAAGCGCGCGCCCCGCTCTGGGCAGGCGATTCTCCTTCACCAGTCCGGCCTGATTGGCCACGCCCACCAGAGTGCCCGTGGTATCGAAGAAGTCCACGAAAAGCATGGTCAGCACCACCACGGCCAGCTCCGGCTGCAGCAGATTGCCGAGATTCAGCAGAGCCACACCGAAGGTCGGCGACAGGTCAGGCACGGGAGCCACGATGGCCTCAGGTGCTGGGATGACACCGGTCACTACCCCGGCCACAGCCGTGGCCACCATGCCGAAGAAGATGCCGGCGCCCACACCCCTCGCCACCAGCAGTGCGGTCACGGCCAGGCCGAAGATGGCCAGCAATGTCGGCGGGGCTCCCAGCGGCCCGAGGGATACCAGCACGGCCTCGTTGCGCACCACGATGCCTGCGTTCTGCAGGCCGATGAAGGCAATGAACAGTCCGATTCCGGCTGCCACCGCGTGCTTCAGCGCCATGGGAATGGCATTGACCACCCGCTCCCGCAGACCGGAGATGGAGAGAATGAGGAACAGAACACCACTGACCAGCGTTCCGGACAGGGCGGTCTGCCAGGGAATGCCCATCTCCAGCACGACGGTGTAGGCGAAGAAGGCATTCAGGCCCATGCCCGGTGCCAGCGCCACCGGATAGCGGGCGAGGATGCCCATGAGCAGACAGCCAAAGGCCGCAGCCAGGGCGGTGGCAGTGAACACCGCGTCCCGAGGCATGCCCAGTTCCGGCGCCGTCGACGCCAGGGAGAGAATGTTCGGGTTCACGAACAGGATGTAGGCCATGGCCAGGAAGGTGGTGAGCCCGGCCACCATCTCAGTACGCAGGTTCGTACCCAGCGCCTCGAACTCGAAGTAGCGCGCGAGAAATCCCAACTCACCCTCCCGACCAGACCCTGCCGCCGACCCAGCGTCGGCGCAGTCCCGGCACGATGCGGCGACCACCATGCAATGCTCGCACCATACCCCCATGGCAGCACCGCCGATCCCGACTCATCCTAGGGACCGCCGTCAGCCGAAGCATGTCCTTGGCGCCCCAAAACGGTGCGCCCGCTTCAGGGCCGCCCTGCGGGAGCGCGCGCTAGGGTCGATCGCCCGCACAGCAGGCTCCCACATGGGAGCTGTCTGCGGCCGCGTGACCTCACCCTGCAAGAGCGGGCGAATTTCCGCTACCGTAACCTTGGAGTCTTCACACATGGTCATCGATGCTGCGCTACGCCAAACCGGGAACAGTTCATGATTCCATCCACCTGCCGCATGGTTGTGGCCGCCCTGGTCCTGATCTCGCTGGTCGCATGCCGCCCTGCCGCCTTGCCGGCAGCGTTCCAGATCATTCACTTGGCCGACCTGCATTCGGCCGTCGATCAGTATCCGCGCCTGCTCGGTAGCCTGACCCGACTCGCCGCAGATGATCCGGCGACGCCACGTCTGATCCTGATCAATGGCGATCTTTTCGAGGCCGGCGACCCCATGGCCGCCCGCAGCGACGGCGAGCTCGACTGGGCACTGCTCGAACGGCTGCGCGGCTTCGGACCGGTGGTGTTCAACATCGGCAACCACGAGTTCGACCTGATCGATCCCGAGGAGCTGGTCCGTCGGGCCGCCGCCCTCGACATTGAGCTGCTGGGTAACGTGGCTCTTGCCAACGGTTCCCCAGTGGCGCGCCCGAGTGTTGACGTCACCCTGGGTGACATCAGTCTGCGGGTGGTGGGAGTCACCACCAATCAGCTCGCCACCTGGCCTGCGCGGCTGCGGGAGACCCTGCAGCTGCCTGATCCCGCAGCCTGGATCGCAGAGCATTGGCAGACCCTGGCCGGCGCTGCCGGACACGTGGTGCTGGCCAGCCACGCCGGCCTCGAGGCTGACCTGGAAGTCGGCAAGGTGCTCGCCCGAGGACCACGGCCGCTGCTGTTCTTCGGCGCCCACGATCACCTGCTGCTCGAAGACGCCGTGGCCGGCATTCCCTACGTCCATTCCGGATCCGGGGCCGAGCACTTCACCCTGGCCACCATCCGCCTCAGTTCGGAGAGCGCTAGGGCAGGCGAGCCGGAAGTGGTCCTGACGCGCATGGCAGCGCGAGGTCCTGAGGATGGGGCCATGGCGGAGGCCGTGCAGCAGCTGCGCGACACCACGCTCACGACTGCGGAGCGCCGGACCGTGGGCCGGATCGACGAGGCCATGACCCTGCCGGCGGCCGCCCGCTGGGCCAGCCGGCAGCTGCAGCAGGATCCTGAGGTGGATGCGGTCTTCCTCAACCACACCTCTTTCGGCACCGGTCTGCCCGCCGGGGACGTGAGCCGCTACCGCTTCGACCGCTTCCTGCGCTTCGACAACGGTCTTGTGCAGGTGCAGGTGGACGCCGCCACCCTGCGCAGCATCATCGACCGGGCAACGCCGCAGCAGCAGCGGCCCCTGGCCGAGCGCGGCGGCGATACCCTGCATGGCGTCTGGCCGCAGCCCGAGGAAGGTCGGCATTACCGGCTGCTGACCTCGGATTGGATCGCCCTGCCTGCCAATCAGTCGCGGTACCTCGGCGCGAGCTTCGCCTTCGAACCGGTTCCCGGCCCTTCGATCAAGGCGCGCCTGCTGCAGGCGCTGCAGCCCGATACCAGGTGACAATGCCCGCCCGCTCCGCAGCGGTCATGTAGGTTCGATTCCCCGGCGGCATGGCGTGGCTGACGCCCGCATGCAGATAGACGGCCCGGGCCTGGGCCGCGATGCGCTCGGGCGTGTCGAGTTTGACGCTGCGGGCGGCACTGTTCAGACCTGGCCAGGCTGCATGATCCCCGTGGCACATGACGCAACGCATCAGCAGCGTGATCTGCACCTCTTCGAAGCCCTCGGCCTGCAGATGGCGCAGCGCGGACACCGGAAGCTCCCCACCCGCTTCCGGTGGCGGCTGCAGGGATGACAGCTTGATGATGACGGCAAACAGCAAGGCGGTGGCCAGCCAGGTCCACCAGGGACGGCCGCGACCGGCGTGAATGCTGTTGAAGAAGTGGCGGATCGTCACCCCCATCAGAAACACCAGACTGGCCATGAGCCAGTTGTAGGGCGTGGCGAACACCAGCGGGTAGTGGTTCGACAGCATCAGGAAGATGACGGGCAGCGTCAGATAGTTGTTGTGGGTGGAACGCTGTTTTGCCTGCTTGCCCAGGGCGGGATCCGGCGCCCGCCCGGCCTTGAGCTCCCTCACCACGATCTTCTGCTTGGGGATGATGACGAGGAAGACGTTGGCCGACATGATGGTGGCCGTGAGCGCACCGAGATGCAGCAGCGCGGCACGGCCGGTGAACAGTTCCGTGTAGGCCCAGCCCGCCGCCGTCAGCAGCGCGAACAGGGTCACCATCAGCGCGGTGTCGTGGCGCCCCAGGGCGCTCCTGCAGAGACGATCGTAGACCAGCCAGCCGACGCCCAGGGATCCTAACGAGATGATGATGGCGATCGTCGGCGACAGCGGCCGACGGGCATGATCGATGAGGTAGAACTCTGCCCCCACGTAGTAGACCAGGATCAGCAGCGCAAACCCCGACAGCCAGGTGCTGTAGCTCTCCCACTTGAACCAGACCAGCCGTTCCGGCAGGGCTGCCGGCGCCACGCTGTACTTCTGCAGGTGGTAGAAGCCCCCGCCATGGACCTGCCACTGTTCACCGGCCACCCCGTCCGGGAGCGTCCCCGGCCGGCGCAGTCCGAGATCCAGCGCAATGAAATAGAAGGAGGAACCGATCCAGGCCACGGCGGTGATCACATGCAGCCACCGCAGCGCCAGTTCAGCCCACTCCAGCAGCAGGACTGTGTCGATCACGAACGTCTCCCCAAGGTACGGTCAGCGCCACCGACGAAGCAGGATACGGGCCAGCTGGCACTGTCCTTGCTGGCACTGTCCTGGCTGCAGCGCAACGCAGTGGTCAGGTGCAGCCACACGACCGGAGCCGCTGCCCGCCCATGGTGGGAGCCCGCAGTGCGGGCGATGTTTTCAACTGCCCCGATAGGTCGTGTAACCGTAAGGCGAAAGGAGCAGCGGTACGTGATAGTGGGCCGAAGCATCCCCAATCCCGAAACGTATGGGCACCACGTCCAGGAAGACCGGGCTGCCTTCGGCGCGCCCGCCGGCTGCCAGCCAGGCGCCCACCTCGAACTCCAGTTCATAGCGACCGACCTCGAAGGCCTCACCGGCCAGGATCGGATCGTTGCAGCGGCCATCGGCGTTGGTGACTACCGTGGCCAGATGCTCCCGCCCTGTGTCCACGAGCCGGTAGAGGTGCAGCGTCAGGTCCGCCGCCGGCCGCCCCCGGGCGGTATCGAGGACGTGAGTGGTGAGATAGCCTCGGGTCATGGTTTCCTCGCTGGCAGACATGCTGACGTTAACCCGACGCGATGCAAGTCGCACGCCCGGTCGAAGCGCCGCAGTCCCAGCCCCTGGCTCCTCTCCTGCAAAGGTCTGCCCAAATGAACCGCTACCCTCGCGACCTTCACGGCTACGGTGCCCACCCTCCCCCGGACCCCTGGCCCGACCACGCCCGCATTGCCGTGCAGTTCGTGCTCAACTACGAGGAGGGGGGCGAGCGCAGTCTGCTGCACGGCGACGCCAGCTCTGAGGCCTTCTTGAGCGAGATCGTCGGCGCCGAGCCCTGGCCGGGACAGCGCCACTGGAACATGGAATCCCTCTACGACTACGGCGCCCGCGCCGGTTTCTGGCGCCTGCATCGACTGTTCACCGGCTGCGGCATCCCGGTCACCGTGTTCGGCGTCGCCACGGCCTTGGCCCGCAGCCCGGCCCAGGTGGCCGCCATGGTCGAGGCGGGCTGGGAGATCGCCTGCCACGGCCTGAAGTGGATCGAGCACAAGGACATGACCGTTGAGGCGGAACGCCGCGCCATGGCCGAGGCTCTGCGCCTGCATCAGGCGGTGGTGGGCGAGGCAGCACGGGGCTGGTACACCGGCCGATGTTCCCCGCACACCGTTGCCCTGGGTGCCGAATTCGGCTGCTTCGACTACCTCTCGGACAGCTATGCCGACGACCTGCCCTACTGGATCGAGCACCAGGGTCGCGACCACCTCATCAATCCCTACACCCTGGACAGCAACGACATGCGCTTCGCCACCGCCGGTGGCTTCAATTCAGGGACTCATTTCTTCGACTACCTGCGTGATGCCTTCGACGTTCTCAACGCCGAAGGCCGGGCCGGACAGCCGAAGCTGCTCAACGTGGGCCTGCACTGCCGGCTGGCCGGGCGTCCCGGCCGCAGCGCGGCCCTGGCCCGCTTCATCGATCACGCCCAAAGCCATGAGCGGGTGTGGTTTC
Source organism: Gammaproteobacteria bacterium (assembly GCA_020832085.1). Taxonomy (GTDB): domain Bacteria; phylum Pseudomonadota; class Gammaproteobacteria; order Pseudomonadales; family Azotimanducaceae; genus SLTB01. The sequence continues at coordinate 23,830 of JAFIFJ010000138.1, read as the reverse complement.
CACGGCGCATCGACATTGCCGAGCACTGGGCCAGGGCCCACCCACCCCGGCCGGGAGCACTGCGTCCCAGCCAGCTGGACCAGGCCGCCTTCCTGGCCCGCTTCAGCGGCGTCTTCGAAGGCGGCGCCTGGATCGCCGAGCGCTGCTTTGCGGCTGAGCTCGGGCCTGCCAACGATACTTCAGAGGGGCTTCATGCGGCCATGGTGCAGGCGTTTCGCAGTGCCAGCAGGGCGGAGCGGCTGGCCATCCTCCAGGCCCATCCGGACCTGGCCGGAAAGCTGGCCCGCAGTCGCGCCCTGACGCCGGAATCCACCCGCGAGCAGGCCGCCGCCGGACTCGATGCCCTCACCGATGCCGAGTTCGCGGCCTTCGAGACCGCCAACGCCGAGTATCGTTCGCGCCACGGCTTCCCCTTCATCATCGCCGCCCGGGATCACGACAAGGCGACGATTCTCGCTCTGCTCGCCCTGCGCATGGAGCACGCCACGGACATAGAATTCGCCGAAGCCTGCCGACAGGTGGAGCGCATCGCGGCCCTGCGCATCAAGGAGCTGTTGCCATGATTTCCTACGCGGTTCCCGAAGGCGGTCTGCCGCCCCAGAGTCGACTCCACACCGGTCGCGCGGTGTTCACCGAAGCCTATGCGGTGATCCCCCGCGGCGTACTCTCGGACATCGTCACCAGCCGTCTGCCGGGATGGGAAGCCACCCGCTGCTGGATCATCGCCCGTCCCCTGTCGGGCTTCGCCGAAACCTTTTCCCACTACATCATGGAGGTCGCTCCCGGCGGCGGCTCGCCGACGCCGGAGCCCGATGTCGATGCCGAAGGGGTCCTGTTCGTGGTCGCAGGCCACCCCGAGCTGAACCTCGGCAGCGACCGCCACCCGCTGATCGCCGGTGCCTATGTCTATCTGCCGCCGGGTTGTCCCTGGACCCTGACCAACCCGGGTGGCCAACCTGCGGTTTTCCACTGGATCCGCAAGTGCTACGAAGCGGCGCCGGGGCTGGCCGCCCCGCCGCCGCTGATCAGTCACGACCTGGACGTCACGCCGGAACCCATGCCGGACACCAACGGCGCCTGGCTCACCAGCCGCTTCGTGGCCGTGGACGATCTCCGCCACGACATGCACGTCAACATCGTCACCTTCGAACCCGGCGGCGTCATCCCCTTCGAGGAGACCCACGTCATGGAGCACGGCCTCTACGTCCTCGAAGGCAAGGCGGTGTATCGCCTGAACCGGGATTGGGTGGAGGTGGAGGCCGGCGACTACATGTGGCTGCGGGCGTTCTGTCCCCAGTCCTGCTATGCCGGCGGCCCGGGACGCTTCCGCTATCTGCTGTACAAGGACGTGAATCGCCACCCCCGACTGAAGGGGCCGGGAGCCTTCGGCCGATGACCCGCGTGATCCGAATCGAAGCCCTGGACCCGGCGGCCTTCGCTGCCTTTGGTGACGTCATTGCAGCCAGCGGCGAACCGGACCGCATCATCAATCAGGAGCGCTGCGGACGCTGGCACGATCTGGCGCGGCTGCGTGCCGCCGACGGTCGCCTCGGTCTGAGCCTGTTCCGCTCGGTGGCCAGGAAGCTGCCCTTCGAGCTCACTTTCGTGGAGCGTCACCGACTCGGCTCGCAGGCTTTCATGCCCCTAGCTGCCGATCCCTATCTGGCCATCGTCTGCCCGGATGAGGAAGGTCGTCCTGGCCAGCCACGCGCCTTCCTCGCCAGTGGCGGCGAAGGCGTCAACTACCTGCCCGGAACCTGGCACGCCGTCCTGACGCCGCTGGCCGAAGCGACCCTCTTCGCCGTCATCGATCGCATCGCCGACGACAGCTCTGACGACGATACCGAGGTGCACGAGTTCGAGACGCCCTATCGCATCGAGCGGTGAAAACGCTCACTGCGGCAGCGACTTCGATCGGAGGCTCCCATGTTTGGAACAGGCCGCGGGGCTTGGCATCACCGCACCGCAGCCGCCAGGATCCGGATGATGCGCTCCCGGCCGGCGGCGGCCACCTTGGCCATGGCGTCCAGGGAGATGCCGCCGCGGCCGGCTGCCGGATTCACCACCATGGCGATGGCCGCGATGGGCAGATCGAGTTCCCGGGCCAGTGCCGCTTCGGGCATGCCCGTCATGCCCACCACCGTGCAGCCATCCCGCTCCAGGCGATCCACTTCGGCAGGCGTCTCCAGACGCGGCCCCTGACAGCAGGCGTAGACGCCACCATCCACCACCGGCGGTTCGTCTGCGCCCACCACTTCGCGGCCGGCGGCAAGCAATCGCTTGCGCAATCCCCCATCGAAGGGTTCGGTCATATCCACATGAATGACGTTACCCTCGGTGGAGAAGCTCGATTCCCGCCCCCAGGTGTAATCGATGAGGTCATGAGGCACCACCAGGCTGCCGGGCAGCAGACCGGTATCGATGCCGCCTACCGTATACACCGCCAGAATGCCCGTGGCCCCGGCATCCTTGAGGGCCTGCAGATTGGCCCGGTAGTTCACCGCGTGGGGGGCAAACTGGTGCTGGTGCCCGTGCCGGGACAGAAACAGCACCGGTGCGGCGCCAAGCTGTCCCCGCTGCACCGGAGCGGCGGGCGCTCCCCAGGGTGTGGTTGCGGTGATTTCGTCTTCGAGGAGCAGCTCGTCGAGCTGATCGAAACCCGTTCCTGCGATGATCGCCATCCGGCCCATACTGCCTCCGTCCTGGGTGGTTACAGGTGTTGATCCGCGATGGCGTAAATGCCCCGCAGGTTGCGCCCGTAGCCCTTGAAATCCATACCTTCACCGAACAGGTAGCGATCAGGCGCGTGAATGGCCGCGTACTCGCTGTCCACCACCCGTGCCGGCAGCTGCTTGTCCACCAGCACCGCCGTGGCCACCGACAGCGCGCCGGCATCGACGCAATGCTGCCGCACCGAGGCCAGGGTGATGCCGCGATCGAGGATGTCGTCCACCACCAGCAGATGACGGCCGCGCAGGCCATCCGCCGGGTGGCGCAGCCAGTTCAGGTCACCGCCCTCGGTGCGGTCCCGGTAGCGGCTCAAGTGCACGTAGTCCAGCTCCAGCGGAAAGTCCAGATGACCGATCAGGTCCGAGCAGAAGCGAAGCCCGCCGGTCATCACGCACAACACCAGCGGATCCCGATCCGCAAAATCGATGCTCACCGCCCGCGCCAGATCGGCCACGGCCTTGGCTACCCGTTCGGCTGAGAACAGGCACTCGGCATGGTCGAGGACCTGCAGGTACTCATGATAGATGTCACGGCTCAAGCTGGCTTCTCCCCTTGCTCGGAGGTTTGGGTCGCCTCGACCGTGGCGGGTCTGTCTTCCACGGGCATCGAATCGACGTGCAGCGTACGCGTCGGGAAGGCGATTTCGCCACCATGCCCGGCAATGATGGCTGCGATCTTGAACAGCACATCCTCCTTGACCACGTGGAATTCCGTCCACACCGTGGTCTTGGTGAAGGCGTAGACCATGAAGTCCAGCGACGAGGCGCCGAAGCTGTCGAAATTCACCATCAGAATGCGATCCTGGGCGATGTCCGGATGCTCGCTGAGCATGCTGCGCACATCCTCGAGAATTTTCGGCAGCACGCCGACGTCCGTATAGCGCACGCCCACGGTCTCGAAGATGCGCCGGTTGCTCATCCGCCCCGGATTCTCCAGGGCGATCTGCGTGAAGATGGCATTGGGTACATAGAGCGGTCGGCGATCGAAGGTGCGGATGCGGGTCAGCCGCCAGCCGATCTCCTCCACCGTACCTTCGATGTTCCGATCCGGCGAGCGTATCCACTCTCCTACGGCGAAGGGCCGGTCCATGTAGATCATCAGCGCACCGAAGAAGTTGGCCAGCAGGTCACGGGCTGCGAAGCCGATGGCAATGCCGCCCACGCCACCCATGGCCAGCAGGCCGGCAATGGAGAACCCCAGGGTCTGGGCTGCCGTGATCACTGCGGTGATCAGAATCGACAGCCGCAGCAGTTTACCAATGGCGGTGGCCGTGGTGGCATCTACCGGCTGCTCGCTGAACTCCGGGCTGATGACCCGCTCTTCGACAAAGCGCACAGCACGCCAGGCAAACATCGCCACCAGCACAATCACGCCCAGAGTACGCAGGGGCGCGATCAATTCGAACAGTTCCACCTCCGCATCGCTGCCGGCGATCTCCGCGGCGTGAGAAAGGCCCAGCAGCAGGATCAGCCACACCAGCGGCTTGCGCGCCGCGAACAGGACAGCGTCGTCGTAGACGTTCTTGGTGGCCGCAAAACGCTTTTCGAGGCTATCGAGCACCCGGCCAGCAATCCAGGACGCCAGCAGGGTCAGGAAGACCAGGACGAAGACCTCGATCAGGTCCTGGTATTGCCGGATCCAGGTTCCCAGATCAGCGGTGATGTTTTCCACGCAGAGCCCCCAGGAAGACATTTTCGAGCGGGCGCAAGGATACACGCTTTGGGTGAAGACTGGCCCACGCTCAAAAGAAGCGGGTCAACTCCAGCTCCAGGTAGTCATCCCGTACCAGGGCGCCCCACTGCCGCCCTGGTTCGAGCAGGCCCGTGAGATCCCCAGCCCGCAGCGCCTGGACGCCGGCGAAGGCCCGCGCCTGAGCCGACAGGCGCCAGTGACGGCCGATGCGGGTGCTGGCTTCGAGCGACCACACCTGACGGCCACTGCGATGATCCACGATCACTCCTGCGAGCAGTTCTGAATCGGCCAGATCATTGAAGCCGATACGAAGACCAGCGAAGACATCGTTGGCGTAGGCCAGAAGCGGTGTGCGCCGCCCACGGTCGTCGAAGAGGTACTCGAGCAGAAGCCCCAGATCCGCGCGTCCCAGGGCCCCGACCAGGGTGCGCTCGAACCCCAGGACGACGGCGCTGTGGCTGGGGGCATCACCGCCACGACGCAGTGCCTCGAGCTTGAATGCCCAGTCACCGCGAATGAGGGCCGCGTCCAGACCAAACTGGGACATGGCACCGTACTCGGGCCGCAGGCGGATCGGCACCCCCTGCTCCACCGGTCCGACGACGGCGAAATCCGGCTCCCGGTTCGTGCCCTCGAACCAGGACAGCCCCAGCTCTACGTCGCCGATCAGGTGGCTGTAGCGCAGCGCCCAGTCCACCCGGCCCTTGGCCACCCGGCGAATGCCGCTGCGGGCCTCGTCGATGGCGAAGGGCCCGGTCAACCGACCATCGGTGGAAGCGAAGGTCCGCTCCCGGAAGCCGGGCAGTAAGTAGGCCTCGAGCACGCCCCAGTCCCGCAGCAGCGTCAGGCTCAGCATGGGCTGCCCGAGCCGGTCCTCCTCGTCCACGTTCTCCACGAGATCGACCTGGTTGAGCACGTCCACCAGGCGCTTCGACTCGGTCTGGCCCCAGAACACCCGCCGCAGCCCGGCATGGATCTCGAAGCCGCTGCCCACGTGGCTGTAGAACGCCTCCCGCAGATCTCCGCGGCGGCGCTGGCCGTCCTCCGGATCGAAGCGGTAGAACGGTGACAGGGTCAGGCTGTCGGCACCCGCATTCCAGTCCCGGCGCAGGGTGAACTCCACGGCCGCCGATGGCTGCAGGCGATCCTGGCCGAGTTCACCGCGGCGCGGAAACCCCCGCAGCTGCAGCGCCACGCTGGCATCGAACTCGGTCCGGGGACCCGCGCTACCGGCAAAGGGGTTGCTCACCGCCTGGGCCTGCGCCCCCTCTGCTCCCAGCAAGGTCGAGAGCAGAAGCAGGAGCCCGAGCAAAGGGCGCGCCAGGCCGCATCGCATCGGGGGCCCGCTCAGACTCAATTCAGCCGCTGCAAGGCAGCCGTGCTGAAATCGTCCGCACCCAGACCATTGCCGAAGCTGTGGTCGGACCAGAGCAGCTCAGTGCGGCGACCGGTCTGATGGTTGCGCATGTCCATGTAGCCGGCACGCCAATGGCGGTCGTCATGCAGCGACCAGTCGCCCGCCACAAACGTCTTCAGGGCGTCGCCGCGACGATCGAAATACTCGATGCGCTCGATGCGCAAGGTGGCCGTGTCGTAGAACACCTGCTGCCGGCTGTACCCGCTCCAGGACTCCACCGGAAACCGCTCGACCTCGTAGCAGCGGCCCTCACCGCAGGACACCTCGCCGACGAATCGCCAGCGATAGTTGCTGGTCTCCTCCGCCGTGAGATCTTCGAAGGCGAACTCGCTGCCGGCGAAAGGGCCGGAGCGATTGCGGGCGGCAATCTTTTTCGCCCGCCGCAGTGACGGCAGGTAAAGCCACTGATCGTCCTCGCGCTGGGCATGGTTCCAGGTCAGCAGAGCGGTCCCGCGCTGATCGCGCGGCGCATCAAACAGAATCAGGCTGCGATCCCCTTCCTCCACGCCTTCCAGGGTGGCAATGCGGATGGCGCGCTCGCTGCTCGAGCCGCGGGCATCGTGCAGCACCATGCGCACCGCCACCAGTTCGTCGCCGTAGCCCGCATCCACCCGCCGCGCGGCCTCCGCCACGGCCAAGCCTCTGGCTTCGGCGCTGGCGGCCGGGTCGGCGAGAACCGCTTCGAGTTGTTCACGAGCCGCAGCCGTGCCCGGCCCGATCAGCAGCAGGAAGAGGGTGAAGAGCAACGGGGATGCTGACCAGGCACAACGCATAGGACACGCACTCGATCGTCGGCTGATGAGGGAAGCAGGCTAGCGCGGCAGGCGCCCATTTCCCAGCTGGTGGCACCTTGCCAGCATGCCGATGGGGCCACCATGCTTGCGGCGATCGCCCTTCCACGTCTGCGGACGGGCTTGCACCCGCCCCGGAACTGGATATAATTTCAGCACTGTACGAAAAGCGAGTGCATGCCATGGAACAGCTCACCGCCCGTCAGGCTCAGGTCCTCGACCTGATCCGCCGTCACATCGAAGACACCGGCTATCCGCCCACCCGGGCCGACATCGCCAAGGAGCTCGGCTTCCGCTCCGCCAACGCCGCCGAGGAACACCTGCGGGCCCTGGCCCGCAAAGGCGCCATCGAAATGGTCCCCGGCACGTCCCGCGGCATCCGCCTGCCTGAGGGCACCGGATTGCCCATCGTCGGGCGGGTGGCGGCCGGGCAGCCCATCCTGGCCATGGAGAACGTGGAGGATCACTGTGAGGTTCCTGCCGGCTTCTTCAGGCCCCGTGCCGACTACCTGCTGCGGGTGCAGGGAGAGAGCATGCGCGACGTGGGCATCATGGATGGCGACCTGCTCGCCGTGCACCGCGCCCAGACCGCAGAGAACGGGCAGATCGTGGTGGCCAGAGTGGAGGACGAGGTCACGGTTAAACGCCTGCAGCGGGACGGCCGCAGCCGTCATCGCGTCACCCTGCTGGCCGAGAACCCGGACTTTGCCCCCATCGAAGTCGACCTGCGCCAGATGGCTTTCGCCATCGAAGGGCTGGGTGTGGGCGTCATCCGCCGGGAGATCTGAAGGCTACGCCTGAATTCAGCGTTTCTCGCGGCAGCGGGACTTTGCAGCTCAGTGCAGCGTCGGGCCGCGGTTGCCTGAAATGAGCTCCCAGCCGTCGTGCTCGGTGTCGTCGCCGGAGGCGGCCTGCTGCAGGTCACCGACGGCATCCGCCGCGGCTTCCATCATGGCATGGGCCACTTCCAGCAGGTCGTCGCCGAGCATGTGCAGAAGTTCAGGCGCAAACCGCAGCCGTACCAGGGGCTCGGCATCATCCGCCCGCCCCTGAGCCGGCCGCTTCAGCACCACGTCGCCATTCTCCAGTTGCAGCAGTTCGAGCTGTTGCTCTGTCATCGGATTGCATCCTTCCACGGCACTCCCCCCGGCACTCCCCACGGCATCAATGTCGGGCTCCGGCGGCTTTGCTGCCCGCGACCTTCTTCTTCGCCTTGCCGGCCTTCTTGCGCCCCCCTTTACGCGTCACGTCGGCATCCGCCTCCTGCCAGCGGCCGTCTGCGTAGACCGCCCGCCAGCCAGTAGGCTTGCCCTCCTTCTCGGTCATCACGTACTGCTCGTTGAGTTTGCGACTCCAGCGCAGCACGGTGGGATTACCGTCCGGATCCGTCTCGGGCGCCTCGAGCACGAAGTGCCACTTGGGATCGATTTCCTCCTTGTGCGGCTTCAGCTCCCTGACCAGCGGCGCCCGGGTTTCGCGATTCTTCGGAAACTTGCTCGCCGCCAGAAACAGCCCTGCCGCACCATCCCGCAGCACGTAGGTGTCGTCCACCTTCTCACAGGCCAGTTCCGGCATGGGCACCGGATCCATCTTCGGCGGCGCCGGCTGGCCGCTACGCAGCAGTTTGCGGGTGTTCTTGCACTCGGTGCAGCCGAAGTACTTGCCGAAGCGTCCGGACTTCAGCTGCATCTCGGCACCGCACTTGTCGCAGTCGAGAGTGGGCCCCTCATAGCCCTTGATCCGGAACTCGCCGAGTTCCACCTCGAAGCCGTCGCAGTCCGGATTGTTGCCGCAAACGTGCAGCTTGCGCTTCTCGTCGAGCAGATAACTTTCCATGGACGTGCTGCACTTCGGGCAGCGGCGCTTGCGCCGCAGGGCCTTGGATTCACTTTCCTCGTCGGCGTCGAGGTCCACCGCTTCTTCGCCTGGAATCAGGTTCAGGGTCTGCGTGCAGCGTTCCTTGGGCGGCAGCCCATAGCCTGAACAGCCGAGGAACACGCCGGTGCTGGCCGTACGCAGCTGCATCTTGCGGCCACAGGCCGGACAGTCGATGTCCGTGTTGGTGGGCGCGTTGGGACGCATGCCGCCTTCCGGCTTCGCCGCAGCATCGAGCTTGCCCCGGAAATCCTCATAGAACTCATCGAGCACCGTCTTCCAGTTCAGTTCGCCCTTGGCGACGGTGTCCAGGCGCTCTTCCATCTTCGCCGTGAAGTCGTAGTCGAGCAGGTTATCGAAATTCTCCAGCAGCCTGTCCGTCACCACATCGCCCACCTTCTCGGCGTAAAAGCGCCGGTTGCGCAGCGACACATAGCCACGCTCCTGAATGGTGGAAATGATGCTGGCATAGGTGGACGGACGGCCGATGCCGCGCTTTTCGAGCTCCCGCACCAGACTGGCCTCGCCGTAGCGCGGCGGCGGCTTGGTGAAGTGCTGGAAGGGGTCGAGCTTGAGCAGGCGCAGCGCCTCGCCCATCTGCAGGTCCGGGACTTCCTGGTCATCGTCGCTGCGGCTGGCCGGCGGTTGCACCCGGGTATAGCCGTCGAAGCGCAGGATGCGGCCGCGCAGTTTGAGTTCGAAATCGCCCGCAGTGACGGTGATGGTGGTGCTGGTGTACTCGGCCCGGGGCATCTGACAGGCCACGAACTGCCGCCAGATCAACTCGTAGAGCCGCACCGCATCCCGGTCCATGTCCGACAGACGCTCCATGCGGACGTTGACGTCGGAGGGCCGGATGGCCTCGTGAGCCTCCTGGGCCTTTTCCCGGCTGGCATAGAGATTGGGGGTCTCCGGCAGATAGAGCTCGCCGTAGTCCTTGCGGATCAGGGAGCGGCAGGCCTCCACTGCATCCTGGGACAGGTTGGTGGAATCCGTCCGCATGTAGGTGATGTAACCCGCCTCGTAGAGGCGCTGGGCCAGGGTCATGGTCTTCTTCACGGAGAAGCCGAGCCGGGTGCTGGCGGCCTGCTGCAGCGTCGATGTGATGAACGGGGCCCCAGGCCGCGTGCTGGTGGGTTTGTCCTCCCGGTTGCTCACCTCGTAGCTGCTGGCATCGAGCCTGGCCAGGGCTGCGTCCGTGGTGGCCTTGTCACCGGGACGGAAGTTCTCGCCCTTCTCCTTCACCACCTGGAAGCGTGCCCGGACCACCTCGCCCACGGTCCCTTCCCTGGCCAGATTGGCGAACACTTCCCAGTATTCTTCGGGCACGAAGGCGCGAATTTCCCGCTCCCGCTCTACCAGCAGCCGCACCGCCACCGACTGGACGCGGCCGGCGGAGAGGCCCCGTGCCACCTTCTGCCACAGCAGCGGCGAGAGCATGTAGCCCACCACCCGGTCGAGGAAGCGCCGGGCCTGCTGGGCGTTGACCCGGTCGGTGTCCACTTCCCCAGGCTCGGCAAAGGCCTCCTGGATGGCCTTGCGGGTGATTTCGTTGAACACCACCCGCTTGTAGCGGCTGGCATCGCCACCGATGGCCTCGCGCAGGTGCCAGGCGATGGCTTCCCCCTCGCGATCGAGGTCAGTGGCCAGATAGACGGTGTCGGCCTTCTCGGCCGCCTGCCGCAGTTCCCGAACCACCTTCTCCTTGCCCGGCAGGATCTCGTAGTTGGCCTCCCAGCCGTGGTCCGGATCCACGCCCATGCGGGCGACGAGCTGCTGCTGCTGCTTGCGCTGCTTGTGTGCCGCTTTCTCCTTCGGATCCATCTTGCGGGTGCGAGCGGCTTCCTGGGCCCGCGCCTTGGGATCCGCGGCGGGTCCGCTGCCGCTGGTGGGCAGATCGCGGATATGACCGACGCTGGACTTGACGATGAAATCGTTACCCAGGTAGCGGTTGATGGTCTTCGCCTTGGCGGGCGACTCGACGATGACTAGCGACTTGGCCATGAATCCTCTTGGGCGCTGGCCTCCTCCTGCAGGGAGGAAAACCGTGACAATCATGAATGTGGCGAGCGATGGACAGGGGCCGCCATGGGACGCTGGAGCCTGCCATGCAAGCCACCGCTGCTTCCTGGTCCTTTTTCACGAATAGCAGCAAAGCCGGGAGCCGGTCAAAGGAATTGTGGCAAAGCCGGCGGGCGGCAGGTCCGCGCCGCCTCAGGCCTCGGGGTCCTCCGCCAGGCGGCGCTGAAGGGCCTCCTCCCTGGCCGCTGCCTCGCTGACTTCGATCTGCAGCAGGCGCAAAGCCTCCAGCAGGTCGGCAATGGCATCCACTTCGGCTTCGGCACCGCGCTCGTGCCAGTACAGGCCCACGGTGCTGGCATCCCCTTCCACCTTGGCGGTGCCCCGTGGCGCCCCGGCCAGCAACTCGGACAGCCGGCCGACCACGCCCTCGATCAGGGGCAGCCCGGGACGGCTGAAACGCCACCCTGAAAGCAGACCGGCAGAGACCTCATCCTCCACGTCACTGCGCACATCGTGCCGCAGGCGGATCACTTCCCAGTCCGGCGCATGCCTGCCCTCGACCCTGCCGGGCAACCGCAGGGGCAGCTGATAGAGCGCCACGTTGAGGCTGGGCTGCAGCACCTTGCCGCCGCTGGACACCCGATCCTGGGGCCGGGGGTCGGGATCAGGAATCTCCCGGATACTGATGTTCAGCCCACGCTTGCGGGCATGGCCGCGCAGACGCTCGAGCTGACGATCCCGCGGCGTGGGCCGCAGCCACATCAGCGGCCCCACCACCAGGGCGATGGTAAAGGCGATGATGATGATGACGGTGATGCTCATGTGGACTCCTGACCGCGATGGGGAGCATACGCCCTATCCCGGCTGCCCGCTCGATACCTGCCTGACAGCGGATTTGCGAGCTCCCGCGGGCCGCCTTCGCGGCCGTGTTGTGCCCCTCAGGCACTGTGTGTAATGTTCCTCCAAACGCGCATCCCGCGGCTGGAGGCTGGAACATGCCGGGCTACCGTCACCTGCTGCTGGCCATCGATCTGACCGAGGAGTCCAATCAGGTGGCCGAACAGGCGGTCGCTCTGGCCAAGGTCTTCGGTGCCGACCTCAGCGTCATTCACGTCATCGAACCGCTGAGCGTTGCCTATGGCGGTGACATCCCCATGGATCTGTCCTCGGTGCAGGATCAGATCCACGATCAGGCCAAGGCGCAGCTGGCGGATTTTGCCGCAGGGCTCGGGATCCCTGCCGAGCGTCAGTATCTGATTTTCGGGCGCCCCGAAACCGAGATCCACCGGGTATCGGAATGCAAGGACGTGGATCTCATCGTGGTCGGCTCCCACGGCCGCCACGGCCTCGCACTGCTGTTAGGCTCCACCGCCAACAGCGTGCTCCACGGCGCCAAGTGTGACGTGCTGGCGGTGCGGGTCGGCATGTCGGAGTGATCCACCGCCATCGCGGCGGCATCGAACTTTCATCGGAGCCGGTCTTTGCCGAGCAGTCAGGCAGTCTTGGCCACCCAGCGCGCTCCGGGGCGTCGCTCCACGGTGCATGGTGCACATGGGTTCATGCTGCTGTGTGCGATCTGGGTTGCCGCCTTGGCAGGGGAAGTCCATGGAGCGGCCGCTGAGCCCCTCGACCGTAGTGCCGAGCGCGCCCTGTACCGGGAAGCCCTGGCCGACCTCTACGCCGTCCGTCTGCGTGCCTTCGAAAGCAAACTCGAACGCCTCGAAGACTATCCACTGCTGCCTTATCTGCACTACGCCCGCCTGCTGCGCTACATCTCGAATACCGAGCCCGCGGAGGTCATAGCCTTCCGGGAGCGCTTCGCCGACAGCCACCTGGCCAACTCGATCCTGAACCACTGGCTCGACAACCTCGCCCGCCGGGGCCAATGGGATCTTTACCGGCAGCACTTCGATCCCAGGGTCGCCACCAGCGCCACCCTGCAATGCCGCTACTACCGCTCCCTCTACGAGACCGGCGACCGCGCAGGCGCTCTCGCCGGCGCGGCGCGCATGTGGGTCGCCAGCGAGTCACGGCCGGATGTCTGCGACCCCCTGTTCGATGCCTGGCGCCGGGCCGGCGGCCTCACCGACGCCCTGGCCTGGGAGCGCATCACCCTGGTCCTGGCTGCCAATCGACCGACCCTGGCCGGTTACCTGCTGCGCTACCTGGATCCGGCCAGCGAACGACTGGCACAGGAGTTCATTGCCCTGCATCGGCAGCCCCAGCGCCTCAACGGTCTCGCCAGCCTGCCCGGGGAGCCGGCCCGGCGCGCCGAGGTCGTGGCCCACGTCGTCAAACGCCTGGCGCGACAGGATCCCCAAGCCGCGGAAACCGCCTGGCGGACCTGGTCGAGCCGGGTCGAGCTCGATGCCCAGGCGCAGCAGCAGATTGCCGAAGAGATCCTGCGCTGGCGCATCCGCCGCGACCTGCTGCCCGAGAACTTCAGCAGCAGCTGGCCGCCCGACGGCGTCACCGGCGAGGTGGACGCGACCCTGGTGGAGGAACTCACCCGCCGCGCCATTGCCGGCGAAGACTGGGACGAGGTCCTGATCTGGATCGAACGGCTGCCCCCGGTGGAGCGTGAACGTGCGGGCTGGATGTATTGGCAGGCCCGGGCCAGCGAAGCGATCTACGCTGCGCACAACGGCGCAGCACCGCCACCGAGGGCCCTGCCCCCGGATGCTTCCCGCGCCCTGTTTGCTGCGGTGGCCCAGCAGCGCAACTACTACGGCTTCATGGCCGCCGACCGCCTCGGCCAGCCGGTGAACATGCAGGCCGAAACCCTCGACCTCACGGCTGCGGAGATCGAAGCTGTTGCCCAGCAGCCGGCCATCAAGCGTGCCCGGGAACTCTACGCCATGGACGAGCGTCTGGACGCCCGCCGCGAACTCAGCTGGCTGCGCGGGCGACTCGACACCCGCGGCCTGCTGGCCTTAGCCGAACTGGCCCGGCGCCAGGGCTGGCACAGCGAATCCATCCAGGCCACCATCGCGGCCCGGGAATGGAACCACCTCGATCTGCGTTTCCCCCTGGCCTTCGCCGAACCCATGCAGGCCAATGCCCGCCTGCGCCAGCTGGAACCGAGCTGGCTGTTCGCCATCGCCCGCCAGGAAAGCGCCTTCATGGTCGATGCCCGCTCCCACGCTGGCGCCCTGGGGGTCATGCAGGTCATGCCCGCCACGGCCCAGCTCACCGCACGACAGATGAACATTCCGCTGGCCAACACCTGGCAGTTGCTCGACCACAACAAGAACATCGAAATCGGCGCGGGCTATCTGGCGCGGATGTACGAGCGTTATGGACGCAACCGCATCCTGGCCTCCGCCGCCTACAACGCCGGACCCGGCCGTGTGGACCAGTGGCTGGCACGGCGCCCGGCATCTCCGGCCGATGTCTGGATCGAGGCCATTCCCTTCCGCGAAACCCGCGGCTATGTCCAGAACGTACTTGCCTTCGCCCTGATCTACAGCGAGCGCCTCGGTACCGAGCAGCCCTTCATTCACGACCACGAGCGCTGACGGACCCGTTTGCAGCAGCAGTCGCCGCTGGGCATCATGCACCGGTGTCATCGGCCAGGAAGCACCCGGTATGTCCCGCCAGTTGTTCGGACTCGCGATTCTTCTGCTGGCTCTGGGTCTGATCGCCGGCTGCGCCCAAGTCAGACCTGCCGGGGGCGAGGGCAGAACTGCCCTGGCAGCCTGCGACGGCCGCCCCAGCTGCGTCGTCAGCCGCGACGACGCCGGCAATCGCCGCATCGAAGCGCTGCAGATCGACGCATCGCCAAACCTTGCGCGGCTCAAGCTCATGCTCTGGCTGAGGGGCCAGGAGGGCGTGGAGATCGTCACGGTCAGCGACGACTACATCCATGCCGTGTTCATCACGCCCCGGATCCGCTACCGCGACGACGTCGAATTCCTGCTCCACAGCGAACAGGACGGCACGCGCATCGATGTCCGCTCCGCTTCCCGCATCGGCTGGTACGACTGGAACGCCAATCGCAACCGCGTCGAGCGGATGCGCCGCCAACTCGGCGCCGCCGGATTCCGCTGACAGCATGGTCGATGCGCTGCCAAGGCCCGCCGGTCTCGGCTGGGCAGATCTCGTCGATATCGGCGTCAATCTCACCGCATCCCAGTTCGATCAGGATCTGCCTTCGGTGCTGGAGCGCGCCCGGGCAGCGGGCGTGGTCCGCCAGCTGGTCACCGGCACCGATCTGCCCCACTCCCACAGCGCCCTGGCCCTGGCCGCGGCCCATCCCGGCGAGCTGTTCGCCACGGCCGGCGTGCATCCCCACGCGGCAGCCGCCGTGCCCGCTCACTGGCGCCAGGAACTCGGCGATCTGCTGGCCGACCCTGAAGTGCGTGCCGCCGGCGAGACCGGTCTCGATTTCAACCGCGACTATTCGCCGCGACCCGATCAGGAAGCGGTGTTCATCGCCCAGCTCGAACTGGCGGCCGAACACCGCAAGCCGGTGTTCCTCCACGAGCGTGACACCGAGGGCAGGTTCTTCGACCTGCTCGCTCCCCTGGCGGATGACCTCACCGGCGGCGTCCTGCACTGCTTCACCGGCAGCGAGCGGGATCTCGACCGGGCGCTGACGGCCGGATTGCACATCGGCATCACCGGCTGGATCTGCGACGAACGCCGCGGCGGCACCCTTGCGGCCCTGGCTCCGCGCATTCCGGCGGAGCGCCTGATGATCGAAACGGATGCACCCTGGCTGCTGCCCCGGACCATCCGCCCGCGCCAGAAATCCCGCCGCAACGAACCGGGCCTGCTGCCCTGGGTCCTTGCCGCCCTCGCCGCCTGCCGCGACGAAGACCCCATGGAACTCGCCCGCACCACCACCGCTAATGCCTGCCGGCTGTTTGGTCTGCCCTTGCCCTGAGCCACTCGGGTCCCGGTGGAACGAGTGCCGCCCTCTGGAGCCATCCGAACAGCCTGTCGCCCCCGACGGCTGGCAGCGCCCAAATCGGGATCGGGATCGGGATCGGGATCGGGATCGGGATCGGGATCGGGTTCGGGTTTCGGGTTTCGGGTTTCGGGTTCGGGTTCGGGTTCGGGTTCGGGTTCGGGTTCGGGTTCGATACCGATAGCGATACCGATACCGATACCGATACCGATAGCGATAGCGATAGCGATAGCGATAGCGATAGCGATACCGATACCGATACCGATACCGATCAATCGTCCTGCAGCAGCATCCGTAGCGCGTGATGATCGAAGGGCCAGCGCAGTTCGCTGCTGCGATCGGAGCGGCGCAGCACCGGAATCAGTGCGCCGTAGCGTTCGAGCAGACTCTCGTCGTCAGCGATGTCTACGTCCTCGATGGCGAAACCGGCCCGGGCTGCTTCGGCCAGGGCGATCTCCCGCGCGGTCTCGCAGAGGGTGCAGCCCACCGTGCCGTAGAGCAGCAGCAATCGGGAACCAGCCATGTGCACTCCAATTCCGGGACATCCGATTCAGGTTCGACGCCGACAGCGCCGCCTCCTATGATGCAACCATGCCGCCCGGAGCCGCCACGTCCGACACCCACCGCCTGCTCTGGCACGGCGAGCAGGGACCGTGCTCGCGAATCGCTGCCATCGTCGACGGCAGCGATGGCGGCCCTCTGCGCTGGGCCGCTGCCGACCCGGGCCACTGGCGCACAGAAGTCATCCTCGGCCAGCTCCCTGGCGGTACCCTCTGCGTCCCCAGCCTGATTCTCGGCGAAGACGACGTCAGCGGCTATCGCATGCGCCTGACCTGGGGTACCGGCGGTGTGGCCGAACTGGTGGCCATCGGCGTCAGCGCCGGAGCGGAATCCATTGCCGACTGGCCACGGGCCCACCATGGCCCCGTCGGCCACGCCGGCCAACGGGCCGAGGCCGGCATCGATTGCCTGGAAGCCATCGATACCCTGACCGACTGCCGCCTGGGCATCGAAGTGACCTCCCCAACCTGCCCCCGGGACCTGCAGCTGGCGGTCAGCCTGCGTCAACGCCAGATCGAAGTGCCCGCGGCCCCGGGCAGCTGGACGCCGGAGCTGGCGGTCCCGCCACTCTCCCAGATGACCCGTGATGCCGCCATCGCCCGCCAGATCTGCTCACCGTTGAGCGTCGCCATGGTGCTGGCCAGCCTCGGCATCCACCGCGACCCGGAGGCCTTCGCCCGGGACAGCTTCCAGCCCCAGCACGGCATGTTCGGCATCTGGCCGGCCAACCTCGCCGCGGCCTGGCGCGCCGGTGCCAGCGGCGTCGTGCGCAGTTTCGACGCTGCCGAGGATGCGGCGCGGCTGCTGGTGGCGGGCTACCCCATCGTCGCCTCCATCCGTTTCGAAGCGGAGCAGCTCATCGGCGCACCCCTGCCTCGAAGCAGCGGCCATCTGGTGGTCCTGCGTGGACTCGGCGCCGACACCGTGACCGTGAACGACCCCGCCGGCGCCGACGCCGAAAGCGTGGTGCACCACTATGATCGCAATGCCTTCCTCAGGGCCTGGCTGCAGGACCGCGGCGTGGGCTACGTCCTCTGGCCCAGGCGGCCGTCCGCGGAGTGCGCGCAGCCATGACCGCGACGCCGGATCAGGAGGCCGCCCGCAGGGCCGCCACCGTACCCCAGACCCTGGAAATCGCCGAATCCCGGGTCTACCTGCGCCATCCCACCGCTGTCGACCAGCCCGAGTTTCTCGAACTCATGCATGCCTCCCGCAAACTGCACCATCCCTGGATCCAGCCGCCGCTGACAGCGGCCGGCTACCAGCAGTATCTGCAGCGCATGGCACGCAGCGATCACCACGGATTCCTGGTCTGTCAGCGTGAGGATCACCGCATCGCCGCTGTCATCAACCTCAACAACATCGTCCATGGCGCCTTCCTCTCGGCCTATCTCGGCTACTATGCCGGCGCCGGCTTCAATGGCCGGGGTCTGGTGAGCGAGGGGCTCGCCCAGGTCATCCGCATCGCCGTGGACCAGCTTGGTCTGCACCGGCTGGAGGCCAACATTCAGCCCGGGAATGCCGCGTCCATTGCTCTGGTCCGCCGCCTCGGCTTTCGCCGCGAAGGGTTCTCGCCCGCCTATCTGTTCATTGCCGGTGCCTGGCGCGACCACGAACGCTGGGCGCTGGTGCACAGCCGCGACGAACTGCTGCCTCCGGGCATTCCCCAGGACGTGGCGCGGCAGCTGCCTTGACCCATCCACTGCAACGGAGACCCGCATGACGCGCACCACGGCCCCCTACGGCACCTGGCGTTCGCCCATCGCCACCGAGGATCTGCTGAAGGGAGCCCTGGGGCTCGCCTTTCCGACCCTCGTCGACGGCAGCATCTATTGGATGGAAGCCCGCCCGGCGGAAGCCGGACGTACGGTCATCGTCCGCCGTGACCGCAGTGGGGTCATCAGCGACTGCCTGCCGCCACCGTTCAGCGCCCGCAGCCGCGTCCATGAGTACGGCGGCATCTGCTACGCCGTGGCCGGTGACAGGCTCTACTTCGTCAACTTCAGCGACCAGCGCATCTATGCCGTCAACTACGCCGTCAACCTGGCAGACAACGGCAACCCGGATCTGACCGCCGATGACGTCAGCCCCGATGTGACGCCGGTGGCCGTGACGCCGGCCGATGGGCGGCGCTACGCGGATCTGGTCGTGGACCGAGCCCGCAACCGCCTGATCGTGGTGGCCGAGGAGGATCAGGACGGCAGCGAGCCGCGCAACTTCATTGCCGCGGTGGACTTGGGTGCCGAGCCTGGGCAGGCCGCTGCGGTGGAACTGGCCGCCGGACACGACTTCTTTGCCTCCCCGAGGCTGTCCCCTGACGGCCGGACCCTGGTCTGGCTGAGCTGGGACCATCCGGCCATGCCCTGGGACGGGACCACCCTGTGGCGTGCCCGTCTCGATGAGGCCGGGATGCCCGTCGCACCTGAAGCCCTCGCCGGCAGTGCCACTGAGTCCATCTTCCAGCCGGAGTTCACCCACGACGGCAGTCTCATCGCCATCTCAGACCGCAGCGGCTGGTGGAATCTGGAACGCATCGCCCCCGGCCCTCGCCGTCCGCTGCGGCCCCACGCAGCGGACTTCGGCCTGCCGCTGTGGCAGTTCGGCATGCGCACGTTCACCGAATGCCACGACGGCCGCCTGGCCTGCACCTGGCAAGCACCGGAAGGTGACCAGCTCGGCCTGCTCGCCCTCCACAGTGGCGCCCTGGAGGAGCTGCACCTTCCCTGGACGCAGCTCAGCAGTATCGTCAGCGACGACCACGATCTGGTGTTCATCGGCGCCGGACCGGACCGCTTCGCCGAACTGGTGCGCTTCGAGGTGGACGGCGGCCGCTACGAGATCATCCGCCGCTCCAGCGAACTGAACTTGACGACGGCCGACATTGCCGCGCCGGAAGCCCTGCACTACCCCAGTGGCCCGGACGGCCAGGGCGACTCCGCCCACGCCTACTTCTACCAGCCCACCCACCGCGCCTTCGACGGACCGTCAGACGAACGGCCGCCGCTGCTGGTCATGAGCCACGGCGGCCCCACCGCGTCCACGGCGCCGGTGCTCAATCTCAAGGTGCAGTTCTGGACTTCCCGGGGCTTCGCCGTCCTCGACGTCAACTACCGGGGCAGCACCGGCTACGGCCGCGCCTATCGGGACAAGCTCAAGGGCGCCTGGGGCATCGTCGACGTGGAGGATTGCGTGGCCGGTGCCCGCTTCCTGGTGCGACGCGGTGCCGTGGACCCCGAGCGCCTCGCCATCCGGGGCTCCAGCGCCGGCGGCTTCACCACCCTGGCAGCCCTGACCTTCCACGATCTCTTCAGCGCCGGCGCCAGCCTCTACGGCATCGGCGACCTCGAGGCCCTGGCCCAGGACACCCACAAGTTCGAGTCCCGCTATCTGGACAGCCTCGTGGGCCCCTACCCCGAGGCCATGGACGTCTACCGGGCCCGCTCCCCCATCCACCACGTGGATCAGCTGGCCTGCCCGGTGATCTTCCTGCAGGGCCTCGAGGACCGTATCGTCCCGCCGGCCCAGGCCGAAGCCATGGTCGCTGCGCTGGAAGCCAAGGGCCTGCCCGTGGCCTACGTGGCCTTCGAAGGCGAGCAGCACGGGTTCCGCCAGGCCCCCAACATCCGCCGCGCCCTGGAGGCCGAACTGGACTTCTATGGCCGCGTCTTCGGTTTCACCCCGGCCGATGCCATAGACCCGGTGCCGATCCGCAATCTCTGATGTGAAGCGATGGATTGAACCCCATTGTGGGAAGGCTCCCGCAGCGCAGCGCAGGGGGCCGATCGGAACAGCTTCGACGGAAGGCCTCACCCACGCTCACTGCTTGTGCCCAACTGCCCTGGGCCTGAAACTTGCGCCTGCCGCGCAAACAGGGGAAACCAACATGTATTCGATCGCCGCACCCCTGCTCATGCGTATGGAGGCGGAGGCGTCCCACGACCTCGCCATCGCCGGCATGCGCCTGGCGAGCCAGCTGCAGCTCGACCGTTTGGCTGCGCCCCGCGTCATCGATCCGGTGACGCTGATGGGCCTTACGTTTCCGAACCGGGTGGGGCTCGCCGCCGGACTCGACAAGAATGCAGATTGCTTCGAAATCCTGGGCAGCCTCGGATTCGGCTTCGTGGAGGTAGGCACCGTGACGCCACGGCCTCAGCCGGGCAACCCCAAGCCCCGCCTGTTTCGACTGCCGGAGTCTCAGGCCCTAATCAACCGCATGGGCTTCAACAATCTGGGCCTCGCTCATCTGCTGCGGCGGGTCAGCGGGCGCCGCTACGACGGCATCCTCGGCATCAATCTCGGCAAGAACAAGGACACGCCCGCCGAACGGGCCCTGGAGGACTACCGCCAGGGTCTCGAAGCCGTGCACGCCCATGCCGACTACGTGACCCTGAACCTGTCCTCACCCAACACGCCGGGACTGCGGGACCTGCAAATGGGCGCCGCACTGCAGCAGCTGCTGGACGGCATCGAGGTGACCCGGGCACAACTGGCGGAGCGGGAAGGCCGGCGGGTGCCCATGCTGGTGAAGATCGCCCCGGACCTGCACGACGATGACGTCAAGGCCATCGTCGGCCAGCTCATCGGGGCCGGCATCGACGGCGTGATCGCCACCAACACCACCATCGCCCGGCCGGGAGTGGAAGAGGAGCCTGTGAGCGCGGAAGCAGGCGGCCTCTCCGGCGCGCCCCTGCATGCCCGCAGCCTGGAGATACTGCGCTGCATTCGCGCCGAGGCCGGCGACACCCTGACCGTGGTCGGGGTGGGCGGCATCGACAGTGGTGGCCGGGCGCGCGCGGCGTGCGCTGCGGGTGCCGACCTGGTGCAGATCTACACCGGCTTCATTTACCGTGGCCCCGCCCTCGTCCGCGAGATCGCCCGGGACCTGCGGGGGAGCCACGACCGTTGAAGCCCGAGTCAGACCATACGTTTGTGGAAGCCGGCGACCGGCATGGTGCCTTCCGTCAGTTCGCGCTGGCCCATGGTCCAGCCATCGATCCAGCTTTCACGCTGAGGAAGGGCTTGGTGGGGACACGAATCGCGGGATCGACCGATGAAACCAGCCTGGTAACCCTTGTTCCAGGCCCTATTGGAAGGATCTCGCTTGTGTCGCTTCATAGACGGTACTCCCAGGCTGCGTCGACGGGTCGGACCCGGCGACGATTGGATGCAGACCGTCAGGGATGCCGAGGGCGCCCCGCGTACGGCCATGTACCGGGGCGGAACGCCCCCGTCGGCAGCGGCTCCCTCCCATGGCAATCCGGGACGGAATCCGGCGCGACTACCCAGTTTCTATCGTCCCGCTTGCTCCCTGTACATGGCCATTTCGGAATAACGGGGATGGCTAACCCGGCCCGCCACGCATATCCCAGAGATACCGGGCGCTACAGCCTCATGACAGCCCGCCTGCCGTTCGTCGGATGGCGTTCAGTCCGGAGCTGCCCATGAGCTTGCGCCTGCTCGCGCCCAACGGCCACGGCCGGGCCCGGATCTTCGTCCGCGCCCCGCGCCATCTCGAAGACCTGCTGGCCGACGAACTGCGCGCCTTCGGCGCCGGCAAGGTTCAGATACGCCCCGGCGGCGCTCAGCTCGAAGCCGACCTGGAACTGGCCTACCGCATCTGTTATCGCTCCCGGCTGGCGAGCCGCGTGCTCTGGCCCCTGGCAACTTTTCCCGCCGCCGATGCCGACGCCCTGCACGCCGGCGTAGCTGCCCTGCCCTGGCATGAACTGCTCAGTCCCGGGGCCACCTTCGCCGTCGGTTTCGATGGCAGCAGCCGAAGCCTGCGGCACACGGGCTTCTCCAGGCAGCGGGTCAAGGATGCGGTGGTGGACGTCTTGCGGCAGAACTGGGGTGTGCGACCCGATGTGGACACCGTCCATCCGGACATGCGCCTGCAGGCGGTGCTGCACCGGGACCGGGTCACCCTCTATCTGGATCTGGCCGGGGAGGCCCTGCATCGCCGGGGCTGGCGCCATGACGGCGGTGAAGCACCGCTGAAGGAGAATCTGGCCGCCGGCCTGCTGCTGCGGGCCGGCTGGCGTGCCGGCAGCAGCGGTTGGCTGGTGGATCCCCTGTGCGGGTCCGGCACCCTGCTGATCGAAGGCGCCCTGATTGCCGCCGACGTTCCGCCCGGAGCCCTGCGCAGCCGCTTCGGCTTCGAAGCCTGGAGCGGTCACGACCCCGAGCGTTTCGCTGCCATTCAGGCCGAAGCGACCTCTGTGCCCACCACTGCGGTGCAGCTGTTCGGCCGCGACCAGGATCCGGAGCAGATCGAGCGGACCCGGGCCCATCTGCAGCATGCCGGCGCGGGCGACCGCTTTCCGCTGGAACTCGATCTGGCGGTGGGACGGCTCGAAGACCTGACCGGACTACCCGCCCCCATCGGTCTGGTTGTCGGCAATCCACCTTACGGCCAGCGTCTGGAACGCCACGGCGCCCTGGCCGCCCTCGGACAGGCCCTGCGCCGGCATGCCGGGGGTGCGCCCCTGGCGCTGCTGATCGCCGCACCTGCCGGCACCACCGACGTGGATGCCCACGGAGAAGCACTGCTGAAGGAACTCGATCTGCCGCGTCTCGACCGGCATGCCTGTAACAACGGACCACTGGACGCCTGGATGCTCACCGGAGAGATCGAGGCCGGTACCACCACCGCCGGGGAGTTGCCTGCCGCAGCACTCGAACAGGCCGGCATGTTCGCCAATCGCGTCCGCAAGAACGCTCAGCGCCTCGGCCGCGTCGCCAAGCGCCTGGACACCGACGCTTACCGGCTCTATGACCGTGACCTGCCCGAGTACGCCCTGGTGGTGGACCGCTACGGCGATGCGCTCTGCGTCCAGGAAATGGCACCGCCGGCCACGGTGGATCCGGTGCTGGCAGAACGGCGGCGCGAGGCGGCCCTGACGCTGCTGGCCGAAGCCGCCGGCGTGGCTGCGGGCGCGGTGCACTTCCGAACCCGCCGGCGTCAGAGTCCCGAGACCCAGTACAGCCGTCAGCAGCCGGCCGCAGTGGGGTCGAGGCGGGTGGTCGTGCGGGAGGGCGCGGCGCGCTTCGACGTCAACCTCAGCGATTACCTGGACACGGGGCTGTACCTCGATTCACGCGGCGTGCGCCGGCGCATTGCTCAGCACTTCAGCAAGCAGCCCGGCGGCCGTTTCCTCAACCTCTACGCCTACACCTGCACGGCCACTGTCCAGGCCGCTCTGGCCGGTGCCGCAGCCAGCGTCAGCGTCGATCTGTCCCGCACCTATCTGGATTGGGCCGGTGACAACTTTGCCCGCAACGGTCTCGACGACCGCGCCCATCGCCGCGTCCGCAGCGACGTCCTCGAGTGGCTGGAAGGCCCCGGACGGGACGAAGCGCCCTTCGACATGATCCTGCTGGACCCGCCCACGTTCTCGAACTCCGCGCGCACCGCCAACGATCTCGACGTGCAGCGGGATCACCCGCGCCTGCTCGACGCCGCCCTCGCCCTGCTTGCCCCGGGCGGCCAGCTGCTGTTTCTCAACCACGCCCGGCGCTTCCGCCTCACCTGGGAACCGCCCGCGGGCACGACCCTCGCCGACATCACCCGCAGCACCTTGGACGAAGACTGCAGCCGCGGCCGCCCCGCGCACCGCTGCTGGGTCGTCAGTAAAGTGAAGTGACATTACGGGAACAACGCCCGAATCCGGCATTGTGGGAGAGCCCTATTCGCGCAGCGAATGGGCCGATTGCGAGACGTTGTGCCGAAGCTGAAGGCAGCGGCTTCGCAGAACGTCATGCCAATCGGCGCATCGCCCTGCGGGCGCTAGCGCTCTGTTGCGCGCCATCCATGGCGCGCCCCGCTTCGCG
>JAFIFJ010000137.1 GCA_020832085.1 Gammaproteobacteria bacterium | reverse complement strand
GGCAGCAGTTTGTGGGAGAGCCCTATTCGCGCAGCGAATGGGCCGATTGCGCTGCGTTGTGCCGAAGCTGAAGGCATTGACTCAGCTGAACGTCATGCCAATCGGCGCATCGCCCTGCGGGCGCTAGCGCTCTCCCACAGTCGCGGCGCGCTCTCCCAGAGTGGCGCATGGCTATGGCAGGCGTCGCGACGTCATCCGCCGCATGGCATCCGCCAGAAAGTTCTCCAGGCGGCCGCGGGCCTGATTGCGGCTGAGTTCGATATCCAGCGCGCCGGCCGTGGCTTCCAGCTGCGGATCGGGCAGGAATTCGCAGGCCGCGTAGACCTCCAGCAGCGGATCCTGGCGATGGCCGAGGGCGGATTCGAAGGCGCCGCGGAACGTGGTGGCTGCATCCATCCCCAGCAGGCAGCAGAGGTTCATGGCCATCCGTGCCCCGTCGAAACCGGCAGGGCCTCGTCCCGCATGGGGCCAGTCGAGGACGGCGGTGACGGTGCCGTTCTCGAACAGCATGTTGGCCGGATGGGGGGCGCGATGGATGAAGGCATCGCAGCGCGGAGCCTGAAAGCCCTGCACGACGCGGATGGCCCGATTCCACAGGGCTTCCCGGGTACTCCAGGACGGGACACGAAAGCCGCTGGCCGGCTGCCAGGGCATCCAGCGCCGTCCGGCCACCAGATTGTGGGTCCGGCGCTGGCATTCGATGAGGGTCTCGGCCATGGCCGGGATGGCCTCCCGTACCTCATCCTGCCCCGACAGCAGCGTTCCCGGCGCCCGTTTCATGAGCAGTGCCGGGGTGCCGGCCCGGGCACCGCTGCTATCCGTGGCCAGGACCTCGGGAACCGGCATCTTCAGGGGCGCCAGGGCCTCGAGGATCACCGCTTCACGGCGAATCAGGCGCTCGTCGCCGCCGGCACTGGCCGGCGCTGCCAGTTTCAGCACCACGGCCGTGTCTTCAGCCGGGCCCTGCAGCAGCCAGACCTGTCCGCCTTGACCACCGGGCATGGGCGTGGCCGCAGTGCTCGCCGGCAGACCCGAGACTTCCAGCGCCCATTGCATGGCAGGTTCTGGAGGATGTGATGGCGTCATGGGGTCCGCTCCGGTCGCAGCGGTTCATGGCAGCGGCGGCACAGGTAGACGGTGCCCCGCTGCACCCGGTGATGGCGGACGGTACTGAGTTCATGGGCGCCGCAGGCGCAGCGGTAGTTCCAGCGGCGCTGCCTGCGGCTGCGCACCCCTGCAGTGGGAAAGCGATGGGTGCGCTCGGGCTTGACGCCGAACCACTGCAGCATGATGTCCTGCCAGAGCTTGCCGTGGGGCGGCTGGCGGCGGTGGGGTGAGATGTGGAACACCAGCAGATGCGCCAGTTCGTGAGCTACGGTCTCCTCCAGCATGGCCTCCCTGGCCCGCTGCAGGTAGACAGCATTGAGCTCGATCATACCGTTGGGATGGGTCCGGCTCGGTGGGATGGCACGGCCAGCGTCGAGGCGGTCGTCGAATAGGCGCAGGCCCGGGCGGGGCAGGGTGGGCGAGCCGCGCAGCGCAAGCTCCCGCTGCGCCCGTCCGAGGAGGTCGGTCAGGCGGGCGTCGACGGCCTGTTGAACATCCCTATCCGCATTCATGGCAGTCAGTCTCGCCAGCAGTTGGATCTGCCGCAACCGCTATTCGCCCGCTGGCGCCCGCCTGGCAGTACTCAGCGCAGCAATCGATAGCAGGGTTGGTAGTCCTGGCCATTGAGCTTCATGCGGCCCTTGGCCACGAAACTCTCGAGCAGGGCATCGAGGGGTTCGAGCAGCTTGGGGTCGGCGGACAGCTCCCAGGGACCGTGTTCCTGGACCCTGCGAATGCCCGGCTCCTTGACGTTGCCGGCGACGATACCCGAGAAGGCCCGCCGCAGGTCGGCCACCAGCTCGTGGCGGGGTGCGTCGGCCGTCAGCCGCAGCGCGCGCATGCTCTCGTGGGTGGGCTCGAAGGGTTGCTGATAGCTGAATGGCACTTTCAGCAGCCAGTTGAAGTAGAACGCATCGCCACCCTTCAAGCGCTGCTGCCGCACGGCGCGCACGCCCTTGGCCACCGACTGGGCGACGCCCCAGGGGTCGCCGACATGGACCTCGTAGAGCTCCCGCACGTCTTCCCCAAGACTGGTAACGAGCAGGCGATCCACCGCCTCGAACCAGTACTCCGTACCCGCCGGTCCGGTGAGGATGATGGGCAGCCGATGGTCCGCATTGGCCGGGTCCAGCATGATGCCCAGCAGGTAGAGGATCTCCTCGATGGTGCCGACGCCGCCCGGGAACACCACGATGGCATGGGCAATGCGCACGAAGCCTTCCAGCCGCTTCTCGATGTCCGGCAGGATCACCAGCCGATTCACCATGGGGTTGGGCGGTTCCGCGGCGATGATGCCGGGTTCGCTGACGCCCACGTAGCGGCCCTGATAGTTGCGCTGCTTGGCGTGCCCCACGGCGGCGCCCTTCATGGGCCCCTTCATGGCACCGGGCCCGCAGCCGGTACAGATGTCCAGCCCTCGAAGGCCGAGGACGTAGCCCACCTGCTTGCTGTAGTCGTACTCCTCCCGAGATATCGAGTGCCCGCCCCAGCACACCACCAGATTGGCGTTGCGGGTGAGGGTGAGCACGCCGGCGTTGCGCAGCACGTGGAACACCGCATTGGTGATGCCGGCGCTGCTGTCGAGATCGAAGACCTTGCCGTCCTCGAGCTCCGTGGCGATGTAGACCACGTCCCGCAGCACCGCGAACAGGTGCTCCTTGATGCCTTCGATCATGCGGCCGTCGACGAAGGCGCCACCTGGAGCGTTGCGGATGCGCAGCTTCACGCCGCGGGTGCGCTGCAGGACCTCGATGTCGAAGTCGTGAAAGCGTTCGAAGATGGCCGCAGCGTCGTCCTGGGTGGTGCCGGAATTGAGCACGGCCAGGGCGCAGCGCCGGAACAGCTCGTGAGCGCTGCCACCGCCAAGCCGGCGCAGGGCGTCGACTTCGAGCTGGGACAGCATCTCCAGGCTGCCTCGCGGGCTGACGTCGATGTCGACGCGCTCATCGCCAGGGGGCAGCGGTTCGCTGTAGGTCAAGGGCAGTTCAGTCATGCGGGGTTCCAGGGATCGTCGATTTGGATGGTCATGCCGGCGCCTTCGAGGCGACGGCGGAGGACGGAACCGAAGGCGGTGGCTGGCGTCAGGATGCCGCCGCGCTGATGGGCCTCGGGGAGTTCGTCGGCGTCGACGGCCAGGGCGAGGGCGCTCTCGCAGAGCATCTTGACGGTGGCGCGGTTGCCGGGGTCGCCCTGATCGGCGAGGGTGACCTGAATGCGCTGGCCGTTCTCGCCTTCGGCGATCAGTTCGCAGCGGAAGAAGCCATTGTCCATGGTGGCCTCGGACGGCCCGCTGCCTGGGCCCGGCAGCATCCGCTTGAGCAGGCGACGCACGGGTCCGAGTCCCGCCAGCAGCGGAAAGATGGCCTGACTCCAGGACATGCCCATGGTCTCCGCCAACCCCAGGGCGCCGCTGCCTTTCCAGTACTCCTGATAACTGAAGCCGCTGCCGTAGGGGACCTGCCAGGTCTCCGCCAGGGCCGCCGAACGGCGGACGACGCGGGTGTTGATGGGCCCCATGATGAAGGGCGCGGCAAAGGCCTTCAGTTCCGGATCCCAGCTCGGAAACGCCGGATCCGCCTCCGCTTCCGGCCTTGACGCATCCCTCATGCCGGGCGGGTTCAGCAGCACCGGATCACGCATGCGGGCGGCGTCGCCGGATTCCTGCATGGCCAGAAAACTGGCGATGGTCCCGCCGTTGATGCCGCCGCGACCGCGGTGAAAGGCGCGCACCCGGCGACAGCCAGTGCTGTGTTGTGAGCGCAGATGATCCACGGCGATCCAGGCGCCGAGATCGGAGGGCACCGAGTCGAAGCCGCAGAACGGTACGATACGGGTGGCGCTGGCGGCGGCCACATCGTGGAAGCGATCGATGAGATCACGCACCCAGGCGGTCTCGCCGGTGATGTCCACGTAGTGGGTGCCGGCTTCGATACAGGCTTCCACCAGCTGCTGACCGTAGACGCGGTAGGGACCCACGGTGGTGAGCATCACTCGCGTTCGCGCAGCGAGTGCAGCCATGGCCTCCGGGTCGTGGCTATCACAGACGATCCGGGGCGGTTCGCCCCAGGCCCGGGCCACATCCTCCAGCCGGTTGGCATCGCGGCCGGCAATGGCCCAGCGCAGCCCGGCGGGTGCATGGCGGCAGAAGTAGGCCACCGACTGGCGGCCGGTGAAGCCGGTGGCGCCGAACAGGATGACGTCGAACTCGCGCTCGCCGTGATGTGAGGATGCAGGATGACTCATCGGATCAGGACAACCTGGTGGGAGCCCCCATTGGGGGCAATCAGCGTAGCAGGGCTCTGCAACTCAATTGTTACAACGCAGGGCGTCGAAAGTCTGCTTGCCGTCGGTGATCTCGCTGGTGGCGACCACCGCATTGGCGCCGAGGGTCGCGGCTTCATTGCGGGCCATGGTCAGCAGTTCGGCCCGGACCCGTTCGTCATTCCGACCCACGCCGGCGACCCGTTGCCGGGTGACGCCCGAAACGCGGCCGACCCGTGTGCAAGTGGCGGCGACCTGGGACGAGACGTGACGGACGTCGGCACCGGCGGCAGTCAGCTTCACCCAGGGTGCGCAGGCTGTTGCGGTCAGAAGTATCGGAACGATGAAAATGAGCGAGCGATGGCGGATCGTCATGCTGGGTCTGCTCTCGAGCGAGGATGAAGGCAGCGGATAGCTGAGCATGGGGTCGGGGCATGTGCAAGGGGACTGATCAGGATGGGTCCACGGTGGCAGGTGGGGCGAAAGGATTGATCACCGCCAGGTCGCGGAAACGTCGGTCGTGGCCGAGGTCCTCCGAATAGAGGCGCTGACATCCCGATCGGATGGCCGCTTCCACGATCAGCGCGTCGAACCAGGAAAGCTGTTCAGTGCCCGCCAGCTGATGGGCGTCCAGAACCATGTTGGCATTCGCGGGCACGACTTCGAACTCGGCGATCGCTTCGAGGGCGTCCCGGGTGTCCCGCCACGAAAATGCGGGTTTGAGCTTTCGGGTCAAAACTGAGCGAAGTTCGATCAGCACCTGGGTACTGACGACGATCTCGTGCTCTGCGGCGAGATTCCGCAACCAGCTGTGAATGAAGGCCGACTTGGCCGGCTCCCGTCGATCCAGCCGGTAGACCCAGAGGTTGGTGTCGATGAACGCTCGCATCTGTCGAGCGATTGTCAGCCGGTCTGACGGTCGTGCAATGTCTCGCGCGACCAGCGCTCGTCGCTGGCCGAATGGGTCCGGTCAGCCACCGCATCCAGCGCATCGAGCGCACGCAGTCGCCGCTCCCGGCTATTGACGTACTGCTGCAGATACTCGCGCACCAGCGCATTCACCGAGGTGTGCTCGCGCAGCGCCGCCTCGCGTGCCTTCTGCAGCAGTTCAGCATCGAGACTGAGCGTGAGATTGGCCATGATCGAACTCCGTGTAACACGGGTTCAGTGTAGCACGGACCCGGTATCCGTGCCGCCACGCAGCATGCGCTTGAGCCTTTCACCGGAAACAACATTTCGCTGGACGCCATCCGCGATCTGGCCGGATGATCGTGGCAGGGGACGCTGGGGCCTCGTGGGGGAGCGCGCTGATGACAGGGAAGTTGGCTTTGCTGGTTGTCGTTCTCGTTCTGCTGTCGGCCTGCGGCGGGGGTGGGGGTGGCTCGAACTCGCCGCCCACGAACCCACCCGTGGGTGGTGGACCTGGTCCCGGTCCCGATCCAGCACCTGATCCGGACCCTGCACCTGACCCGGATCCTGCACCTGATCCGGACCCTGCACCTGACCCCGACCCGGCGCCGGATCCCGATCCGGTGGAGCCGGCCGTGGCTTCAGCCACCATCACGTTTCCGTGGGTGAACTCGAGCACCAGTTCGAGCACGATCACCGTCCGCGGAGTTGCCAGCAGCAGCGCCGGGGTGGCGCGGGTGCTTGTCGGCGATGTCATTGCGGACACCGGCCTTGCTCCGGTCAGCACCAGCAGCAGCGTGGGGTTGC
Organism: Gammaproteobacteria bacterium; assembly: GCA_020832085.1. Taxonomy (GTDB): domain Bacteria; phylum Pseudomonadota; class Gammaproteobacteria; order Pseudomonadales; family Azotimanducaceae; genus SLTB01. Next base: position 6,932 of record JAFIFJ010000137.1, on the reverse strand, counting down.
CGCGACTGGGTGGCGCCACTCCCGGCACTGGCCTTGCGCCGCTCAGTACCGGCAGCCCCACGGAGGTGGAATTTTCCGTAGAGGTGACGCTCGAGGATGGCGTGACCGAGCTGTCGGTCACCGTGGAGGACGATGACGGCAATTCCTCTGACGAACTCGACTCGGTCCTGGTCGCACTGGAAGGCGTCCCCGATCGCTTCACCCTCGATGCGGTGGCAGGGCGACTGATCGGACCGAGCTTCCAGGCCAGCGTCGCAGCGGACATCCCGACCCTGGTGAACTACAACTTCATCGCCGACGCAATCACGCTGCGCCCATCGCCCGCGACTGCATTGGATCGCGGCACCTGCTTCATCGCCAGTCAGGAATGGTTCGTGTATGCCACCACGACCACTACCGGCAACGTGGCCATCGACGTGCTGGTGCTGGACTCGCCGGTGGGATTCCGCGCTGCGGTTCTGAACTTCGATCCGGGCCCGGAGTGGGGCGCGCCGAACCTGGAAGGCTTGGCCTGTGCGCCGACTTCGACCGTCGTGCACGTACTGCAGCGCTATCCGCCGGCAGATGGAATGGGCGATTCCCTGACCGTTATCCTGGCCGTGGATCTCGAAGCCGAAACGGTCACCGAACTCGCCCGCAGCGATCCCTCCGAATCGCCGGGCCTCGATGCCCGGGGTCTGGTACGGGTGAACGGTGCCCTGATCCTCGGGCCGGGATTCAACCAGACCGGGCCGTTGTGGCGGGTCGATGTTGCCACGGGAGAGCGCACTTCCCTCACGCCCGGGCGCAGCGTGCCCCAGGCGCTGCTGGCGCCGGACCTCGACAACGACCGGGTCTTCCTGGTGAGAGTCGAGGACATCACGGTCATCGATCTGGCAGGAACCGAGGACCCGGAGTTGCTCTCCTCGGTTGCGCGCACGCATCCCTTCCACTTCGATCAGCCGCGGGACGTGGCGCTGGATGCGGCGCGCAACCGCCTGTTGGTGGCTGACGACGGCCTGGAGGCGATCATCGCCATCGACCTGGACACCGGCGATCGCTCCGAACTGCTGGCGCGCACCCTGGGTGAAGGCCCCCGCCTGATCGATCCACGACAGATGGTCTTCGGCGCGGAAGTCGGTCGATTCTACGTGGCGGACTGGGGCGGCAACGCAGCGGAGCGCCTGATCGACGTGGACGTGATGACCGGCGAGCGGCGCGTTGCGGCAACCTTCGAACAGGACCTCGTGGGTCTTGCTCTGGACGAGGCGTCGGCCATCGCCTACGTGGCCTACCGCGATCGGGTGTTCGCCGTGGACCTGAACACGGATGCCGTGACCACCGTGGCCCAGGCTGCCATCGGCAGCGGCGCGGCCATCGGCGTGCTCGAAGATCTGCTGTTCGATCCGGCCGGCAATCGCCTGCTCATGGCCGACTCGCAGCAGGAAGCCATCCTGGCTCTGGATCCCGGCACCGGCGTGCGCAGTGTGCTGTCCCAGGCCGGCCAGCGCGGTGAGGGACCCGCATTCGAGAACATCAATTCGCTGAGCTTCGGCCCGGATCCCGACATGGTCTTCGTGACCAATCAGCTCGGTGAAAACGTGATGCGGGTGGATCTCGCCAGCGGCGACAGGGAAATCGTTCCGCTCGACTGCGCAGACACCGGGCCGATCCGACCGGAGCAGGACGAAGGCCTGCAACAGGTGGTTTACCACCCAGACTCCGATCGACTCCTGGTCCTCGGCAATTCGCTGGTGGAGGTGCACCCGGAAACCGGAGCCTGCCGACTCCTGCCCCAGTCCTTCATCAGTCAGCCACTACGTCTGCTGGTCATTCCCACTGGCCAGGTGTTCGCAGCTGCCCGCCGCGCCGTGACCCTGCTCGATCTGGAAAGCGGGGAGTTTGTGATTGTGTCGAAGTGAGTGAACTTCAGCGGGGCGGCCTTGGGACGCAAGCGGGGTCAGACCAAAGGAGGCGGAAAGGAGGTTCTTCATGTGGTGTTCTAAAGTCTTGGCTCTCTGCTTGATTTTGCTCATTGGCGGGTTGGACACCGTTGCTGCTTCGGGAGAATCTGAGTCTGGGCTTGATGAATCGGCAGCGCTCCTATTTGAGAAGCTTGACGAACACGATTCGATAGTGGTCGCCCTCACGGTATACAGGCCCATGAGTACAGAAGGGTTCTATCTGGCGCTCTTCGATGCGTTTCTATTCGACCTTCCTGAGGGTGGGCCTCAGTGGGCCGAGGAGAAATTTGATGAATGGTGGGCGGAGGAAGGATTCTCACGATTTTTCGTTCTCAGAACGCTGCGAGGTGACGTTCGCGGATCGTTCAATGTTCCATTCGACATGAATGTAGAGATTGATAAGTCCTATGTAATGTTCATGAGGCAAACAAGGGATGGGCCGATCCCCTCATGGGCTCATGTCTATCCAGCTGAAAAATTTGGGAGTAGAACTCTGTCGGAAGGGAGTGATGATGACGTAATCAATTTCGTGGTTCGCGAAGGGATCACCCATTTGCTGGAGTAAAGTGAGGGCACACGCGGGGTCAGACCAAGGCAAGCCATGCTGCAGTGTTTTCAGGAACTGCAACCGCGAGATCAGGCCTGCACATGCGGGGTCAGACCAAAGGACGCCGAAACAACTCATTGATTTTCCTGGGGATGGTCGGCTGAGATCGATCAATCTGGCCCTTAGAGCCATGTTTTCTGGCCGAAAAGGCAGCTTCTAAGGTTCAATCGCAGAGTTCACCTCGGGAACCAATATGCTTCTCAGGGAGCGGCTACCCATCGTTCCCCTGCGCTGCGCTTCGGGAAACTGGTTGCGCGCCATCCCTGGCGCGCCCCGCTGCGCGGCGCACTGCGTGCGACGCATTTCGCTCCCGGCGAAATGCGCCCACAGCTGCTTCCTGCCCGTTGCGGGCTCACAGCTGAACCCTGTCGTTTCGCACACCACCGTCAGTGATCTGCCATCGTCGGCATTCATGGTTGTGATCCAGGATTGGGCCATCCGCGGATCTCGAATCAGCGCCGATGGATCACGACCAGAACTTCAAGAACCTGATCGTCGATTATCCCCACGACGCCATCGCGCTGTTTGCCGCATCGGTGGCTGCCGACGTCGATCCCGATGCCCGCATCACGCCCATCCGTCAGGAGCAGCTGAAGGAGCGACTCGGCGATCGTTTCCGCGAACTCGACGTGCCGCTGTTGGTGGAATGGCCGGACGGTCGGCGCGAGGCGATCCTGTTCGTGATTGAAGAGGAGACGGATCCGGGGCGGTTTTCGATTCACCGTCTTGCCCACTACTGTCTGGATCTGGCCGCTGGCTTCGATACGGAGCGTGTGGTGCCTGTGGTGGTGTTCCTGCACCGGGGTCCGTTCCGGCGGGATCTACGCCTCAGTTCGGATTCCCAGGACCATCTGCAGTTCAACTTTCTGTCGTTCTCATTGGCGGAGGAGCCGGCGGAGCGGCACCTTGATAGCTCCAATCTGGTGGCGCGACTGAACCTGCCGAACATGGCGTATCGCCCTGAAGCCAAGGTGGACATCTACGAGCATGCGATGCGCGGATTGGTGATGCTGGAGCCGGACCATGGCCGGCGGGCCAAGTACGCCGACTTCATCGACATGTACGCGGCCTTGGACGAGAATGAATGGGCCATCTATCGCGCACGGTCCGCGAAGGAGGATGACATGGCAGTGAGCTTCAGACAGAAGATCGAAGAGGAAGGCAGGGAGAAGGGTCGAGAAGAGGGTCGCCAGGAGGGCGCACACGACGGCGCTTCGCTCGTCCTGCTTCGGCTCATAGCCTTGCGCTTCGGCGAGGAGGCATCCACCAGCGTTCGCAAGCAGGTAGACGCAGCGGATCTCGACGAGATCATGGCTTTGTCCGATCGCATCTTGACGGCAGACTCGCTGGAGGATGTCTTCCGCTGAGCGGCCCTCGGCAACCTCACGGCCCGGACCCAGGGCAGCCACAGCGAGACGCTGAGCTACGACAACTTGAACCGCCTCACCCAGGTCAACACCGCAGGCGCGCCCAATCTGACCCTGGCCTACAACGCACTCGGCAACATCACCAGCAAGTCCAACGTCGGCAGCTACGCCTATGGTGCCGGGGGCGCCCGCGGCGCCGGCCCCCATGCCGTCACCAGCGCCGGCGGCGTGAGCTACGGCTACGATGCCAACGGCAACATGACCACCGGCAACGGCCGGACCATCAGCTGGACCGTGGCCAACAAGCCATCGCAGATCCAGCAAAGCAACCGCAGCGTCACCTTCGAATACGGCCCCCACCGGGAACGCTACCAGCGCATCGACAGCACCCCCAGCGGCACCACCTTCACCCGCTACGTCGGCAGCGTGGAGATCATCACCCGGCCGGGTGGTGCCGAACTCAAGCGCTACCTGCCAGGCGGGGTGGTGGTCACCGTCACCGGGGCCACCAGTGAGCGCCTCGCCCTGTTCCACGATCACCTCGATTCGGTGACGTTGATCGTCGACGATGCCGGTCAGGTCGCCCAGCGCCTGGCCTTCGATGCCTTTGGCAAGCGCCGCTCGACCACCGACTGGACGACGCTCAGCGACAGCCAGATCTGGGGCTTCAGCAGCCTGCGCACCACCCGTGGTTTCACCTTCCACGAACAGCTCGACCCGGTGGGCCTCGTGCACATGAACGGAAGGGTCTACGATCCCCATCTGGGCCGCTTCCTGTCGCCGGATCCCTTCGTGCAGGCCCCGGGCGACACCCAGAACCTGAACCGCTACAGCTATGTGATCAACAACCCGCTGAGCTATACGGATCCGAGTGGGTACTTCTTCAAGAAGATCGGCAAGGCGGTCAAGCGCTTCGTGAAGAACGTCGTGATCGATGCCGTGGTGAACTACGCTTCGGAACTGCTGGGCCCAACGCCATTCTTCTGGGCAACGGTGGCCTTCTACGTGGCAAGGGCTTCGATGAACTCAGGCGGAAGCAGTTCGCCCGGTGCATTCGGTAATGGCGGCAACGTCTGGCGAGGCGGAGGTCGAACAGTGTTCGTGCCTGCGCTCAATGGCGAGCATGGGCACGGGTTCCTGACGGCGGGGCTGACGGGGTTTGCGTTGCAGGGACATGAGGCGGGGGTGGAGGCTGGGAAGGAGCACATCCTCAATGCTGGTTCAATCGTTCACGAAGTTCGAGCCGCTCATCGCGGTGGAACTTCATCTCATGCGATGGAGTCAGCCCTCAATCGGCCTCGAACTGCGAGGCAGCAAATTTCAGTTCTTCCTGTGGATTTCCCGATTTTCAGCGAGACTGGAGAGCAAGAAACCCAGTACCGGGAAACCTACGTCTGGGCACCGGTGGATCGTCGAGGGGGATTGGCTGCAAATGTGGGACAAGGCTTTGTCGTCGGCTTGTTCATGGGCGGGCCGCTGTCAGCTGCCCGTGGTGCCCTTGAAGGCTTGATCGAATCGCTGATTGTCTACACGCAGCATGGCGAAAAGATGGTTGCCCAAGATTTTCTATATCGTCGAGACTGGAAAGTCTTCGTCATCACCTACGACGAAAACGATATTGAGACGGGCCGGCGAGTTCTTCGAGACGAAGGCTCGGAGCCTGTTTGGAAGCCTGCGTCCTCAGGGGGACGGCATAGTTATCCGGCGGCTCGACAGTGCTGGCTAATCACGAGCAAATGCGAGTGAATGAAGAATGAGGTGCTTATCTCTGACATTGGTCGTTCTGCTCCTTGCTTGCGCTCAAGAGTCAACGGATGTTCCTATTGATCAACTTCGAAAGCATGCAATTGGGACTGCGTCTGAGCGAGAAGTGGCTGAAGCGACGGAGCGTTTGCGGGCTGAAGGAGTTCCTTACGCACTAACGACGGAGACGCAAGACTTCGGAACGTTGCACTATATCCATTGGCGCGAAAGAGATGATGAGCTTGCGCGGGAGATCCTATGCGAGCTGATCCCCATGCCCCCACCTGGTGAGGCGTCTTTCGCGGCCGAGGAACGGTCCATGAATAAATTGTACGACGCACTTGTGGGTCATGGCGTAAAGGTGCAGTGGACTACGTATGCAGACGTGGATTTTCTCGTCTGGGATCGAACCGACACGCCGCGTGTACGCGAGATCTATCTCGAAAGTTTTGGAGAAGAGATGAAGATGTTCCCCGACATATCTGCGCGGGTCAAAGAGCTCCGGGGCTGCGACTAGATCTAGTCCAACTCGGTCAACAGCGCACCGAGGAATGCAATGTCGCTGGCGAGCTGGTCAAGGTCACCGACCACATGCTTGGCTATGTCGAGTACAGCTACGACGCTCAGGGCAACCTCAGCAGCGCCCTGCAGGGCGGTCCCGGCGTGGGCACGGTGCTGACCTCACTCTCCCACGACCTGCGGGGCCGCAAGACCTCCATGACCGGCCCCGACCACGGCACCTGGAGCTACGTCCATAACGCCTTCGGCGAACTGGTCCGGCAGACCGATGCCAAACAGCAGGTCACGACCGCCACCTTCGACCGCGCCGGTCGCCTGATCCGTCGCGATGAATACGGCGCAGGTGAGAACCCCGCCAGCGTGCAACCGCTGGACCGCGCCGAATGGATCTGGATCCAGGGCAAGGTGGCGCTCGAGGATACCCACCGAAGGGTCACCACCAGCCAAATGGAACCGCTGCCCAGGCTCTCCCGCAACTTCGTCTACGATCTCCTCGGCCGGGTGGAGGAAGTCCACACCACCATCCAGGGGACGAGCTACGAGGAACGCACCACCTACGACCAGTTCGGCCGGGTGTTCCAGACCTTCGATGCCTCGGGCCTGGATCGCGGCGCCGAGCACCTCTACAACGCCCAGGGTTACTTGAGCCAGGTGATCGAAGCCCGGTTCAGCGCCACCACCACCGAAGTGCACTACCAAGTGCTGGGCATGAATGCCCGCGGCCAGGTGACGTCACACCGCAAGGGCGGGACC
>JAFIFJ010000122.1 GCA_020832085.1 Gammaproteobacteria bacterium | reverse complement strand
GCCATTGCGGTCTACGCCAAACAGGCCACGGGCGCGAAGTACCTCATCCGTCCCGATCTGGAGGACTGATCATGAAGTACGTGAATCGCGGCAGCACGGGCCTTTCCGTGTCCCGCATCTGTCTGGGCTGCATGAGCTACGGCGCACCCGAGTGGCGGGACTGGGTGCTGGACGAAAAGGCGTCGCGGCCCTTCTACGAGCGCGCCCTGGAAGCCGGCATCAACTTCTTCGACACCGCCGATGTCTATTCCAACGGCGTCAGTGAGGAAGTGCTCGGTCGCGCCATCGGGGATCTGGTGGATGACCGGGAGGACGTGGTCATCGCCACCAAGTGTTTCGGCGGTACCCACGGCGGCAAACGCAATCGTCACGGTCTCTCACGCAAGAACGTCATCGCCTCCTGCGATGCCTCGCTGAAGCGGCTGCAGACCGACTACATCGACCTCTATCAGATTCATCGCTTCGATCCGCGCACCCCCATGGAGGAGACCATGGAGGCGCTCAACGATCTGGTGCGGGCTGGCAAGGTGCGCTATCTGGGTGCCTCGTCCATGTGGACCTGGCAGTTCGGACGCTATCAGGCGCTGGCCGCGGAGCGGGGCTTCAGTCGCTTCGTGTCGATGCAGAACCACTACAACCTGATCTACCGGGAGGAAGAGCGGGAGATGAATCCCTTCTGCCTTCAGGATGGGGTGGGTCTGATTCCCTGGAGTCCGCTGGCGCGGGGGTTCCTGGCGGGGAATCGTCACAAGGGCGGCGGTGGTGAGACGGCCCGGGCCAAGTCCGATGACTTCGCCGACAAGCTGTACTTCGCCGACAACGACTTCGAGATCGCTGAGGCCAATGCGAAGGTGGCGCAGCGGCTCGGAGTCAAGTCCATGCAGACGGCCCTGGCCTGGGTGCTGGCGAAACCGGGCGTTGCCGCGCCCATCATCGGTGCCACGAAGATGTCCCATCTCGAGGACGCCCTTGGGGCGCTGGATATCACCCTGGCGCCGGAGGACATCGCCGAGCTGGAGGCGCCCTACCGGCCTCATCCCGTCCTCGGCCACCAGTAGGCCATGAGCGTGCAACGCTTGAATGCGGACTTTTCCCGCAGGGCAGTGGTGCACGCGGCCGGGCTGCCCTGGGTGCCCTCGCCGACGGCGGGGGTGGAGCGTCGCATGCTCGATCGCGTCGGCGGTGAGGTGGCCCGGGCCACGTCCATCGTCCGCTACGCGCCGGGTAGCGCCTTCCCCGCCCACACCCATGGCGGCGGCGAGGAATACCTGGTCCTGGAGGGTGTGTTCCAGGACGAAGAGGGGGATCACCCGGTGGGGACCTACGTGCGTAACCCGCCGATGAGCCGTCATGCACCGCGTTCGCAGCCGGGCTGCACGATCTTCGTGAAGCTCTGGCAGTTCGACCCTGACGACCGGCAAGCCGTGCGATGGGTGACGGCTGGGCTTACGCCCCACGATGATCCGTCACGCCCGGGGGTGAAGGTGATCGAACTCCATGAGGACGACCACGAGCGTGTGCGTATCGAGCATTGGCCGGCAGGCCTTGTCATGGACCTGAGATCTGATAACGGGCTGGAATTGCTGGTGCTCGAAGGCGGATTCGTCGCCGGATCAGAGGCGTTCCTGCCCTGGTCCTGGCTGCGTCTTCCGGCAGGCGACCGCCTGCAGGTCCAAGCCGGGGCTGACGGTGCCCGGATCTGGCTGAAAGCGGGTGTACAGCCGGCGTCCCTGCGGCTGCCACTCCAAGCCTGAAAGGCTGCTGCCGTTGGTGCGTTCCCTCAGCCCTGACCCATGCGGCGGCGCAGATCCTCTTCGGCCTTTCTCGCCTCCTCTTCGGCTTCTTCCCTGGCCTGCCGGGTGCGCTCGCGCATGTCGTCCATGGCTTCGTCTGCCTGCTCCCGCATGGCATCGAGATCCTCTGCGGCGCGCTCGCGGGCGCTCTCGGCCCAGGCCTCGGCCTCCCGCCGGGCGCGCTCCATATCGCTGCCGGCAGATTCGGTGGCCTCGTCGATGGCGCGGCCGGCCTCTTCCGCGGGGCCCGGGTCGTCGCTGCAGCCTGCGGATATCAGGCCCATGCTGCCGATCAGCAGCGCGCCGCCGGTCAGGCCGCTGAAACTGCGTCGGGCTCGAAAGACTTTCGTTGCGGTCATGATGGATGCTCCCCCAATTTGCGATGGATGGCCGGTTGCTTAACGGCTGCGGCACAGTCACCGTACAGGCCACAGTTACCGTACAGGCAATGTGCCGTCATGGCGCCGCTGCGGCAAGTGGCAGCCCTGACCGCTGTGGGATTGGAGGTTCGCGATGGACTGGATGCTGTTTGCTGTCTTTCTGCTGGCCTGCGGCGCGGCCTGGGCGACGGGTGCCCTGTTCCCGCCCGGGGAGTGGTACCGCAGCCTGGACAAACCGCGCTGGACGCCGCCGAACTGGATGTTTCCGCTGGTGTGGACGCTGCTTTATGCGTCCATCGCCTTTGCTGCAGCGCGGGTGGCACCGCTGCCGGAGTCCCAGTACGCGCTGGGGTTCTGGGCCGCGCAGATCGCATTCAATACCCTGTGGACACCGGTCTTCTTCGGCCTGCGGCGCATGCGGGCGGCGCTGGTGGTGATGCTGCTGCTCTGGCTGACCGTGGCGGCCACGCTGGTTGCCATGTGGCCGCTGGATCGGCTCGCTGCCTTGCTGTTCGTGCCCTACCTGGCCTGGGTGTCCGTGGCGGGAATGCTCAATCTGTCGCTGGTCCGGCGAAATCCTCAGGCGGCTAGCGTGCCGGCGGCGGCGTGAGTCACGACCCGCCGCGCCGGGCATACACCATGTAGTTGACGCCGAGCCAGGCGGTCAGCGCCATGCGCCGGCGCCAGGGATTAACCCTGACGCCAGTTCGCTCCACCACCGCAAGCCCGCCGCGCTGCAGCTGCTCTGCGAGTTCCGTGGGGCGGACGAAGCGCGACCATTGATGGGTTCCCCGTGGCAACAGCCCGGTGACGTACTCGGCGCCGACGATGCCGATGACGAAACCGGCCAGAGAACGATTCAGCGTCGCCACGAACATGCTTCCGCCCGGCTTCACCAGAGCGCAGGCCGCCGCCATGAAGCCGTCGAAATCGGCAACGTGTTCCACCACTTCCATGTTCAGAACCACGTCGTAGTGCTGGCCGTCGGCGGCGAGGGCTTCCGCGCTGCTGTGGCGATAGTCGATGGCAAGGCCTGCTTTTTCTGCATGGGTGTGGGCCACGCGGATATTGCGTTCGGTGACGTCGATGCCGGTGACAGCTGCGCCGGCGCGGGCCATGGCTTCGCTGAGCAGGCCACCGCCGCAGCCGATGTCGAGGATGCGCAGTCCCTGCAGGGGCTGCGCGCTGTCCGGGGCGGAAGCAATGCGATCGATGATCCATTCCCGGCGCAGGGCATTGAGAAGATGCAGCGGCCAGAACGGACCCTGTTCGTCCCACCAGCGATCGGCCAGCTGGGTGTAGAAGGCGACCTGTTCCGGGTCCACGCTGGCAGATTGACTCGAAGTCATGGTGTCTCTCCGGTGTCGGTGCCTGTGGGCTGGCACCTCGGGCAGAAGTACAGACGCCGTCCGCTGCAGTCCATGCGACGAATCTCCGTGCCGCAGGCAGGACAGGGTTCTTCGTCGCGCTCGAACACCAGATGCCGGCAGGCGCGTCTGGGCAGGCCTGCAGCCTGCCGGGCCCGCACCCAGGCCTTCGGTGCGGTTTCGCCGGCCGTGAGGTAGGCGCGCCGGGCCAGGGCGCGGATCTGCCGGGCCAGCAGGGCCAGGGCGTCGTCGTCGAGGTCGCCGGCGCGGCGGTCCGGATGCAGGCGGGCGGCGAACAGGATTTCTGAGCGCAGGTAGTTACCCAGACCGGCGAGGAACTGCTGATCCATCAGCAGTCCCCCCAGGGTCCGCTTGCGAAATCGGGGCGAACGCAGGCGGCGGCGCAGGAAGGCTGGCGTGGTGCCGGGCGCGAACACATCCGGGCCGAGGCGGCCGAGAAAGGGATGCACCCGCCAGGCACCCGGGTCGAGCAGTTCGATCTCCGAGGCGCTGTAGAGCAGGGCGGCGTGGGTCGGTGTCTCGAGAGCGACGCGCAGATCGCGATTCGTTGCCGGGCGTGTTCCCGCCTTGCGAATGAACCAGCGGCCGTAAAGCTGGTTGTGGGAATACAGCGTCCGACCGTCGTCGAACTCGATGAGCAGCGCCTTGCCCCAGGAGCGGATGTCCCGGATGCGCAGGGGCAGCAGTGACGGGGCCTGGGCCTGCAGATGGGGGAAACGGAACCAGACGGTACTGAGCGGCCGCTGCAGCAGTACGTCCGCCAGATGGTCTGCCACCCTGCGGATCTCCGGGCCCTCAGGCACGTGGCTGAGCCGCTCTCAGGGATGGCTGAAGCCCTGGCATTGCACCGGGGATGAATGCTGTCTGCATCGGGGCACCTCGAGTCTCGGTCCCCGTCTCCATTGCCCATGATCGGGTCGCTGCCAGGAATTGCAAGGCCCGCCAGGAGAGCGTCAGCGCTGCTCGACCGTGTCCGGTTGCACGCCGACGGGCCCGTCATAGGCGCGCTCCCCCGCTTCGATGCGCAATTCGAGGCGATTGGCCGGGGGCGGCAATGGACAGGTGGTGTGGGGATTGAAGGCGCAGGGCGGGTTGTAGGCCTGATTGAAATCGAGGCGGACGCGGCCGTTCTCGGGAGGATCGAAGTAGAGGAAGCGGCCGAGGCCATAGGTCTCGCGACCGGAGGTGCCGTCGGAAAAGATGAACCAGAGCCGGCTTTCAGGGCTGGACTGCACGGCTTCCAGGCGCTGGGTCGCGCCGTTGCGGGTGAAGGTCACCGCGCCTGGATTCGGCTGTTCGCCGACGCTGCCGGTGACGTCGGCGATACGCAGCGTGGTGCCGGGAGGATGGGGTTCGAATTCGGCATCGATGACCCAGGACGGATCCACCGGGTACCACGAAAGTCCGATGAAATCGCGGCGGCTCGGCGCCTCGGGGTCCCGGACACGAAGGTGAGGGCGACCGCCGCGATCGATGGCGTGAAAGGCGATGCCGGCCACCTCGATGCGATTGGAGTCCTCGCCGCTGCGCCAGCCGAGGTCTGCTTCCGTCACCGCCTCACCCTCCAGGCTTGCGGCAACCTCTTCGGCGGCCCGAAATCGAATCCGGTCACCGCCGAAGGTCAGTGTTCCCCAGACCTCCGGGCCGCGGGGCATCCGCAGGTCGGCCTCGGGCGAGCTGCCGAGCCGGGTTTCGCCCTCGGCCAGAGCGTAGAGGCCGATCAGGCTCAGCCAACCGTGGGGTTCGGTCAGGCGGGCCTCACGCTCGCTGCGCCACTTGTCGATGCCGGCCACATAGTCCGGGTCAGGCGAGGGTGCGGATTGATCACTGCAGGCGCCGACTGCGAGTGTCAGGAGGACACCCGTGAGCCGCGTCGGGAACTTCGCCGCAACCGCCCGGTCGTTGATCCGGTGGGTAAGCCGATCGGCAACGCGCGGACGCTCAAGGTCCCTTGGCATGGCTCAGCCGCTGGTCATGGTGAGCGATGGGGTTGCCCCGGCAATGCTGGAGCGTGCCTGCTTCATTGCTGCTCAGAGAATCCCGATGGGGCCCGTGCATTCAGTTTCAATGTCGAAACCATTCATGCGCTTTGGCAAGCGGAGCTGAACTTCCGGCGTTGCAATGTAAACCAGAATGCGATGCCTGCCGCAGACGCCTACACCTTCCACCCCTTCAATAGCCATGAGCCGTTCCGAGACGGCGGCCGCTGCTGAAGTTGGTGGTGAAGGCTGCCGCAGGGCCACGGGCTCAGTTTTCAGAATATCTGGATCAATTTTGCTCATGGCGCTCGGTTCGAGGGCAGCCAACCCTTTCAGCACACCACGATTAGGCAACCACATCAATATCCAGGGTATCAAGCACGGTGGCGATAGGATTCGCGAAAGTGGTGCCACCGCCGCCGGCAAACAGCAGGCCAACAGGTGCCCGAGCTTCGTCCCAGGTCCAGATCAGGGACCCTGAGTCGCCACCGGCGCTGAAGTCGCCGCGGAAACCTCGAACTGCGATCTGATCCTCGAAGGTGGCGACCCTGCCGTCGCCCATATTGACCCGAATCGTTGCACCAATGGCCGTGACTCTCCCCGACGTGAGTTGGGTGGTCCGCCCTGATTTGCCTACGCTCATCCCTGGCCGAGCCCATACCGGTGTTGCTGAGATGCTGAAGTGTCTGGGTGAGCCCGCGTGAACGTAGACCAGGTCGCTCATGACATCAGATGGCTCGACCCAGGCGGTGGCGCAGTCGAGAACGTTGGGCTGTGAGAAATCGATCGTGACGTAGCGCTCGAGCAGGCCGATGGTATCGCGACCTCCTTTGCCCCCGTCATCTCTACCTAGCTGAAGCATGGGGTCGCCTGGCACGTCGAAGCGCATAAACCTAGGAACTCTCGACAAGCCGCCAAGACCGGGTCCTGGACGCTGGCACCCTGGCCTAAGCTGGCGCAGATGCGTCGCGGTTGGAGACAGGCCGTGGCTGGTGGCAACTGTTGTGGGTGGCGCGAGTGATGGTCTTGGGCCTGGGTTCGCGTCAAGCCGAAACCAGGCTTGCCAGATCCCGGAAGAAGTTCGGATAGGTCTTGTTGACGCAGCGCGGGTCCTCGATGGTCACCGGCACGCCGCCGAGGGCGACGAGAGCAAAACACATGGCCATGCGGTGATCGTCGTAGGTGTGGATGCTGGCTGAGTGGACCTGTCTGGGTGGGGAGATGCCGAGGCCGTCGGCGTACTCGGTGACCGTTGCGCCCACCTTGCGCAGTTCCCGGGCCATGGCCTCGATGCGGTCGGTCTCTTTGACACGCCAGTTCGCCACGTTGCGGATGCGGGTCGGGCCGGTGGCGAACAGGGCCGTGGTGGCGATGGTCATGGCGGCGTCGGGAATGTGGTTGAGGTCGAGGTCGACCCCGCGCAGCTCGCCCCGCTGCACCTCGATGAAGTCGGCTCCGCGCGTGACATTCGCACCCATGGCTTCGAGCACGTCGGCGAAGGCGACGTCGCCCTGCATGCTCTCGGTGCCGACACCGAGGACGCGGACCGGACCGCCGGCAATGGCGGCCGCGGCCAGGAAGTAGGATGCCGATGAGGCATCGCCCTCGACTTTGATGCTGCCCGGGCTGTGGTATTTGCCCCGGGGAATCTCCAGACGCCTCGGTTCGGGCCACGCCACGTCGATGCCGAAGCGGGCCATGCAGCGGCGGGTGATCTCGATGTAGGGATCAGAAACCAGTTCTCCGCGCCGCAGCAGGGTAACCGCAGACCGGGCCAGTGGTGCGGCCATCATCAGGGCGGAGACGAACTGACTGGAGAGACTGCCGTCGATGGTGACGCTGCCGCCGTCGAGGCCCGTGCCGGTGATGAGCAGCGGTGGATAACCGGCCTGTTCCAGATGGCGAATGTCTGCGCCCAGGGCGCGCAGGGCCTCGACCAGTGGGCCGATGGGGCGCTCGTGCATGCGCGGATCGCCCTGAATCTGGAAGCGGCCCTGGCCGAGGGTGAGGGCTGCGGTCAGTGGACGCACCGCCGTGCCGGCATTGCCGAGTTCGAGGACCAGCGGGTCAGCACCCGGAGCATCAATGGGGCCCCCAAGGCCTTTGACCGTGACCGCGTCGCCATCCCGCAGCAGGCCGACCCCGAGGGCTTCGAGCGCCTGGAGCATGCGTCGGACATCGTCACTGTCGAGCAGGTGCTCGACGCGGGTCTCCCCCTCGGCCAGGGCCGCGAGCAGCAGCAGCCGGTTGGACAGACTCTTGGAGCCGGGAATGCGCACGGTGCCCTGCACACTTGCGATGGGCTGCAGCAGCAGGCGATCCATGGAGTCTCCGGGGCACGGGGGCGGGGCGCAGATTCGACCACAGGGCGCGGAGCGCGGCAACCGGCCTGCAGCAAGGCATCGTCGAGCCATGGGGCATCATCGAGCGAGATACCTGTGGGAAGTTTCCCGGAGCGCCGCGTAGCCTGTGAGGCCCAGTCGCGAAGGCGGCGCAGCCGCCTGCAAGCTCACCGCCTGCAGGAAGCCCTCTCGGCGCGGCAGGCACTCGCTCACGACGCTGCGCTTCGTGACCTCCCACAGCAGCGCATTGCGCCGTCGAGTTGTCCGCCTGGATCGAGCGATACACCGCTAGATCGGCTGCAGGCTGTCCAGAAACGGCGCCAGTGCCGGGGCCACCACCCGCCAGTCCCGGGTGCCGGGGCGTTCCACGATCACTTCGCCGGAGTGGTTGTCCAGACTCAGCACGTACTCGGAGTCGGCATCGGTGGTGGCGAAGAACAGCGTCATGGGCAGGCGCCGCCGCAGCCCGAAGAAGCGCCGCTGCTGCAGCAGGTGGCCGAGTAGGTTCTCGTTGAGCCGATCAGCGTCCCGCGGGTTCCACACGCCGGTGAGGCTGAGGCGGCCCTGGGGCGCTTCCACGTCCAGGTGGTGGCGCCAGTAGCGACCGTAGAGCGCCTGCAGGTCCTCGTGGACGGGTTCCTCGATGGCGTGTTCGAGGCCGGCCAAGATCTCGAAGTCGTCGTGAATCACCGGTTCCCAGCGGATGCGGCCTGCGGCGTCCGGC
The DNA here is from genome assembly GCA_020832085.1 of Gammaproteobacteria bacterium. Lineage (GTDB taxonomy): Bacteria > Pseudomonadota > Gammaproteobacteria > Pseudomonadales > Azotimanducaceae > SLTB01. The sequence continues at coordinate 3,435 of JAFIFJ010000122.1, read as the reverse complement.
TCGCCGCGCTCGCAGGCGGAGGGCCAGTCGGGGTCGTGCTCGGCCCACAGGCCGTCCGCCCGGGCCAGGCAACGTTCCATCAGGGCATCCAGCGCCCGGACGACGGGATGTCCGGGGCCCATCACACCGGCTCCGCGTAGCTGATGGACAGGATCGTCCAATCGCTGCCGCCCTCGGCCCCGGGGACCTCGATCACATCCCCCACCCGGCGGCCGATCAGGGCCCGGGACGTGGGGGCGTCGATGCTGATCCAGCCCCGCTTGGGGTCGATTTCGTCGGGCCCGACGATGCGCCAGAGCATTTCGCGATCATCTGGCCCGGCCAGCCGGATCCAGGCGCCGAAGAACACCTTCTCACGCTGTTCGGGCAGGCGATCCACCACCACCATTTCATCCAGCCGGCGCGACAGGTAGCGCAGGCGCCGATCGATCTCCCGCAGCTGTTTCTTGCCGTAGATGTACTCGGCGTTCTCGGAGCGGTCACCCTGGGCTGCGGCCTCGGCCACCCGCCGGGTCACCTCGGGCCGCTTTACTTTCCACAGCTCCTTGAGCTCCGCCTCCAGGGCATGGGCGCCGGCCCGGGTGATGTAGGCTGAAGGCCGCTCGCTCATGGCCGGAGATCCGTCATCCGGGTCACCGCCCAGTCCACCAGCGGGCGCTGGCGGAACAGCCTCGACTCGGCGCCGCCCACCCGGCCGATCTGGACCCCGGGCAGGGACTGCTCGAAGCTCTGGCCGATCTCGGCGAAGTCGTCGTCGTTGAATTTCAGTTCCCGGAAGCGCTGCCAGCGCCGTTCGCCGTCCACCATCATGGCAGCCCCCTCTTCATGCCAGAGCTTGCCCGGCCAGTCGCTGCGGTACTCGGCCAGATGCAGGGAGGTGTTGTTGCCGTGCCCGACGCCCAGCAGCAGCACGTGGCCGTCAAGGGCGTAGAGGCGACCGATGGGGGAGGTTTCGCCGAATGCATCGCCCAGCTGATGGCCGTCGAGCAGCGCCCCGGTGGCGGGACCGATCGCAGCGAAGGACGTCTGCGGATGGTGACTGCGCCGAACACCGGGCCAGCGCCGGAAAGCCTCGGCCAGGGCTCCCATGGCCCAGGTGGCGGATCGCTCTGCATCCCAGGGCGGCATGGCGGCGCGGACCGCGTCGAAGCTCTCGGCTGGCACCGGCGGATTGCGCCAGCGGGAGGGTTCGCTCCACTCTGAGCTGTGGGTGGGCATCATCAGGGTGCCGGAGGGTCCCAGGGTTTCCAGCAGGGCCTCGACCATGGTCTGGGTGCCACCGATGATCCATCCCACCCGGGACAGGCTGGCGTGGACCAGCACCGTCATGCCGGACAGCAGGCCCAGGCGGCGCAGGTCCGCCACCAGCTGGTCGTGGAGAATGGGGGTGACGGGTTCCGATCCGGTCATGCGGCCAGCAGGCGGCGCAGATTGCTGGCCAGGGGCGCCCGGGCGATGCCGCGCTCGGTGATGATGCCCGTGACCAGTGCCGCCGGGGTGACGTCGAAGGCCGGATTGCGCACCTTCACCCCCTCCGGGGCAATGGGGATGTCGGCGATGTGAGTCACTTCCCGCCCATCGCGCTCCTCGATCTCCACCTCGGCGCCGGTGGCGGTGGCCGCGTCGAAGGTGGAGGAGGGACAGGCCACGTAGAACGGAATGCCGTAGTGATGAGCGAGAATGGCAACACCCAGGGTGCCGATCTTGTTCACCACGTCGCCGTTGGCCGTGACCCGGTCGGTGCCCACCAGCACCAAGTCGATGTTGCCTGCTGCCATGAGGCTGGCGGCCATGTTGTCGCAGATCAGGGTCACGTCCAGGCCGGCCTGGCCAAGCTCCCAGGCCGTCAGCCTTGCCCCCTGCAGTACCGGCCTCGTCTCGTCGGCGAAAATGCGCACCGGCAGGCCCTGTTCTGCGGCAGCGTACAGCGGGGCCAGGGCCGTGCCTCGTTCCGACACGGCCAGGGACCCGGCATTGCAGTGGGTGAGGACCCCGCAATCAGGCGTCAGCAGCTCCAGACCGTGGCGACCGATGGCCTGACAGATGGCGCGGTCCTCGTCCTCGATGCTCTGGGCCTCTTCGCGCAGAGCCGCGAGCAGTTCCCCACGCTCGCTCCCGCAGGTGTTCAGTCTGGCCATCATGCGATCCACCGCCCAGGCCAGATTCACCGCCGTGGGACGTGCTGAACGCAGCCGGGCGGCCCAACCGCTGATGTGTGCCAGCAGGCCGGCCATGTCGGCCACCTCGGTATGCTCGGCTTCCACCACCAGCCCCCAGGCGGCCGCAATGCCGATGGCGGGCGCGCCGCGGACCTGCAGCTCGCGGATGGCATGCTCCACGTCCGCAGCGCCCTTGCAGGCTTCGATGATCACTGCCGCCGGCAGGCGCCGCTGGTCCAGCACATAGAGGGTGCCATCCTGATAGCGGACGGCGCGGGGCAGGGCATCAGTGGCGGGCATGGTGCTGTCCTGACTGGGAGGATCCGGATTGGGCGCTGCGGGCGGCATCGAGGGCCTGGGCGAACAGGGCCAGGGCCGCTGAGCCGTCGCCTGCGTAGGCTAGCACGCCGTCGGTATGGCCACCCATGATGATCAGACCGGCCGTTTCGCCGGCCAGGGCGGCCACCGCCCGGGCCATGGCCAGGGTGCCGTTGGCCGCTGTCCGGTCTGTGACGGGCCAGCCCAGCGCTTCGGCAGCGTTCCAGACCGAGGGTGCATGACCGTGCAGCACCCAGGTGGGACGATCAGGGCGGGCGGCATGGATGGCGGCGTGGGACAGCGCCTCGGAGGACGGCGGGTGGCTGCCGCGGGCCGCCACCGAGTTCTCGGCCAGACAAAAGCTCTCGATGTAGACAATGTCGTCGGTGGACAGGCGGTTGCGATCCGCAGTCTGGGTCGCGGTGATCCAGAAACCCTGGCCGTCACCGCTGCCATAGCTCAGGTTGCCGAAGGCCAGCCCATCGTAGCGGGCCGCGTCACGGCCTATGACGCCGAGCTCCTGGGCGGCGGCGAACACCGGGGCCAGCATGGCGGTCGCCGCCGCAGCGTCCGCAGCGGCTGGTGCCAGGGTATAGCGGAACTGGATGACGGCTTCGGTCACGGTGGAGCCCCCAGGACATGCCTATGCTCGGTGCCTCGGTGCAAGGATAGCGCGCAACAGCGGACACAGCGCAGTGCAGCCTGTGAGGCCCAGTGCAGGCCGCGATGGCAGCCGGAGAAAACTTCGATCGGGGGCAGTGATTGTGGGAGCGGACGCAGCGCAGCGCAGCCTGTGAGGCCCAGTCGCGAAGGCGGTGCAGCCGCCTGCAAGCTTCCAGCCTGCAGGAAGCCGTCTCGGCGCTGCTGGCAATCGCTCACTACGCTTCGCTTCGTGAGCTTCCCACAAGGCCTCGCCATGTCCACCGTATCGAGCGTTCCTCTCGCGACAGCGCCAGGG
>JAFIFJ010000121.1 GCA_020832085.1 Gammaproteobacteria bacterium | reverse complement strand
CTCGGTGGGCGACGTCACAGCAGCGAGCCATGGACTCAGCCTGAATGCAGGGGCCGGGGGAATCGGCGTCGCCGCGTGCGTCGGTGGCGGTGATCTCACGGTCGAGGGCCGTGTCGGCCCGATGTTCGGCGCGGTGGCGGGGTGCTACATCCTGGTGTACGCCACGACTGGGACCATTGCGTTCAACGCGGCGGTGGATGCTGGGAGCATCACGGCGCTGGCTGGTGCAGGCGAGTTTGACGTGACGTTTGCCGAGGGACCTGCCGTGACTGGTGCCGGCAGCTTTGCGAACGCTGGCGGCGTGACATTCAACGCTGGCGGCAGCTTCGACGGTGGGCTGTCGGTGAGTGGCGGGACGACGACCCTGACCGGAACGCTGTCGACTGACGGCGATCCGTTAACCCTGGGGGCGTTGACGCTGGCGGCTGCGGGAGCGCTGACCAGTAACGGTGGCGCGATCATGACTGGGGCGGTGACGTCAGGCGGAAACGCCTTCACGTTGAACGCGGGTGCCGGAACGATTGCTGTGGCCTCACTCACGGGTGACGGTGACCTCACGGTCGAGGATAGTGCCGGCGCGATGTTCGGGGCCTTGGCTGCCAACGACATCCTGGTGGAAGACACGACGGGGACCATTGCGTTCAACGCGGCGGCGAACGCGGCGAGCATCACAGCGCTGGCAGGAGCGGGTGAGTTCGACGTGACGTTTGCTGAGGGACCTGTGGTCTCAGGTGCAGGCAGCTTCGCGAACGCCGGTGGCGTGACGTTCAACGCTGGTGGCAGCTTCGGCGGTGGCCTATCGGTGAGTGGTGGAACGACGACCCTGACCGGAACGCTGTCGACCGATGACGATCCTTTGACCCTGGGTGCGTTGACGCTGGCGGGTGCGGGAACGTTGAGCAGCGGTGGTGGCGACATCACGACCGGCGCGGTGACGTCAGGCGGGCAGGCATTCACGTTGAACGCAGGTGACGGAACGATTGCCGTGGCCTCATTCGCAGGTGTGGGTGACCTCACTGTCCAGGACAGTGGCGGTGCGACGTTCGGTGAAGTCGGTGCCGCAGCGATTCTGTTGGAAGACACCACGGGAACGATCCTGTTCGACGACGCCGTGGCGGCGGCGAGCATCACGGCGGAAGATGGCAGTGGTGGATTTGGGGTCACCTTCAGTACGACACCAATCGTGACCGGTGCCAGCAGCTTCGCCAACACCGGTGGCGTGACGTTCAACGCGGGCGGCAACTTCATTGGTGGCCTGTCGGTGACTGGCGGGCCGACGGTCCTGACAGGGACGCTGTTGACTGACGTCGCTGCATTGAGTCTGGGTGCATTGACGCTGAACGGCCCGGCGACGCTGACGAGTGGCGGCGGTGCGATCACAACCGGTGACATTACCTCGAACGCTCACACGCTCACCCTGAACGCCGGGGCGACGGGGCAGATTACGGTGGCATCGCTGGGCGCAGGTGGTGACCTGACGATTCAGAACAGCGGTGGTGCGACATTCACTGGTTCGCTGGATGCGGAAACGGTGACCCTGACCAATACCAACGGACTGATTGCGTTCGAAGGCGATACAGCGATCGGTACGGCGTTTGTGACCGCGGCGGCAGGTTACGACCTGGCGTTTACGGGAACGACGAACACAGTGGCCGGCGCCACTGAGTTCCTGAATACGGGATCACTGACGCTGGGTGACGCGGCCGGGGACAGCATCACGTTTGCCGACGGCTTGACGGCCCTGGCGCCGTCCAGCCGCAGCATCGCCGGCACCGTCGCAACCAACGACGCCGACTTGACGCTGGGCGCGACCACCCTGACCGCCGACAGCAGGCTCACCACCGGTAGCGGCGGTGGCAACGTGTCGGTGGGTGATGTCGCGGCGGCGAGCCATGGTCTCAGCCTGAATGCCGGGGCCGGGACAATCGATGTCGCCGCGTTCCTCGGTGGCGGTGATCTCACGGTCGAGAACAGTGTCGGCACGATGTTCGGCGCCGTGGCGGCGAGCGACATCCTGCTGGAAGACACGACCGGGACCATTGCGTTCAACGCGGCGGTGGATGCTGGGAGCATCACGGCGCTGGCGGGTGCAGGCGAATTTGACGTGACGTTTGCCGAGGGACCTGCTGTGACTGGTGCCGGCAGCTTTGCGAACGCCGGTGGGGTGACGTTTGAGGACGGTGGCAGCTTCGACGGCGGTCTGACCGTGGCCGGGACGACGACGCTGGAGGGCATGCTGTCGACGGCCAACAATGCACTGATGCTTGGAGCATTGACGCTGAACGACGCGGTGACGCTGGCCAGTGGCGGCGGTGCGATCACGACTGGTGCCATTACCTCGAATGCTCACACGCTCACCCTGAGCGCCGGGGCGACGGGACAGATTACGGTGGCATTGCTGGGCGGAGGTGGTGATCTGACGATCGAGAACAGCGGCGGCGCAACATTCACCGGTTCGGTGGATGCGGAAACGGTCACGCTGACCAATACCAGTGGAGTGATCGCGTTCCAGGGCGATACAGCGATCGGTACGGCCTTGGTGACCGCGGCGGAGGGTTACGGCCTGGCGTTTACGGGAACCACGAATACGGTGGCCGGGGCGACTGAGATCCTGAATACAGGTTCGCTGACGCTGGGTGACGCGGCCGGGGACAGCATTACGTTTGCCGGTGGCTTGACGGCCACTGCCCCGTCCAGCCGTTCCATCGCCGGCACCGTTGCCACCAACGAAGCCGGTCTGCTGCTGGGCGCGACCACGCTCACCGCCAACAGCACGCTGACCACAGGCGCCGGCGGCGGCAACATTACGACCGGCGCGCTCAGCCGTACGAATCAGTCGCTGACGTTGAATGCCGGAACCGGAACGGTGAACGTGGCCTCCATCAACGGCACCGGTGCCCTGACGCTGAACAGCAGTTCGGGTGCAACGTTCGGTGCGGTAGGCGCGGGCGCCATCGCGCTGAATGACAACACGAACACCGTGGCGTTCAACAATGCCGTCACGGCGACCAGCATCACGGCTCAGGCTGAGGACTTCGCCATCACCTTTGCCCAAGGTCCGAATGTGAGCGGCGCCGGCGCCTTCCAGAACACCAACGGTGTCACGTTCGCCGCAGGCGGCAGCTTCAACGGTGGGCTGACCGTTGCCGGAACCACCACCCTTGCGGGGATGCTGGCAACGAACAACAACGCATTGAATCTGAACAGCGCAGTGAACCTCACCGGTAATTCCACTCTGGCGAGCAATGGCGGAGCCATCACCACTGCCGCCATTGATGCCGCGAACAACAACCTGACGCTCAACGCTGGCGCAGGCGGCACGACCTCGATTGCTTCCTTCGCCAACGGCGGCAACCTGACCGTCGCCAACAGCAACAGCACGACCATTGCGGGCAACGTTGTCGCGGCTGACATCGCGCTGCAGAACAGCAGCGACACCATCGCGTTCCAAGGCGGTGTGACCGCCGCCAACATCACAGCGGCAAATGCAGCCTTTACCACCACCTTTGCGGCATCGCCGGCGGTGAGCGGAAGCGGTAACTTCGAGAATGCCGGGGGAGTGACGTTCGCCGCCGGTGGCAACTTCAATGGCGGATTGACCGTGGCCGGAACCACGACCCTCACCGGTACGCTAGCCACCTCCGGCAACGGTATGAATCTGGGCTCCGTGACCGCGGCAGGCCCGATGACCCTGACCACCGGCGCAGGCGCGGGTAGCATCACCACCGGGGCCATCACCCGGGGTACGAATGCCCTGACGCTCAATGCTGGCACGGGCCTGATCGAAGTCGCCTCCGTAGCGGGCGCCGGAGACCTGACCCTGGTGAACAGCGGCGGCGCCACGTTCTCGGGCGCGGTCACCGCCGGTGAACTCGAGCTGCAGAACAGCGCGGGGACCGTCGAGTTCGGCGCTGGCGTCACGGCCGCAAGCATCGACGCCCAGGCCGGTGGCGGCGGTTACGGCGTCACCTTCGCCGGCACGCCGACGGTGTCCGGAAGCGGCAGCTTCGCCAATGCAGGTGGCGTGGTCTTCCAGACCGGCGGCAGCTTCGGCGGCGGCGTGAGCGTCACGGGTACGACGACGCTCGCCGGGACCCTGTCGACCGATGCGGCAGCGATGCAGCTGGCAGCGCTGACGCTGAGCGATGCGGCAACCCTGGCCAGCGCCGGTGGACAGATCAGCACTGGTGCCGTGAGCTCGAATGGCAATGGCCTGACGCTGAATGCAGGAGCGGGCGACATTCAGGTGGCCTCCCTTGGCGGCAATGGTGCGCTGACCGTGGCGAATGCCGGTGATGCGACCTTCGCCGGCCCGGTAGCGGCCTCCACGGTGAACCTCAACGCTGCCTCCGGCTCGATTGCCTTCCGCGGCAACACGACCATCAGCAGCGGTTTGAACGTGGCGGCGAACGGCTTCGACGTGGCATTCACCGGGACCACGAACACGGTGGCCGGTATGACCGAGTTCCAGAACACCGGTACGGTGACCTTCGGGGACGCGGCGGGCGACAGCATCACCTTCGCCGGCGGAGTGGACACCACGGCGACTTCTGGAACGCGCCTTGCGGGCACCCTGGCGACGACGAACACGGAGCTGACGTTGGGCGGGCTGACCCTGACCGGGGCGGGGACCCTGCGCTCCGGTTCCGGCACCATTCAGGTGGGTAGCGTCAGCGGTGCAGGGCAGACCCTGAACCTGCAGGTGGATACCGCGGGATCCACGGGTGCTGTCGTCGTCAACGGCGCAGTGACGGTGGGGACGCTCAATACCTTCGCTCAGGGCTATGACGTCAGCCTCCTTGGCGGTGGTAATGTCATGTCCGCGACTACGTTCCGCAACCTCGGCGCGCTCACCCTCGGGAACGCAGCCGGGGATAACCTGACCTTCGCCGGCGGACTCACGGCCACGGCGCCTTCTGCGCTGAATCTGGCCGGGGCCATTGCGACCACCAATTCGAGCATGCAGCTCCGTGCTGCGAACCTGACTGCAGCCACCAGCCTCGTTACCGGCACGACCGGTGCGGGTGGAACGCTGCAAACCGGTGCCCTCAGTGCCGGTGGCAATGCTCTGACTCTGCGTGCCGGGACCTCGGGCAACATCAATGTGGCCTCCATCAGCAACGCGGGTGCGGTCGCGTTCCCGTCAGCCGGTAACGTGACCATCAGCGGAGGTCTGCAGGCCGGTTCGGCGACGGTTGGCGACGTCGGCAGCTTCACGGTGCAGGGTCCGCTCAATCTCAACAGCCTGCAGACCCAGGCCAACGCCGCGAGCCTGACCTTCACCGGTGGCGGGACGGTCACTGAGTCCGTAGTGCTTGCGAACACTGGCGGATTGACCCTGGGTGATGGCGGCGACAGCTTCCTGTTTGCTGGCGGCCTCGACTCGTCCGCCGGTTCCCTGACTTTGAACGGGACCTTGCGTACCGGCAGCGCGCCGCTGACCACGGCGGGACTGAATGTGGCCGGCGACAGCAACATCGACACCACCAACGATGGGGATCAGCTGGTCGCCGGCGCCATGGTGCGTCTCGGTGCCGTCTCCGGGGTTGCCGGCAGCGAAGTGCTGACCATCGACGCGGGCATTGGCGACATCTTCGTCGATCAGGGCGTGAGCAACTTGGGCTCCTTCTTCGTCTTCTCGGGCAACGAGATGACCCTTGGGGACGTCAGCACCAACGGCAACAGCATCCGCACGGTGACGAGGGACGATGTGTTCCTGAACGGCAACCTGACCGCCGCCAACGGAGACGTCTCGATCATCACCACTGGCGGACGCATCATTCAGGCCACCGATACCCGCGTGACGTCGGCGCGGGGCGATGCGAACCTGGTAGCCTTCGATCAGATCGATGTCTTCGAGGTGCATGCGCCGCAAGGGAACATCTTCCTGGCACTGCTCACTCCTGGCATGGGCGGTGCGTTCAATCGCATTGGACCGGTTGCCCGAACCTCGCCAGATTTTGTCGCTGGCGGCCTGCTGGCCGTGGTGAGTACGGGTCAGGCCCGCCTTGGCAGTACCGCCAGTGGTTTCCGGGTCAATGCCCCGGAGTCGTTCATCAGCCTCCAGGACGGCCAGAGCTTCGTCGACGAGACGAACGCCCTGACGCTGGCTAATCTGGGGGTGGCACAACAGCAGTCTCTGGTGGCGGTCTTCGACCAGACTCAGGGGCTGCGGCCTGCAGAGTTGGCCTTCGATCAACAGCTCTTCGGTCCTCTCAGTGGCGTGATCACCGGCGCGGCCCGCGCCCAGCAAGCACTTTCTGAGCGGGCGCAGGCACAGAGCCAGGCGGCGACTCAGCAGGCCGACGAGGTTGAAGTCCTGACGGACATCACGGAGGACGTGTTCATCGAAATCGCCCTGTTCGACTTCGACCGTGAGCAGCCGCTGTGCCTGCCGGAAGCGCTGCAGGGACCGGCCGCAGCGCCCTGTGCCGGCCAGGAGGAGGCAGTGGCCGTGTGGTTCGACCAGCTAGCCAGTGATTTGCTGGCTGCCGCGTCCGGTGAGCCCCAGGCCCCGCAGTTCGTGCTTCAGCCAAGGTCGACCCCGTCCGCGCAGATCTCTGGCGGCAAGTGACCCGCGACCGGCCGGCTTCCCGCCGGCCGGTCGGGTTGACCTTTGTCTGCCACGGTCCCCAAGCGATGTCTCGTGCCGACGCCCGGTGCGTGCAACCATCCAATCAGGCAGGCTTGCGGAAATTGACCTGCTGTTGCAGGGCTGCCACACGGTGATCAGCGATCCTGGATGGAAATAGAACGCATCGACGACTACCAGACGTGGCGGATCCACTGTGGCGGGCAGCGTCTGGTCATAGATCCCTGGCTCGTGGACGACCTGCAGGTCGGTGCCGCGGGACGGCTTTACCGCCGTGAACATCGCCAACCGGTGACCTTGCGGCCCCGTGACGTCAAACCGCCTGATCTGGTCCTGCTGACCTCCGCGCTGCCCACACACGCCCATCGACCGACTCTGGCGGCCCTGGATCGCAGTCTGCGTGTCGTGGGCCCGCCGCGGGCCGTGGCGCTGGCAAGGAGCATGGGTTTTCGCAGCACCATTGCGCTGGGGGCCGGTTCCCGCATCGATCTGGACGGCCATTTGGCGCTGACGGCCATCCGCCCGCGTTTTCCCTTCGGAGCTTTCAGCATCGGCATCCTGTTCGAATCACTGTCCGACGGGGTGCGGGTCTACCTCGAACCCCATCGGGCACCGGAACGGCATCCCGCCCTCGACAAGGGTGTGGACGTCCTGATCACGCCGGTGGAGCGGGTGCGCATGCTGGGCCTGAGCATGAGCATGGATCTCGAAGCGTGCGTGGCGCTGGCGAAGCGGATCAGGGCGCGCTGGGTGCTCGCGACCGGCACCGAAGCGCGCAGTGCCACCGGCCTCATCCCCGAACGGCTGTGGCGGGTGGAATCTGGCGCAGACGCCTTCGATGCCGTGGTCAGACTCCACATCGGCGAGGGCCGAGGGCGGCTGCTGGCACCCGGCGAACGCCTGCTGGTTCCACCGCGCCGGCGCCGAGACTGAACCCTCTTTTCAGGGCCGGTCGCGATGGGAGGTGGCGCGCTCTTCACGCACGAACAGCATGCCGATGAATCCCACCACGAACAGGATCAGCAGCGAGGCGTAGCCTACGCGCTGGCTGGCGAAGGCGGCCGTCATCGCACCGACCATCCAAGGCCCGAGAAAGGCCGTGGCGGTGCCGGAGAGGGCGTAGAGGCCAAAAAACTGGGTGGTCATGGTAGGCGGCGATATCCGCGCCATCATGGTCCGGGATGAAGCGAAGGCCACGGTGACGAACATGGCGAAGCCAAGCCCGTTGCAGAAGTACAGCAGCTCCGGAAGGGTGTTGAAGTAGGGGGCCGACCACAGGGGTGCTGTGGTGCTGGCATCGTAGGGAATCACGAACAGGATCTCCGTGGGCGTGATGGAGACCCCGGTGCACAGCAGCAGCGACGTGCCGCCCACGGCGACGAGGATGGTGCGTTTGGAGCCGAGGCGGTCGTCGAGCCAGCCGCCGAGGTAGCCGCCCAAGGCCGCGGCTGCAGACATCAGAATGCCGAAGAGCAGCATGTGGACGGTGCCCCAGCCGAATATGCCCGCGGCGTAGACACCTCCGAAGATCAGAATACCGACCAGCCCGTCGTTGTAGATCATGCGCGCCATGAGATAGGTGGCGATGTTGCGGTAGTGGGGTAGTTCGCGCAGCGTGGCGCGCACCTCGGAGAGGCCTTCGCGTACGGCGCTGCGAATGCCCACGCCTGCGGCGCCGTCGGGCGTGAACAGCAGCAGCGGCAGGCCGAACAGCAGCAGCCAGATGGCCGTCAGCGGACCGACGATGCGGGCATCCTCGAAGCGGCTCTGGTCGATGCCGAAGTAGGCCTCGGAGGGTACCCAGGCCCAGTCCACGGTACCTGGCAGGGCCAGCAGGTAGAGCACGCTGACCATGAGCAGTAGGCCGGCCAGATTGCCGAGGCTGATCGCCAGGCCGCTGATGAAACCGATTTTCGTTGCGGGCGCCACGTGGGGCAGCATGGCATTGTGGAAGACCGCTCCGAACTCGAAACACATGGCGATGACGACGATGCAGATCAGGGTGGGCACGACGCCCATGCCTTCGCCCGCAGGCATGGCGAACCAGAGTGCCGCCATGGCCGGGACCATCAGAACCACGAAACAGGCTATCCAGGGTTTGCGCCGGCCGCTGCGATCGGCAATGGCACCTGCCAGGGGCGCGAGCAGGGCGATCATCAGGCCTGCGTACTTGTTGGCATCGCCGAGCAGGGCCTGTCCCCGCACCGGATCCCCCACCACCTGAGTCGAAAAATAGGGCGCGAAGACGTAGATCGTGATGAGGATGACGTAGGGGTTGCGCGCCCATTCGAACACCGCCCAGGACGCCCAACCGAGGGTGCTCGCGGCGGGTGCGCCGGTGACGGTGAGGTTGGCCGTCGCCCGGTGCGCGGGTACCGATGATTCTGAGGACAAGTGAATTCCCGGCCCATGGACAGCAGCGGTGAGCATCGCCCATTCGCGGGCATTTTGCAGCATCCTGCAGGGCATAGGCCCATGGCCGTGGAGTCTGTGCGCTGCTTGCTGCCACGCTGTCACCTGCCGCGATGGCGCCCGCGCAGGGCATCTGCTAGTTTCGCTGCAGGTTGACGGAGAGAGCCTGTGAAGATCGGTATTTTCGGCATCAATTTCGGAATCTGCGCCAACCCCGATGCCATGGTGGAGGTCGCGGAGCTCGCAGAGGAGTTGGGTTTCGACTCGCTCTGGACGGGTGAACACGTGGTGCTGCCGGATCCTCAGCAGCCGCCTTCGCCGGCGCCGCCGCTGACGCCCATGCTGCATCCGTCGACGGCGCTTTCCTACGTGGCGGCGGTGACCGACGAAATCCTGCTCGGTACCGGAATCACCCTGATCGCTCAGCGCAATCCGCTGGTGCTGGCCAAGGAGATGGCGAGCCTCGACGTGCTTTGCGACGGTCGCCTGATCCTGGGCGTGGGGGCGGGGTACCTGAAGCAGGAGTTCGAGGCGCTCGGCATTCCCTTCGAGGAGCGAGGCCGTCGGACAGACGAGTTCATCGAGGTGCTGCGGGAACTCTGGTCCAGCGATGAACCGAGTTTTGACGGCGAATTCACCCGCTTCTCCGGCATCCAGTCACGGCCGCGTCCGGCTCGGGGCCGGCATGTGCCCGTGGTCGCCGGAGGGATGAGTCCGGCCGCCTACCGGCGGGCGGTGGCCCTGTGTCAGGGCTGGTATGGCTTTGCCATGGACCTCGAAACCACGTCCGAGTCCCTCGAAGGCATTGAGGCTGCGGAGGAAGCCGTGGACCGTCCCGAATGGCTCGGGGATCTCGAAATCACCGTGACCCCCAGGGAGACCCCAGACTACGAGGACCTCGAAGCCTACGAGGCCCTGGGGGTGGACCGGCTGGTGCTGCTGCTGCCTCAGCGCGGCGTCAGTCAGGTGAAAGAATTTCTCGAACGCATGGCGGATGAACTCATCGACGACGAGGATGATCTCGACGAGGAGTGAGGCATGATGGTGTGCGCTGCCTGAGTTCCTGGCGGAGAAATTCTGCAGAGATTATTGACAGGTATTGAAATCAGGCGGATGATCCGCGGCCTTCGGTGGGTTGGGTTTGGTTTCGATACCGATACCGATACCGATACCGATACCGATACCGATACCGATACCGATTTGCTTTGGACGAGAGACCCGTGAACACGTTCTGTTGGAGCACTGATTGCACTGATACCCGCACCGGGGCATTCGCCTTCGTGATGCGTGGCGTGCATCTGTGCGTCCCGTCGAACGGCCCACCGGGGAGATCGTGCCACTGTTGATGTCACGTCACTGACGTAATAGACACAGCAAGACAGAGAGCCCCGGTGGACCCCCAAGGTCCCCGGGGCTCTCGCGTTTCAGGGTCCCGGAAAGACAGCAACCAACGAGCAAAACTCGAACTGACAGAGCAAGCGGTCATGGCTATCGACAATCCGACAGACCCGACATCGCAGCGGCGCCTCAGGCGCAACCTGTTCACCATCAGGGTGATGGCGTTCTTCCAGGTGTTCCTGGTGATCGTGCCTGTGGCGGTGCCCCTGTTCGGCGATCGAGGCTTGAGCATGGCGGAGATCCTGCAGCTGCAGGCCATCTTTGGCATCAGTGTGGTCGTGATGGAGATTCCGTCGGGCTACATTGCGGACGTGTTTGGGCGCCGCATGGCGCTCATCCTCGGCGGAGTCTTCGTGGGGGTTGGCCACAGTCTGCTCCTCGTCGGCTATGACTTCTTCACGCTGGCGCTGTTCGAACTGGCGCTTGGTGTCGGGCTCAGCCTGATTTCCGGTGCGGACGTGGCCGTGCTCTATGACACCCAGATCGAGTTGGGTGACGATGCCCAGGCTCGGCAGAAGGGGCTCGGCAGCCTGTTCCTGCTGCGCTCGATCTCGGAAGCGGCGGCCGGCATCACGGCCAGCGTCGTGCTCTGGTTGGGCACCTTGAGTGAACTGGTCTGGCTGCAGGTTCTGGTGGGCTGGCTGCCGCTGCTGTTTGCGCTCAAGGTGGTGGAGCCGAACGTCGAGCGTATGCCCGCGGGTGCGCATCTGGGCAACCTCAAGTTCGTGCTGGGGCGCATCCTCGGCGGCGGCAAGGTGCTGCGCCTGACGTTTCTGGCCATGGGTATGTGGACCCTCACCACCTACTATGCGGTTTGGCTGCTGCAGCAGCATTGGCTGGAATCGGATGTCGAACTGACGGCCTTCGGCGTGCTGTGGGCGCTCTTCAGTGTGGCGGCAGGGGTGGCCGGCTGGCAGGCGGCGAACCTCGAGCGGCGCTTGGGTGCGTCCTGGCTGCTGGCGCTGGTGGCCATGCTGCCTGTGGTGGGCTATCTGGGGCTGGCGCTGGCGCCCGCAGCCTGGGCCATGGTGCTGGGACTGCTGTTCTTCGTGGCCCGTGGTGCCGGTTTCGTCCTGCTGCAGGAAGCCTTCAACCGCCGGCTCGAAGGCCGCTATCGCGCCACTGCGAATTCGTTGGTGAGCTTCCTCGCGAGAGGAGCAGTGGTGGTGACGGTCCCCGCCGTAGGTGCCCTGCTCGGGCTCTGGTCGCTGCGCGAGGTGTTTGCGCTGCTCGCGCTGCTCTCCCTGGGGTTGGCCCTGCTTCTGCTGCTGCCCCTGGTCGTGGCCATCCGGAAGCTGCCGCGGGATCTGGCTCAGACCTCAGCCGGCAGCGGAGGGTCCCCTTGAGGATTGGATCACCCGGACCCGGATGCCGGGTCCGGGTGATTCCGCCTCGACTTCGGCTTCGATCTCCCAGGCCTCCTCGAGGATACCTTCCCTGAGGGCGGCCACGGGGTCGCCGTCGGCGATCACCCGTCCATGTGCGAGCACCAGTAGACGTTCCGCGTGGCGGCTGGCCAGCTCGATGTCGTGCATGACGGTGATCACGCCAAGTCCCTCGGCGGCCCGCTGTTCCAGAGCAGTCATCACCTGATGGCAGCGACCAAGGTCGAGCTGGTTCACCGGCTCGTCGAGCAGCAGCCAGGGTCGATGCCCCTGGTGTGCGGCTCGTTCCGCCTGCAGGAGGACCCGGGCCAGCTGCACCAGGCGGCGCTCGCCACCGGACAGTTCCGTGTAGATGCGCGTGAGCAGGGCCGAGCAGCCCAGTTCCTCGAGGACTTTCTCGCGGGCGTCCATGGGGGTTGCGGGTGCGCCCAGGGCGACCACGTCCGCCACGGCGAAGGGGTGTTCGAGTGCGGGGCTCTGGGGCATGACGGCTCGCAGCAGCGCAAGCTCGTCAGGCGGGCAGGTTGCCGGGGCGACGTCCCGGAGCCTGACGGTTCCTGTGGTCGGTGCCAGATCGCCGGCGCAGAGACCGATGAGGCTGCTCTTGCCGGCGCCATTGGGGCCGCAGAGGCAGATCAGGTTGCCGGTAGTGAGTTCGAGGTCGATGTCCTGCAGGACGCTCCGACCGCTGCGAATCAGTCCGGCATGTGACAGGGTGATCATCCGCCCCTCAGCGCGCCGCGAGCGAGTTCGCGGCGCAGCAGCAAGAGGAAGAACGGGGCTCCGATCAGGGCCGTGAGCAGGCCCACGGGAATTTCCGCCGGTGCGGCGGCCGTCCGCGCGAAGGCGTCGGCCAGCAAAAGCAGCAGTGCGCCTGAAAGGGCGGACTGCAGGAAGCGGCCGGAATGCCCGGGTCCCCCGAGCAGGCGCATGAAGTGCGGCACCATCAGGCCGATGAAACCGATGATGCCGGCACTGGCCACTGCCAGGCCGGTGAGCAGGCTGGCCAGGATCACCCCCTCCCACTGCAGACGCCTGACGTCCGTGCCCGCGTGGCGGGCCTCGATGTCGCCAAGCTGGTAGACATCCATGGCAACGGCCCGGCGCTCCAGCAGCCAGATGGCTGGAGGCACCAGAACGGCCAGCAGTAGGAGCGACGGCCAGCGAACCTCGGTCAGACTGCCGAAGAGCCAGAAGGTGGTGGCGCGCAGAACGGGGTCGTTAGCGAAGGTCAGCAGCAGCCCGACCAGGGCACCCGCCAGGGTGTTGATGGCGATGCCGGCCAGCAGAACGGCTGAGAGTTGCAGCTGACCCCGCACGGCTCCAAGGCGCCACACCAGCAAGGTGGCAGCGAGACCGCCGATGAAGGCCGCTACCGGGACAGGCAGGCCCAGCGCGAGGCTGCCGGCCCCGCCGATGGCCAGCATGCAGGCCGCGCCCAGGGCCGCACCTCCGGACACGCCGATCAGGGCCGGGTCTGCAAGAGGATTGCGCAGCAGGGCCTGCAGGAGCGCACCGGAGGCGCCGAGAGCGGCACCGATCAGGGCTGCCGCAAGAATGCGCGGCAACCGCAGCTCGAAGACGATGGTGCGAGCCACCGGATCATCGAAGAGCATGGCCGGCGTCACCGCCACCGGCCCGATCCAGAGGGCCACGAACATCAGCAGCGGTGTGGCGAGGAGCAGTCCCGCCGCAAGTCTGTGAGCGGGCAGCCTCGCCATGGCCGAGCTCAGAGGTGCATCGCGTCCACGAACTCCTGCTCGACGGCACCGGGCTTGAAGCCGGTGTAGGGCATGGGTTCAGACGCTTCGAGTCCGGGCCGATGCAGGGTCGGACGACGCTTGCGTTCATAGCGCCGCGCCGGAGTATTGACGATGGGGATCAGGTCCCCGGCGCCGAGGCCGGCCCGGACGCGCTCGGCGTTGACCTGACCGTAGTCGGTGGCGCGCTGCCGTGGACTGCGGCCTTCGGCTTCGATCATGGCACGCATGCGGGTGGGCGAGGTTTCCTGACCATGAGAGGCACCGGCCGCGCGGGTGATGGTCTCGTTCATCAGGGTTCCGCCGAGGTCGTTGCAGCCGGCGCGGAGACAGGCGCTGACGCCGAGATGGCCCATCTTCACCCAGGAAGCCTGAATATTGTCGATCAGGGGATGGAGCACCAGCCGCGCCACGGCGTGCATGAGCACGGCCTCGCGGAAGGTCGGACCCTTGCGGGCCTGACCCTTGAGGTAGATGGGCGCTTCCATGTGCACGAAGGGCAACGGCACCAGCTCGGTGAAGCCATGAGTCTTCGCCTGCAGGTCGCGGACCCTCAGCAGGTGGCGGGCCCAGTGCTCCGGGCGGTCCACGTGGCCGTACATGATGGTGGCCGTGGTGTGGATGCCGACGTTGTGAGCCGCCTCCATGACCTGTAGCCACTGGGCCGTGTTGATCTTGTCCGGACAGATGATGGCCCGGACCTCGTCGTCGAGGATCTCGGCGGCGGTCCCGGGCAGGGTGCCGAGGCCGGCGGCCTTCAGGCGCTCCAGGTAGGGCGTGATCTCCATGCCCAGGGTGGCTGCACCCTGCCAGATCTCCAGCGGGGTGAAGGCGTGAACGTGAATGTCCGGACACACCTCCTTCACCGCCTTGACGATGGTCAGGTAGGTGTCGCCGGTGTATTCCGGGTGAATGCCGCCCTGCATGCAGACTTCGGTAGCGCCCCGGTCCCAGGCTTCCTTGACCCGGCGCTGGATCTCCTCGACGTCGAGATCATAGGGGCGGCCGCGGAGGTTCTCGGACAGTTTGCCCTTGGAGAACGCGCAGAACTGGCACTTGAAGTAGCAGACGTTGGTGTAGTTGATGTTGCGATTGACGCAGAAACTCACCTCGTCGCCTTTGACCTTCTGCCTGAGGGCGTCGGCGGTGGCACAGACGGCCGTGAAATCTTCGCCGCGTGCTGCGAACAGGGTGACGATGTCCGCCTCTTCGAGACCCGTCCCCCCTGCTGCGCGCTCGAGGATGGCCGTCAGGCCCGCACTCACCCGCTTCGGGTCGGGCTGGCGGCCGATGCGTTCGAGGTCCGCTGCCGGCGGATCAATGTCGGCGCCGGGGGTCCAGTCGTCGGTGCGGGGCAGACCCTCGGCATCGATCTGCCGGAGCACTGCGGTCTGCAGCGCGGGATCGAGCCAGACGCGATGGTGCTGGGCATAGCGCGGATAAATGGTCAGTCGCTCGTGCAGCAGCTTGCCGGCACCCCAGGTTTCCCGGGCCAGCTGTTCCAGGTGCGGCCAGGGGGCCTCCGGATTGACGTAGTCCGGCGTTACGGGCGACACCCCGCCCCAGTCGTTGATCCCTGCGTCCACCAGCCGCGGCAGGACGCCGGGGCTCAGATTCGGTGGCGCCTGCAGGCTCATCTCCGGGCCGAACACGATGCGCGTGACAGCCAGGGTCCAGAGCATCTCTTCCAGGTCGGGTTCCGGGGCGCTGGCCATCCGGGTCCCGGGCTTGGCGCGGAAATTCTGGACGATGATTTCCTGGATGTGGCCGTGCCGATCGTGGCTGTCGCGGATGGCCAGCAGGGACTCGATGCGCTCGGCGCGGGTTTCGCCGATGCCGATCAGGATGCCGGTGGTGAAGGGCACCTTGGCGATGCCGGCCTCGTCCAGGGTTGCCAGACGCACCGCAGGAATTTTGTCAGGGGACCCGTGATGGGGCATGCCCTTTTCGGTGAGCCGGTCGGAAGCGGACTCGAGCATGATGCCCATGGACGCCGAAACCTGGCGCAGGCGGGCGAATTCCTCGGCGGTCAGGTTGCCGGGATTGAGGTGGGGCAGCAGACCGGTCTGTTCGAAGACGGCACGGGCGGCGGCTTCGAGGTAGTCGACGGTGCTGGCGTAGCCCATTTCAGCCAGGGCTTCCCGGGCCGCGCGATAGCGCAGCTCCGGCTTCTCGCCGAGGGTGAACAGCGCTTCCCGGCAACCCGCGGCCGCACCCTGGCGGGCGATGTCCACCACCTGCTCGATGGAGAGGTAGGGCTGCTCGAGGTTGCGGGGCGTGGTGGCAAAGGTGCAGTAGTGGCAGACATCGCGACACAACTGCGTGAGCGGAATGAACACTTTTCGCGAGTAGGTGACCAGACTGCCGAAGCCCGCATCGCGCAGGGTCGCTGCGGTGCTCATCAGGCCGATCACGTCTTCCTCGGTAGCCAGACTCATGGCCTCGGTATGCGATGGCCGGGTACCGGCGAGCGCCCGAGCCGCGATGGCTGCGCTGTCTGCTCTCATGCACTTCCCTCAATTGATCTGGACACCTGCACGGGTGCAGGCGTCGTGACGCTCTCCAACGCCAGCCGCGATGCTATACCGGAGCTGCGCAGAAACGCTACTGACCGCCCACCGTGTTCGCAGGCCAGCAGGGCTTCGAGATCGGCCGGGGAATCGACATCGAGGCTCAGTGTGGGTGATCGGATCACCACGGCATCGATGCCCTTCGCCCGTGCCGCGGCCACATGAGCCGGGCAGCTCTGGCGACCGAACAGAAAGGGTATGGCGTCAGGCGGTGAGCAGGCGAGGCAGTTGCTGCCCTGGCCTTCGGCATCGGTCACCAGCGTCACGGCGGGCGCTGCACAGTGGGCAGCGATGATGGCGCTGAAAGCGGCCGAAGTGGCCAGGGGCAGATCGCCGTGGACGACCAGAATCCCGCAAGCCCCCGCCTCCAAGGCCAGCTGCGCACCCTGGGCAACGGCGCCGTTGAGCCCGCCGCCTTCCTCCTCGAGCAGTACGCTGGCGCCGACCTCCGCAGCGAGTGCGGTGACTTCAGGCTCCCGCGACACCACCAGGATGCGCTCGATGCCGGGGGTCGCAGCGAGGCTTTCGAGGACGTCCATGGCCATCGCCCGCATCAGGTCACGCCGCTGGCCGGGATCGAGAGCCGGTGCCAGGCGCGCCTTGGCGAACTGGAACTGCTTGATGGGGACGATGGCCCACACGACGAAACGAAGCCTCCCGGCCGGGTGTGTTGTCAGGGAGCGTTGGAGGTGACGATGTGGCTGATGAAATCCAGGGTGGCAAGCGCCAGATTCATTTTGTCTTGCAACGTTAACATGAGCGTCGGAGTGGCGATAGCGTCCATGCCCAAGCTCTGCACGGCTTCCACGAGGCTGGCATCGTGGCTGTCCAGGATGAAACCGTCGAGCAGGTCGCCATAGTGCCTGGCCACGGCCAGGGCGTCCTGGGGCACACCGAGTTCCGCCATCATCTTTGCGGTGGGCCCTTTGACGGCGGCGCCCTGGATGATGGGCGAAACCGCGACGACGGGGGCGCTGGCTGCCGCGAGGGCCGCCCGCATGCCGGGCAGCGTCAGGATGGGGTCGACGCTGACGAAGGGGTTGGAAGGGCAGATGACGATGCCGTCGAGGTCAGGCGCCGCCAGCAGGGCTTCGATCTGCGGATTGATGCCTGCCTGTTCGCTGCCGGCGAAGCGGAAGCCGGTGACGGCAGGAGCGCAGCGGTCGCGGACGAAGTACTGCTGGAAAGCCAGCTCACCCTGGGCGGTTCCGATCATGGTCGCCACCGGCTGGTCAGTCATGGGCAGCACCGGATGGGGAATGCCGAGATGGCTGGCCAGGGAAGCGGTGACCGCGGTCAGGGACTCGCCCCGGGCCAGCGCCAGGGTCCGGGTGAGGTGTGTGGCCAGATCCCGGTCACCGAGCCGGAACCAGGTCTCGCCACCGAGTTGGTCGAGGGCCTCCAGGCAGTGCCAGGTTTCGTTGCGACGCCCCCAGCCGGTTTCGGGGTTGGCTTCATCGGACAGCGTATAGAGCAGGGTGTCGATGTCCGGGCATATGCGCAGGCCGAGATGATCGAAGTCGTCGCCGGTGTTGACCAGGAAGGTGACCTGCCCGGGTTGGAGGACATTGGCCAGACCGAGGGCCAGTTTGGCGCCGCCCACACCGCCGGTGAGCGCGAGGATGCGGCGCAGGGGGCGGGTCATCGGAACAGGTCTTCCTGCCGCGGCCGGATCAGGTCGGCGGCCGTGGCGGCACTGTCCTCCATGGCGAGCCCGCGAATCAGTACGGCCGGCGTGCCTTCGCCGGCCTGGCCCATGACGAGGCTGGCAGCGGCCGCGAGCTCATCGCCCCGGCCAACCACGGTCACCTCCAGCGTCCGGCCGAACATGTCCGGCTGTCCGCGCAGGTCCTCGACGGTGGTGATTCCCGCGCTGCCGATGGCAATGCCACAGGTTCCAACGCGCCAAGCGCGGCCGAAGCTGTCATTGATCAGGATGCCGGGCCGAACCCCGGTGCGCTGCTGCAGGGCTTCACGCAGGGCGGCGGCGGAGGCATCGGGATCCTCGGGCAGCAGGAGGGCCCACTGACCCGGATCTCCCGAGTTCACATTGGACTGATCGATGCCGGCGTTGGCGTGAATCCAGCCCCGCTTGTGTTCGACCACGATCACGCCCGGGGTCCCCTTGCGCAAGCGGACCACGTCCCTGGACTGATCGAGAATCAGCTGCACCAGCCGCGGATCCTTGCCGGTGTCCGCAGCCAGTTGCCGTGCCTCTGCGCCAGCCTCCACCTCCGCAAGGCGGACCGTTCGGCCTTCCGCCTTGGAGACGATCTTCTGGGCCAGTACCAGGATGTCGCCGGCCTGCAGTTCGAGACCGGCGGCTCTGATGGCGTTGACGAGAAGTTCAGCCAGGTCATCCCCGGCTTGAACCTGGGGGATGCCTGGCAGTGCCAGAATCTCGAGGCGCCCGGGCATGGTGTCAGTGGGCGTCCTGACCGACGATCTTGATACCGGAATGGGAGAGAACACCCTGCCGGTTGATCTGGATGAGAATGGAGGTGAGGGCTTCAGCGGCGGCGGAGTTGGCGATGGGGCCGGCGTGCCAGCCGTTCATGCCGGCCTCGGCTGCGAGGTCGATCACCCGCTGGCGCGCGTCCTTGCTGTTGCCGGCCACCAGGACATCGCACTCGATGGCCAGAGTGGGATCCTGCAGCAGATCGGCTGCGATGTTCTGGAATGCTGATACGACGTGTACCTCGTCACCGAGGAAGTCCTGGGCGCGCTTGGCGGCGCAGCCCTCGGCCGGCAGCTGAACCGTGCCCACCTTCGGCGGCATGAGCGGGACGGTCACGTCGATGAGAATCTTGCCTGCCAGATGAGGCTTGACGGTTTCCAGGGTCGAGATCTGATGGGCGAAGGGAACGGTGAGGACCACGATGTCGCCGGCCGCAGCGGCATCGGCATTGGCCATGGCTTCCGCCGGGGTATCTGGACTGATCTCGGCGAGGGCGGCCACAGCGGCCTGGGCCTTCTCCAGCGTTCGCGAACCGATGATGATGCGATGGCCCGCCCGGGACCAGCGAATGGCAAGGCCGGTACCGAGATCGCCGGTGCCGCCGAGAATGGCAATGGTTTCGTTCGCCATGAAGTGCTCCCTGATTGAGGACTTTGGAAATGCCCGTGAATTCGTTCCGGCCCGATCCGGACTGGCTGCGGCCACGCGGGTGTGGATGCGGCGGCAAGCGTGAACAGGATTGGCTGCGTCCGCGCCTCGCTTCGCCCATCGCCGCGGCCGGGCCCGCATCGGCGGCGCCTCGAATGTCGGCCTCGCAGGCCGAACGGCCCTAGCGGACGGGTCACAGTCATCGGAGCGCGGCGCATTATTCCCCAAATGAAGCTCCGCGGCCAATCGGTTGCGGCGGCGCGGGTCGAAGCCGCCGGGAAGCATCGGTAAGGCTTGCGGTTGGGCCCCTACAGACGTCGCTGGAAGTGCTCCTTCGGCCGCACTCAACTTGACCCGGGGGCTTCACGCTGCCGTAATCCACATCTGACTGGGTGTCATGGGTAGAGAGTCGATGCGCTTGGGCGTGATGTCGGGAGCGGAAGCGCCACAGCCGGTAGAGGCCTATGTGGAGCGTGCGAGGTCCCTCGAGAGCGCCGGTCTGGACGATCTCTGGATGGCGCACACGTTTTCCTTCGACGCGGTGGCCATGCTCGGTCTCATCGGTCGCGAAGTGCCCCGTATCGGCGTCGGAACCGCGGTGACCCCGACCTATCCGAGGCATCCCACGGCCTTGGCCCAGCAGGCGCTCACCAGCGCCGCCATGACGGGCAATCGCTTCACCCTCGGTATCGGTCTCAGCCACAAGGTGCTGATCGAGGACATGCTCGGCCTGTCCTATGCGCGACCTGCGGCGCACATGCGCGCCTATCTGGAAGTGCTGCTGCCGCTGCTGCGCGGCGAGCGGGTGGCGGTGGCCAATCCTGAGTATGAGGTTACCGGCGTGCAGCTGGTCACGCCCGGGGCAGAGCCGCCCCCCGTCGTCCTGGCCGCCCTGGGTCCCGCCATGCTGCAGCTGGCCGGCGAACTGGCGGATGGGACGAGCCTGTGGATGGTGGGCGAGCGGACGCTGACGGAGCACATCCTGCCGCGTCTGCTGCGGGCGGCCGAAGCTGCGGCCAGGCCCAGGCCGCAAGTGATCATGGCGCTGCCGGTGGCGGTGGTCAGCGATGCCGACGCGGCTCGACAGAAGGTCGCGCAGGCCCTCACGGTTTACGGACAGCTGCCATCCTATCGAGCCATGCTCGATCGTGAGGGTGTGGCGGGTCCGGCAGATTTGGCAGTGCTTGGAGACGAGGCGCTGCTGATGGGTGCCCTCGATCGGTTTGCCGATCTGGGGGTCACCCACTTCAACGCGTCCATCATGGACGTGGAGGCAGGTGCCTGGGAACGGACGCAGACGTGCCTGGCTACCTGGTGCAAGCAACGGGCGTAATGGCCCTCAGCAGGTTGTTGGAACTCGCGTTTCGGCAAGCTGAACGACATCGATCACGAAGAGGGAGAGAAATGAGTGATGCATTGGCAGGAGACAGCCTCGAGGGGCTGATCGCCGAAGAAGTATCCCGGGCGCGACGCCGGGCCCGGCTTTCGCAGCGCGAACTGGCAACGCGCGCCGGATTGACCCAGGCGGCTGTCAGCCGGCTGGAATCCGGTGATCGTCTGCCCCGATTGGAGACCTTGCTGTCCCTGGCGGAAGCCAGCGGGCACGTGCTGGAAATCCGACTCAAGCGACCACGTCAGGCAGGCGGGGCTTCGTTGCGCCGGGGCTGATCACGCAGCCGGGCTGGAAACTGCGGGTTAAGGCCTTCGCCCTGAACCCGCAGGACTGAGTCCACCTTCGTCGTTGTCGGATGCCCATCGCCGTGCTCGGCGACGGCGCCTGTGACGGCAAGACGGCGAATGCGGACTCGCTTCCTTCGAGGTCGCAGGGGTTCGGCCCCGAACGCGGCCCGTTCTCCAATGAGGCGATGCGCGGCCCTGGAGCAGTGCCGGTGGCCTGATTGGGCTTGGCAGCGAGCCCTCCCGGTGAGTGCTCGTTCACGAAGCGGGCTGGCAATTGCCGCAATTTGGTGGCCTCCTTCAGTTTCGTCGGTTAGCCTCCGTTACGCGGGGCGGGATCATGCAGTGCAGAGGAGCGGGTATGGATGTCCAAGGCGTGAGGGCCGTCTATCGCCGTTACGCGCGTCATTACGATCGCTATTTCGGTAAGGTCTTTCACCAGGGGCGCAAGCTCGCCATCGACCAGATGGGGATCCTGCCGGGCCAGCACGTGCTCGAAGTGGGTGTCGGCACGGGTCTCTCGCTTCCCGAGTATCCCCAAGGCGTGCGGGTCACGGGAATCGATCTCTCGCCGGAGATGATCGAGGGCGCCCAGGCGCGGGTCGACGCACTCGGTCTTGCGGACGTGGCTCTGCACGAGATGGATGCCAGCGCCATGGACTTCCCGGATGCCAGCTTCGATCACGTGGTGGCCATGTACGTGCTTTCGGTGGCGCCTGAACCGGAGCGGGTCATTGCCGAGATGCGGCGCGTCTGCAAACCTGGCGGTCGTCTCTACATCGTCAATCACTTCCGTCACGCGAATCTGCTGATCAGCGGGCTCGAGCGCGCCATGGCACCGTTGTCTCAGCTGCTCGGGTTTCGGCCGGATTTTGCCCTCGATGAGTTCATTGCCCGCAATGATCTCGACGTGATCGAAGCTCTGCCCGTCAATCTCTTTGGTTACTGGACGCTGCTGACCGCAGCTCGCGAACCGGCGGACGATGTGATGGCCAGCGCGGACGTGCGCCCCGCAGGGAGCCACTGAATGAGTCAGTCGGTACGTGATCAGTTGCTCAAGCTCGGGCTGGTCGATGAACGCAAAGTGTCCGAGGCCAGACGGGAACAGCGCGCGGGGGCGAAACAGGCGAAGAAGGCCCGCAAGAGCCGGAGCAAGCCCGAAGCCGGCGCTGCCGCCACGGAGGACAGCGCACGGGCTCGTGCGCAAGCGGCGCTCAAGGCCCGTGCCGAACGGGACAAGGAGGCGGCACGCAAGAAGCGCCTGAACGAGGAACGCAGTGCGCTGAAAGCCCAGGTTGCCCAGATCATCGATCGTCGACGGGAACCTCGTGGCAAAGGTGAGATCGCCTACAACTTCGTCCACGGCAAGAAGGTCAAGCGGATCTACGTGACCCAGGAACTGCTGGACGGCTTGAGTGCCGGGCAGATGGGCGTGGTGCGCACGGGAGAGCGCTTCGAGGTGGTACGGCGGGAGGTCTACGAGAGGCTTGTGGAAATCGACCCCAACGCCGCGGTGTCGCTGCACCCCATGCGCCAGGAAGACGCCGCCGAGGACGATCCCTATGCGGACAAACCCATCCCCGACGACCTGATGTGGTGAGCCCCGCCGGGGCGACCCGCTGGGGGCGACCCGCTTGGGGCGACCCGCTTGGGGTGATCAGGGAAACTCCCAGCGGGCCTCTTCGCCGCGAACGTCCACGTGAATGAACGGACCCCGATGGGGGCGCGGCCCGTACAGGCCCAGGCCGCCTACCAACCTCGGTGACGGCGGGTCCGCGAAGGTCTCCTCGACAATCCCCTGCAGAATCCGGGCTTCGGTGACGTCCGACTGGCCACTGCCCGTCAGATCATCCATGCGGCCATCGCCTACGGTGTCGACGAAGATGTCGGCGGCGGCACCCCAGACATGGCGTGAAAAAGGGACGTTACCGATGCTGCGGTTGTACCAGGGCGTCCGGTAGCCGCTCATGACGTGCAGGCCGTCTGTGCGGATGCCACGCTGATTGAACTCAGCCAGCAGCAGCTCCAGCTTTTCCACCAGCGCCGGTTGCAGCACCAGGTACTTGGGCCAGTGATCCGGCTGCTGCTTGCAGAGGAACTGGCCCAGGGTGAAATGGGGCGATACGGGCAGGCCCACCATGTCCTCCGTCACCTCGATCAGTCCGGAAGGTGGCTGGTGGATGGCAGGCCGGGTCGGGGATGCTGCCGGGTAGTGGCCGATGCGGTAGCCATTGATGCGGCCATCTTTGACCGCCGTCAGGGGAACCTCCACCAGCAGATGCAGGTTGACCGACGCACCGCCCCTGTGGGTGATCTCCACGTGATGCCGGCCGGCCTTGACCGGTGCGCGCCAGTGCCATCCGCCCGGGGCCACCTCGACCTGCAGGGCGCCGTCGATGCGCAGCTCGTACTCACCGGCGACCGCGTCATTTACGCGCAGGGTCACGTCGTCCTTGGGCGGATGGAAGAGCGCGAACTCGCGATAAAGGATGGTCTTGTCGACGGCCGGCGAGCTGACCGTGGTCACGAACGGCGCCCAGCCGGGATCGAAATCCTCAGCCAGAAGGGTCATTGGCCACAGCAGGGCCAGGGCGATGATGGATCCCGGGAGCACCCGGCAGGACAACCACCGACGCATCTTCGACAGGCCTCTAGAGGATGGTTGAGGCCGGCTCCACCGGCGCCGTGCCCAAGAGCGCTTCGAGGACCGCCCCGTCGCGCTGGTAGACATCATTGGTGTAGTGCACGACGGCATCTTCTTCGATCCATGCCGTCCAGTAAAGCAGGTGAATCGGCATCGGTCGCGACAGCCGCACGGTGGTCTCTCTTCCGCTCTCGATAATGGCGCTGATGCGTTCCTCGCTGAGCGTGGCGACGGCCGGGCGTCGCAGCAGCAGCCAGTCCACCAGGGCCATGGGATCGCTGAGTCGGATGCAGCCGGAGCTGATGGCGCGATCAGCGCTGGCGAAGGCCCCGCGCGCAGGAGTGTCGTGCAGGTAGACGTTGTGGGGATTCGGGAACATGAACTTGACCTGGCCCAGGGCATTCAGCGGGCCCGGGCGCTGCCGCAATCGGAACGGGAAGGCGCGGGAGGTCACCGCCATCCAGTCGACGGTGGTCGGGTCGATCTCCTGCTCGGCGGCGCCCCAGCCGCGCAGCACGGTGAATCCCATTTGCTCCAGATAGTTCGGATCCCGGCGGATCAGCGGCAGCTGATCCTGGGCGGCCAGACGCGGGGGCACCTCCCAGGACGGATTCAGGACCAGGTAGGTCATGCGATGGGAGAAGACCGGGGTCATCCGGAACGGGCGGCCCACGGCAACGGCCTGACGCATGACTTCCGATCCATTGGCGTGCACGGTCATCTCGAAGCTGGCGATGTTGACCAGCACGTACTCCGGGCCGAGGTCCCTCGGCAGCCAGCGCCAGCGTTCCATGTTCACTTTGAGCTGATCGATGCGCCGGCTCGGTGAAACGTTGAGGGCCGCCAGCGTCTGGGGGCCCACCACGCCATCTGCATCGAGGCCGTGGCGGCGCTGAAAACGCCGTACGGCGACGTCGATGACTGAGTCGAAACTGTCGCCATCGGCCCAGGCGGGCTCGAGATCACCGAGTGCGGCGAGTCGGCGGGCGAGGGCATTGACCCGTTCTCCGGAGTCTCCAGGACGCAGCGCGGGGCCGGCATCGACGATAGTCCAGGACTCAGTGTCGCGCAGGGCACGCTGCATGGCGAGCCGGTCGCGCAGGGCTGCATAGGCGGGATGCGTGGGCAGCAGCCCCTGCAAGGCCCGGGTCACGGCCATTTCCTCGTCCTGAAGGGCCGCGTCCAGATGCGGCAGCAGGCTCGTTTCTGCCGCGGGCACAAACCACTTCGGATCGATGGCCACCGGGTCCACCTTGCCGTCGGCAAAGTGCCTGGCAAGAGTGAGAAAGGCGTCAGAGGCCAGCAGTTCGAGATCGACGTAGTACCTCGGTTCGAGGTCGCCATCGTGACTCAGCACCCGGGTGAGGGCCTGCTCGAGGGCTTCGAGGTGGTAGTCCTCCGGGCGCAGGCCCTCGTCGCGGGCGCTGCGGATGGCCTCAGGCAGCTCTAGGGCGGCCTGCAGGGGACGGCGGTCCTGCAGCCAGAGCGTCGTGTGGGCTCGGGCTTCGTAAAGCTCCTGCAGCAGCTCCGCCGCCAGCAGGACCCGGCCCCCGGCTTCGAGTTCGCCGGCGTCGTCGGCGCTTTCGAGCCGATGGCGCAGGCGTTCGGTGATGGGGTCGGTAGCCACGAGGTCGGTGGCGTTGGGTCCGGTGGCTAGAGCTTGCAGGGGCAGGGCATGAAGGCCGATGCAGATGAGAGCTGCTGTGATCATGAACGAAGAGCAGGACATGACTTCGGTTCCTCAGCCGGGATGACCCATTGGAGCACAGGCGCCTGCAGATTTGACAATCCGGGGTGCGGGCCGATGATGATGGGGCAGCGGGAGAGGAGAGCCTTCATCCATGACCACGATCAATGCCGAAACGGTAACCCTGCAGCCGGCGACAGCCAGTCATCCTGAGCTGGCGGCGGAGCTGATTCACGCTACCGAACCTCACATTTTCGGATACCTGCATGACCACGACATGGCGCTGCTGCGTCGCCACCTCGGCTACCAGTGGCAGCAGACCGACAGCCTGTTCTCCCATCGGTTCTGTACGGCTGCGATGCTGGACGGGGAACTGGCGGGGATCGAGATCGGCTATGACGCGGTGACCCAGGAGCGGGCGGCGGGCGCCATGATCGAACACGCCATGGCCGTCCTGACGCCCGCGCAGTTTGCCCACCTGGCCACCTGGTTCGAGCACGGCCGCTACGTGCTGCCGCCGGTCCCGGAGGATGCCTGGTACCTGCAGCATCTGGCTGTGGTGGCGCAGGCGCGAGGCAGGGGTGTCGGTGAGCGGCTGCTGGTCAACGCCATGGAACGCAGTCGAGAGGCCGGGTTTGGGCGGGTGCTGCTGGATCTCTACGCGGAGAATCCGGCACGCCGGCTCTATGAACGCATGGGTTTCGAAGTCATCGTCGAGACCCTGGTGCGGCCCCTGCTTGCTCACGGCATTCCGCTGCATCTGCGCATGGAGTGCAGGCTTAATCGATGAAGGGACGCTGGCAGGAGTGGTGTCCCGGGCAGATCGCATGCACCCCACCCGCTGCCCGTCGTGCAGGACGCGTGGCAGATCTGCCCGGAACAGGCTTCACGTTACGGCAGCGAATCTGGCCTCGCCTTGATCCAGATCAGTTTCCGCGTGGATCGACGTGCGCAGTCATCTAAAGCCAGCGCAGGCGAACGGTGCGGTCGATGGCGGCCTGGATGTCCGCATCGGCCAACATGGTGTCGAGCACGAAGACGTCCCGGCCATCCAGATAGCGATGCACCAGCGGTACGAGCCGCCGCACGGCCCGGCCGAGATCGGCTTCCACCGGAGCGATGATGGCCAGCATGGGGTCCGGACCCCGGGGCAGGTTCAGGTGATCGAATCCCATGACTCTGGAGATGATGCGCCCGAGGGGTGTGCGCCGGCGCATGTGGCGGATGCCCCAGTGGTTGATGTGGTGGGCCAGGGGCATCTTGCGGGTGTCGAGCTGACCGCGCTCGAACAGCCGACGGAAGCCCACTTCCACCAGTTCACGGGCCAGCAGCCGCGGGAACTGGTTGTTGTCCACCCAGCCGATGCAGCGGAAGTCCGGATTGAGCAGAAAATCCACGGGCGCGAAGAAGGGGTCGAACTCGTGGTAGCCGAGGCGCTTGAGGTTCTCCTGGATTCCAGGGTGGCCGATGGAACTGACTGATGCGATGCGCGGCAGGCCGAGGCGCTGATAGACCACCTGGGCGAGGCTGGTGCAGCTGACGTACTCGGGGTCCGGGTCGCAGGTGTAGAAGTTGTAGCCACGGGCTTGGGCGATGGCGTCGTGGGCGGCGGCACTGACTTGCTCCCCATCCTCAGGCCGCAGGGCATGGTGGCGGTACACCTCGGCGTAGGCCACGTAGCGGGCATTCAGGAAGACGTTCAGGGGCACCGCCCGCAGCCCCTTTTCATAGGTCTCCACCACCGCAGGAAAGCGCTTGCCGTCGGCGCGCAGGATGGCGAAGACGGCGGCGTGGGGGCAGTAACCCTTAGGTTCGCTCAAGGAGGTGTAGACGGAGTTGCCATCGAGATTGACGTTGGCCAGCAGCACGTCGCCTGGCTGCAGCGTCAGGCCCCGATAGCGGACGCAATCGCCCTCGAACTGATACTCGGAGAAGGCCGCGATCTGCCGCCATTTGGCAAAAGGCCAAGCGCTGGAGCGATTGACCTCGATCTTCAGATCGACGTCCGGGCCTGCGAGCTGATGGTGTTCGGCTGCGTCCGGCAAGCGCAGACCCTGGTGGGCAAGCACCCGGCCAAGGGCCGACCGGTCAGGCAGCAGGCGTTCGAGACGCTGGCGCTGGGTTGGATCCAGATACAGGCCCAGCGTCGTCAGATTGTCCACCAGGGTGTCCGGCTCGAGCGTTCCGGCGGCAGCCTGCACTTCGGCGCCGGCAAGCAGTTTCTCGAGCGCGCGCTGGCGCCAGTGGCCGGCGGCCAGTTTGGCGCCGAGAATGGCGCGTGCGTCGCCCGCGGCCCGCGGCAGATTCAGATAGGCGTCATTGCCGGCGCGGATGTGGTCGCCTAGGACCAGAGGACAGGCGGCATCAGGCAGCGCCGTTGCGAATACGGTCATGCAGGGTCCTTGTCCGGTGGGCGGTTGTGATGCCTGGAGCGGTCCGGCGTTCAGTCGTTGCGAAGGCTAATGGCAGGCTCGAGAAAATGCCATCGTTGGCTCGGGATGTGCGGCCCGGATTCCCAATCACATACGGGTGAGTCACGCCGGCCGGCAAAAAAAAGCCCGCACCGGGGTGCGGGCTGTATGAGGAGGAGAGAGGGCTCAGGCAGCTCGATCGGAGAGAGGGGACGAAGGAGCAGCCTGACGGGCATCGACCCACTGGCCAGAGGTCGAGGACGGGGAGGAAGGGTCTGCGTGTGTGATCCTCGAGGAGCTGTCTTCCGGATCAGCCAGCAGGACAGTGCGCAGACCGCCGAGATTGAGGGCATCGGCAATGCCGAGCCAGGCGTCGAAACTGTCAGCCAGCCAGGGACCGATCACGGGCAGGCGCTCCAGGGAGTCCTGCTTCGAGGGTGGGGTGGCGTTGGAAGAATCCATGCTGTCAGCCTCGTGTTGTCCTGCTCGGTTCAGTGGCCAGATCAAGCCTATGCTCCTTTCATGAATCAATTATTGCGCCAACTTCTGCCGCGCCCTCGAAAAGCCCGGCTCCGACCCCCTTTCTGGCTGGATCAGGTCTTTTAAAACAATAACTTAAGATCGCCTGCCGGGCCGGGAGTCCGCGTCGGCGCGGCGCCTTCGGCCTGCGGCCGCGTTCTGGCCTGGCGGGCATTGGGGTCCTGCAGTCAGGATTCCGGTCCTGATTGGCGCAAGGCCAATGGGGTCCGCACAGCGATGGTGCATGGCTGGCGACCGTCCCGGGGCGCGCGATTGTAGAGAGTCCGGATGCAGACGGGAAGGGGGGCAGGGCTCACGTCGTGCTAGAAAACAATCGTAACTGATGGTTACAATCGCAGGGTTTACCCGCACATCACCCAGGAGAGGGTCGTTTCGCCACGTAAGGCGGGCGGCCGGGTGCCGCACAGCCTGGCGATGGCGGTCGCCGAGCGATGGGCCGAGGGAGAATGACAGCGTTGATGAAGCCTACCGACATCCAGAATCCCGACTATTTTCACAAGGTGGTCGACTGCCAGTGGGCCTGCCCGGCCCATACGCCGGTCCCGGAGTACATCCGACTGATCAGTCAGGAGCGCTACACCGAGGCCTACATGGTGAACTGGGACTCGAACGTGTTCCCGGGGATCCTCGGGCGCACCTGCGACCGGCCCTGTGAGCCGGCCTGCCGACGGGTGCGTACGGAAGAGAAGCCGGTGGCCATCTGCCGCCTGAAACGGGTGGCGGCGGACCATAAGGGCGACATCCGCGATTACCTGCCCCGGATCCCGACGCAGAAGAACGGCAAGAAGATCGCCCTCATCGGTGCCGGGCCCGCTTCCCTGGCTGTGGCCCGTGACCTCATGCCCATGGGCTACGAGGTGCACCTGTTCGAACGCGATGCCAAGGCGGGCGGCATGATGCGGTCGCAGATCCCGGCCTTCCGCCTGCCGATGGACGTGCTCGAGGAGGAGGTCAATCTGATCCTCGACATGGGCGTGGTGTGCCACTTCGGCGCAGAGATCACCTCCATGCAAGCCATCCTCGACCAGGGTTTCGATGCGGTCTTCGTCGGCACCGGCGCCCCTCGTGGCCGGGACCTCGATCTGCCCGGACGCGCCGAGGCGGATCCCTTCATCCACCTTGGCATCGACTGGCTGGCGTCGGTGGCCTTCGGTCACACCGAGAAGATCGAGGGCAAGGTGGTGGTCCTCGGGGGTGGCAACACCGCCATGGACTGCTGCCGGACTTCGCGCCGGCTCGGCGCGGAGTCGGTACAGGTGGTGGTCCGCTCCGCGTTCGAGGTCATGAAGGCGTCGGAGTGGGAGAAGGAGGAGGCCATCGCCGAAGGCATCCCCATCATCAACAATCGCCCACCGAAATCCTTCGTCGTGGAAGACGGCAAACTCAAGGGCATGGTCTTCGAGTGCGTCGAGCCGGTGAAGCAGGACGACGGTCGGCTGAAGTACGTTCCCACCGGTGAGCCCGACGTGTTCGTGGAATGCGACCACGTGCTGATCGCCATCGGTCAGGACAACCATTGCCCCTGGATCGAACGGGATCTTGGCATCGAGTTCGACCGCTGGGACTGCCCGGTGCTGGACAAGGAGACGCTGCAGTCGGGCAACCCGAAGATCTTCTTCGGCGGCGACGCGGCATTCGGACCCGAGAACATCATCTGGGCATCGGCCCATGCCCACAAGGCAGCGATCTCCATTCACCTGTTCTGTCAGGGGATGGACGTCAAGGCCGACCGGCCGCCAGAAGGGGTGAACCTGATTTCCCAGAAGATGGGGATGCACGAGTGGAGCTACGACTCGGAGCACGATCCCGCTCCGCGGTATCACGTTCCGCACGCTGATCTCGCCCACTCCCTGGCCAACGTCAAGATCGAGGTGGAACTCGGTTTTGATCGTCACCTGGGCGCCAAAGAGGCCCAGCGCTGTCTGAACTGTGACGTGCAGACGGTGTTCACGGAAAAGCTCTGCATCGAATGTGACGCCTGTGTCGACATCTGCCCGATGGACTGCATCACGTTCACGGACAATGCAGATGAACCCGACCTGCGTCAGATGCTGATGGCGCCTGCGGACAACCTGGCCCAGGATCTCTACGTCTCCGACACCCTGGCCGACACGGGCCGGGTGATGGTGAAGGACGAGGATGTCTGTCTGCACTGTGGCCTGTGTGCCGAGCGCTGCCCCACCGGCGCCTGGGACATGCAGAAGTCCGTCATCAACATTCCGCAGGTGCACGCATGACCGTTTCCATTCAGGCAGTGAACGACTTCGTCATCAAGTTTGCCAACGTCAACGGCTCCGGCTCGGCCAGCGCCAACGGCATGTTTGCCAAGGCCCTGTTCCGGATGGGGATTCCCTGTGCCCCGCGCAACATTTTCCCCTCCAACATCCAGGGCCTGCCGACCTGGTTCGAAGTGCGGATCTCCGAAGCGGGGCATCTCGGCCGCCGCGAAGGCGTCGACCTGATGGTGGCCATGAACGCGGAGACCTACGCCCAGGACGTGGCGGAGGTGCGGCCGGGCGGATTCCTGCTGTTTGATTCCACCAAGCCCTTTCCCAAGGCCATGCGGCGCGACGACATCACCTTCATCGGCGTTCCGATTGCCGAACTCATTCTCGGCGAGTTTCCGGATCCCAAGCAGCGGCAGCTGTTCAAGAACATCGTCTACGTCGGTGCTCTGGCAGAGCTGCTGGAAATCGAGTGGAACGTGCTCACGGGCATGATCGAGGAGCAGTTCAAGGGCAAGGAAAAGCTCATCGGCCCCAATGTGCGGGCCCTGGAAATCGGTCGCGACTACGCCCGGGACTACCTTCAGACGCCGCTGCCTATCCGCGTCGCCCGCTGTGACGGCGTCGGCGATTCCATTCTCATTGACGGCAACACAGCCGCGGCCCTGGGCTTCCTCTGGGGTGGGGCGACAGTGGCCGCCTGGTATCCCATCACGCCGTCCACCTCGCTGGCGGAAGCCTTCGAGCAGCACGCCAATCGGTTGCGTCGGGATGAGGAAGGTAAGGGCAACCGCTTTGCCGTCCTGCAGGCCGAGGACGAGCTGTCCGCCATCGGCATGGTCATCGGTGCCGGCTGGAACGGTGCGCGGGCCTTCACCGCCACCAGCGGACCGGGCCTGTCCCTGATGCAGGAGTTCCTCGGTCTGGCCTATTTCGCCGAGATTCCCGCCGTGCTGGTGGACGTGCAGCGGGCAGGCCCATCCACGGGCATGCCCACCCGCACCCAGCAATCCGATCTGCTGCTGGGTGCCTACGCCTCTCATGGCGATACCAAGCACGTGATGCTGCTGCCTTCCACGCCCAAGGAGTGTTTCGACTTCGCGGTGGAGGCCCTGGATCTGGCGGAGCGCCTGCAGACCCCGATCCTGATCATGACGGACCTCGATCTGGGCATGAACGACCACATCTCGCCGCCCTTCCAGTGGGACGACGCCCGCTGCTACGACCGTGGCAAGGTCCTCGACGCCGACGGCCTCGATGCGGTGGAGAAGTGGGGCCGTTATCTGGACGTGGATGGAGACGGCATCGGCTGGCGGACGCTGCCGGGTACCCATCCCGAGAAGGGCTCGTTCTTCACCCGCGGCACCTCGAGGGACGAGTACGCCAAGTACACCGAGAGCGGTGAGGTCTACCAGCGCAACATGGAGCGGCTGCAGAAGAAGTGGGCCACGGCCGCGACGCTGGTGCCCAAGGCCGAGATCCGCGAGGGCAGCAAGCCCAAGGCCTGCGGCATCATCTACTACGGGACCTCCGAGCCCCCCATGGCCGAGGCCCTGCAGGCACTCAAGCGTCAGGGAATCGAACTCGACGCCATGCGCATCCGGGCCTTCCCGTTCGGATCCGAGGTCTACGAGTTCATCGATCGCCACGAGGCGGTGTTCGTGGTGGAGCAGAATCGGGATGCCCAGCTTCGCAGTCTCCTGATCATCGAAGGCGACATCGATCCGGCCTGCCTGGTGCCGGTGCTGCACTATGACGGCATGCCGCTGCCCGCCCAGGTGGTGGAGCGGCATGTGGCCGAGTATTTTGCCGCCCATCGCAAGCCGCGGCTGTCGGAGGTGACCCCGTGACCTTTGTAGCGAAACCCAGGACCCACCATCCCAAGCTGCCGCGCAATGATCTCGGTCTGACGCGACGGGATTACGAAGGTGCGGTGTCCACGCTCTGCGCCGGCTGCGGCCACGACTCGGTGAGTGCGGCCATCATCCAGGCCTGCCATGAGCTGTCGATTCCTGCCCACCGGGTGGCGAAGCTGTCAGGCATCGGCTGTTCGTCGAAGACGCCGACCTACTTCCTCGGCAAGTCCCACGGCTTCAATTCCGTGCATGGACGGATGCCGTCAGTGGCCACCGGGGCCAACATGGCCAACCGGGAGCTTTACTACATCGGCATCTCCGGCGATGGGGACACCGCGTCCATCGGGCTCGGCCAGTTTGCCCACATCGTCCGTCGTCGCATCAACATGACCTACGTGGTGGACAACAACGGCACCTACGGGCTCACCAAGGGCCAGTTCTCGGCCACCAACGACAAGGGTTCCACCAGCAAGAAGGGCGCACCGAACCTCTATGAGCCCATCGATCTGGCCATGATGGCCATCCAGATCGGGGCCACCTTCGTCGCCCGCAGTTTCTCCGGTGACAAGGCGCAGCTGGTGCCGCTGCTGAAGGCGGCGCTGAAGCACGAAGGCTTTGCCTTTCTCGATGTGATCTCCCCCTGCGTGGCCTTCAATAACCACAACGGCTCCACCAAGAGCTACGAATACGTGCGCTCCCACACCGAAACCATGGCGGTGGCTGATCTCATCCCCATCCGGGACGAGATCCGGGTCGACTACGCTCCCGGCACGGTGGAGGATGTGGCCATGCCCGATGGCAGCACCCTGCGGCTGCACAAGCTGCACCGGGATTACGATCCCCGCGATCGGGTGGGCGCCATGGACACCCTGATGCGCCGGGCCGAGGTGGGAGAAATCGCCACGGGGCTGCTGTATCTCGACGACGATCCCAGTGACTGTCACGAGATCCTCAACACGGTGAACGCACCGCTGGCCACCCTCGGCGAAGCGGAGCTCTGCCCCGGCAGCGAACGTCTGGAAGCCATCAACGCCGCCTTCCGGTGATTTGAGGCCCGCACTTGGGCCCCCGATGGACACCCTTCGTCCTGTCATCTGCGGGCAACGTTCTGCATAATACGCGCCGCCTCGAAACTCGCTTCGGTCACGACGGTGGCCGAAGCCCAACACGGGATGCAAGCACAGTGGCGCTACCGAGCCTCGACGATTATTTCCCCGACTGGAAACAGCGCGAGGAGCTGGCCGAGGCGATGATTCCCATCATCGGCAAGCTCTATCGCAAGAACGTGGTCACCTACTGCTATGGGCGGGCGCTCTACAATCAGAGCGTCACCAGTCTCATGAAGACCCATCGCTATGTCCGACAGGTGGCCCGCAACGAGCTTTCCGAGTTCGAGAGCTTCCCCATTTTAGATGCCATGTCGCGGCTCGATCTCGGGCCTTCCCACATTGATGTGGGCAAGCTGGCTACGCAGTTCATGGAAGAGTCCGAGGCCGGAGCCAGCGATGTCGATGCCTTCGTACGGCGTGAACTCGAAGGGGTCATCGGCCGCCACGTGCCGCCCATCGAACAGCCCCAGGACGTGGTGCTCTATGGCTTCGGCCGCATCGGCCGCCTGGTGGCGCGGCTGCTGATCGAGAAGACCGGCAGCGGATCCCAGTTGCGCCTGCGGGCCATCGTCGTGCGCCCCTCCGGCAACAAGGACGATCTGGTCAAGCGCGCCAGCCTGCTGCGTCGCGACTCCGTGCATGGCGCTTTTCAGGGCACCATCCGGGTGGACGAGGAGCACCAGTGCATCATCGCCAACGGCAACGTCATCCGGGTGATCTATGCCAGTGATCCGACGGCCATCGACTACACCGCCTATGGCATCGACAACGCCATCATCGTGGACAACACGGGGGCCTGGCGGGACGAGAAAGGCCTGTCGAAGCATCTGGAAGCCAAGGGTGCCGCGCGGGTCGTGCTCACCGCGCCGGGCAAGGGCAATATCAAGAACATCGTGTCCGGGGTGAACTCCAAGCTCATCGACCCCGAGGACCGGATCATCGCCGCGGCGTCCTGCACCACCAACGCCATCGTCCCCGTCCTGAAGGTGATGAACGACGAGTTCGAGATCGTCCACGGCCACCTCGAGACCGTACACGCCTACACCAACGACCAGAACCTCATCGACAACTTCCATCCGAAGAATCGCCGCGGTCGGGCGGCCCCGCTGAACATGGTGATCACCGAAACCGGTGCCTCCGAGGCGGTGGTGAAGCTGATGCCGGAGATGGCAGGCAAGCTCACCGGCAACGCGATCCGCGTACCCACCCCGAACGTGTCGCTGGTGATCTGCAACCTGACCCTCGGTCGCAGCACCACGGTGGCGGAACTCAATGAGTACATGCGTGACGTGGCCCTGAACTCGGCGCTGCAGCGGCAGATCGACTTCACCACCTCGCCGGAGGTGGTCTCCAGTGATCTGGTGGGCAATCGCCACGCCTGTATCGTCGACGGCGAGGCCACCATCGTCGACGACAACCGCTGTGTCCTCTACGTCTGGTACGACAACGAATTCGGCTACAGTTGCCAGGTGGTGCGCATCGTCCAGAAGATGGCGGGCATCAAGTATCCGCTGATTCCCTCTGACGTGGCGCGTACCGGTTTCGGCTGATCCTCATGCGGGTCAGCGGCGCTCGAAGCTGCGTTTCGAGTCCAGCTTTCGACCGGTTGAAGTGGCAAAGTGAGGGCTTGATCTCTATAATTTCGGGCGCCGTGCGGACCGGGTCCTTGGCGTCGCTGCAAGCGGTCGGTCCCGGGTTTATCCAACGTTTCATGATCGCGCGTTGCGCACGCGGATGGGTTCCGGCTCAGGCTGGAACTCGATGTCATCCCGCTGCGCCAGGGCCATGGCGGTTCGTTCGGAACCGTCGGGCCGTAATCGCTGGGGCTCGAATTCGGCGCGATCAGCCAGGGCGCCCGAAGGGCTCCCTCCTCATTGGCTGGGAATGGGTACTGCAAAGGCATGATCAGGATCAAGCGCGGCCTCGACCTCCCCATCTCGGGGCGTCCGGAACAGACCATAGACAATGCCCGCCCCGTCCGTCAGGTCGCTGTTGTCGGTGACGACTACCTGGGCATGAAGCCGACGATGCAGGTCCAGGAAGGTGATCAGGTCAAGCTCGGTCAGGTTCTGTTCGACGACAAGAAGAACGAAGGGGTCGTCTTCACGGCCCCGGCAGCAGGCAAGGTAAGTGCCATTCACCGCGGCGCCAAGCGCGCCCTGCTGAGCGTGGTGATCGATGTCGACTCGGGTGATGAGGAGGCCGAGCAGTTCGAGGCCATTGGCCCCGACCGCATCGCCGGTCTCGATGGAGAGGCGGTAGAGAAGGCACTGGTGGCCTGCGGACTCTGGACCACCCTGCGCACCCGCCCGTTCAGCCGCATTCCCGCCATCGGCAGCCGGCCCCGATCGATCTTCGTCACCGCCATGGATACCGCGCCGCTGGCAGCGGATCCGTTGGTCGTCATCAACGAAGAAGCCGAGGCCTTCGGCACCGGGCTCGACCTCCTGGCCAAGCTCACCGACGGACCAGTGTTCCTGTGCACGGCGCCGGACGCGAAGCTGCCCACCGGCAGCGATGCCCGCATCCGTCAGGAGACCTTCAGCGGCCCCCATCCGGCGGGTCTGGTGGGCACCCACATCCACTTTCTCGATCCGGTGGGTGGCAAGCGGACGGTCTGGAGCATCAACTACCAGGACGTGATCGCCATTGGGCACACCCTGACCTCCGGCCGGCTCTACACCCAGCGGGTGGTGGCCCTCGGGGGACCGCCGGTGACGAAACCGCGCCTGCTGCGCACCCGCATGGGTGCCAATGTGGACGAGCTGCTGGCCGGCGAGACCGAGGGTGGTGAGCTGCGTGCCATTTCCGGCACCGTGCTGTCCGGGCGGGTGGCCCGTGGACCACTGAGCTTCCTCGGACCCTATCACCAGCAGATCAGCGTGCTGGCTGAGGACCACGAACGGGAGCCGCTGCACTACCTGCGGCCCGGCGTGAACAAGTTCTCGGTGTTTCCGATTTACATTTCGCGCCTGCTCGGGCGCAAGAGCTTCGACCTCACCACCAGCGCCAACGGCTCGCCGCGGGCCATGGTGCCCATCGGCACCTACGAGACGCTGGTGCCCATGGACATGCTGCCGACGCAGCTGCTGCGTGCTCTGCTGGTGCAGGATCTCGACACTGCGATTGCGCTCGGCTGTCTCGAACTCGATGAGGAGGATGTGGCCCTGTGCACGTTCGCCTGTCCAGGCAAATACGAATACGGGCCCGTGCTGCGGGAAACCTTGACCCGCATCGAGAAGGAGGGTTGAGCGCATGAGCCTCAGGACGTTCCTCGACGGCATCGAGCCGCAGTTCGAGAAAGGCGGCAAGTACGAAAAGTTCTACGCGCTGTACGAAGCGGTGGATACCGCGCTTTACAAGCCGGCGCGGGTGACTGGCGGTCCTTCCCATGTCCGCGATGGTCTCGATCTGAAACGGATCATGATCACGGTGTGGATGTGCACCTTCCCGGCCATGTTCGTCGGCATGTACTTCATCGGCCTGAATGCCAACGAAGCGCTGGCCAGCCTGGGGCAGGAGAGTGCCGACGGTTGGCGTGGGGCGCTGATCGGCATGGTCGCCGGCTTCGATCCCAACAGCATCTGGGACAATTTCGTCCACGGCGCGGCCTATTTCCTGCCGATATATGCCACCACCTTCATT
The DNA here is from genome assembly GCA_020832085.1 of Gammaproteobacteria bacterium. Lineage (GTDB taxonomy): Bacteria > Pseudomonadota > Gammaproteobacteria > Pseudomonadales > Azotimanducaceae > SLTB01. The sequence goes on along the minus strand of JAFIFJ010000121.1, from coordinate 4,655 downwards.
GTCGGGGGCTTCTGGGAGATCCTGTTCGCCGCCAAGCGCGGCCACGAGGTCAACGAAGGCTTCTTCGTCACCAGCGTGCTGTTCGCACTCATCCTGCCCGCCACCATCCCGCTGTGGCAGGTGGCCCTGGGCATCACCTTCGGCGTCGTGATCGCCAAGGAAGTGTTCGGTGGCACCGGCAAGAATTTCCTCAATCCGGCCTTAACCGGTCGCGCCTTCCTCTACTTCGCCTATCCGGCGCAGATTTCCGGTGATCAGGTCTGGGTGGCCGTGGATGGTTTCACCGCCGCCACGCCGCTGGGGCTGGCGGCCATTGGCGAGCCCTATGGGGTGAGCTGGTGGGACGCCTTCTTCGGTAACCTGCCTGGTTCCGTCGGCGAGGTGTCGACGCTGGCCATCCTGATCGGCGGTGCGGTCCTGCTCACCATGCGTATCGCCAACTGGCGCATCGTGGCCGGCGTCATGATCGGCATGGTCGGCTGCTCGCTGCTGCTGAACGTGATCGGTTCCGACTCCAACCCCATGTATGCGATGCCGTGGTACTGGCACTTCGTGCTCGGTGGATTCGCCTTTGGTATGGTGTTCATGGCTACGGACCCCGTGTCTGCCGCCATGACCAATACCGGCAGGATCTGGTTCGGCGTGATGATCGGCGTGATGTGCGTCATTATCCGCGTCATCAACCCTGCATTCCCTGAAGGCATGATGCTGGCGATCCTGTTCGCGAACCTGTTTGCACCGCTGATCGATAATGCCGTCGTGCAGTCCAACATCAAGCGGAGGATGGCCCGCAATGCCGCAGCGTAACCGCGACTCCATTGGCAATATCCTCATCGTCGCCATCTCGGTGTGCCTCGTGGCCTCGATTCTGGTTTCGGTGGCAGCCGTGGCGCTCAAGCCGGCCCAGGAAGCCAACCGGCTGCTGAACCAGCGCCAGAACATTCTGGTGGCTGCCGGCCTGCTGGCCCCGGGCCAAAGCACCAGTGCCGAGGGCCTTGGCATCAACGAGCTCTTCGATCTGTTCGATGTCCGGGTCGTAGACCTCCGCACTGGCGAATATGCCGAGGACATCGATCCGGCGGAGTTCGATCAGCTGCGTTCGGCCCGTGACGCGAGCCGGTCGCGCAGACTCTCCGGGGACGAAGACATCGCCACGCTGCGGCGTCTCGAGAACTACGGCATCGTCTACCTGATGCGAGATGACGCCGGCAACGTCGAGAAAACCGTGCTGCCGGTTCGTGGCATGGGCCTCTGGGGCACCCTCTTCGGCTACCTGGCCATCGAGGGCGATCTGGTCACGGCGGAGGGCATTGCCTTCTATCGCCACCAGGAAACCCCGGGGCTCGGCGGCGAAGTGGAGAACCCGCGCTGGCGCGCCCAGTGGGAAGGGCTGAAGCTCTTCGACGATGAGGGGCGTCCCGCCGTGGAGCTGGTGAAGACCCGAGCTCCGGAAGGCAGCGACGCACGACGGCACCAGGTCGACATGCTCGCCGGCGCCACCCTCACCAGTCGCGGTGTTGAGAACCTGGTGAACTTCTGGCTGAGCGATCTCGGCTACGGCGCCTATCTGGAAAAACTGCGGCAAGGGGAAGCCTGATGTCGAGCCCCAAAGAAGTACTGTTCAGCCCCATCTTTGACAACAACCCCATAGCGCTGCAGGTGCTCGGCATCTGTTCTGCATTGGCGGTGACGGTCAGCATGGTCAACACGCTGGTGATGTGCGCGGCGGTGATTTTCGTCTGCGCCTTCTCCAACCTGTTCGTGTCGCTGCTGCGCCACGTCATGCCGTCGAGCATCCGCATCATCATCCAGATGACCATCATCGCGTCGCTGGTGATCCTGGTGGACCAGATCATTCAAGCCTATGCCTATGAGGTGTCCCAGCGGCTGTCGGTGTTTGTCGGCCTGATCATCACCAACTGCATCGTGCTTGGTCGCGCAGAGGGCTTTGCGCTGCAGAACGGGCCCTACATCTCCTTCCTCGATGGCATCGGCAACGGTCTCGGCTACAGCATTCTGCTGTTGCTGGTGGCCTTGATCCGCGAGCCCCTCGGAGCGGGCACGCTGATGGGCTACACCCTGTTTCCGTCGGTCAATGACGGCGGCTGGTACATCGGCAACGGTCTCATGCTGCTGGCACCCAGCGCCTTCTTCATCATTGGTCTGGCCATCTGGGCACTGCGGGCCTGGAAGCCCGCCCAGGTGGAGCCGGCTGAATACGAAATCGCCGAGAACGTGCAGTACAAGGAGGCCATCTGATGGAGCATTATCTCGGCATCTTCTTCTCGGTCATCTTCATCGAGAACATGGCCCTGACGTTCTTCCTGGGCATGTGCACGTTCATTGCCATTTCCAAGAAGATTTCCACGGCCTTCGGTCTCGGCGTCGCCGTGATCGTCGTGCTTGCGATCACGGTGCCGGTGAACAACCTGATCTATCAGTACTTCCTGCGTGACGGCGCGTTGGCCTGGGCCGGGTTCCCGAACGTGGATCTGTCCTTCCTGGGTTTCCTGGCCTACATCGGCGTCATTGCCGCGCTGGTGCAGATCCTGGAGATGTTCCTCGACAAGCACGTTCCTGCTCTGTACTCGGCCCTGGGTGTCTTCCTGCCGCTGATCACGGTGAACTGCGCCATCCTCGGCGCCTCCCTGTTCATGGTGGAGCGCGACTACACCTTTACCGAGAGCGTGGCCTTCGGCCTGGGCGCCGGTGTCGGCTGGGCGCTGGCCATCACTGCCCTGGCGGGTGTGCGGGAGAAGCTGAAGTACAGCGACGTCCCCGAGGGGCTTCGCGGACTGGGCATCACCTTCATCTGCGTAGGTCTGATCTCGCTGGGCTTCATGTCCTTCGGCGGCATCGATCTCTGATCGCATACGGGTTAGACGGGTGCTCGATCGCACGGGCGATTCGTGAATAAGGCCCAAAGGAGTTAGATAGCGATGTTGGACGCAACAGTCATTCTCGGGGTCTCCATGTTCACCGTCACCGTGCTGCTGCTGGTGGTGGTCATTCTCGTTGCGCGCTCGAAGCTGGTCAGCTCCGGTGCGGTATCGCTCGAGATCAATGACGATCCCAACAAGGCGGTGGAAGTGAGCTCCGGCGGCAAGCTGCTCAATGCGCTGGCGGACAAGGGCATCTACCTCTCCTCGGCCTGCGGTGGTGGCGGGTCCTGCAAGCAGTGCAAGTGCCAGGTGACGGAAGGCGGCGGCGCGCTGCTGTCGACTGAAGAAGGCGCGTTCACCCGGGCCGAAGTGCGGGACGGCTGGCGCCTGGCCTGTCAGGTTCCCGTCAAGCAGGACATGAAGATCCGCATTCCCGAAGATGCCTTCGGCGTCGAGCGCTGGGAGTGCGAGGTGATCTCCAACGACAATGTCGCCACCTTCATCAAGGAATTGGTGCTGAAGCTGCCGGAAGGCGCCGACGTGGACTTTCGAGCCGGCGGCTTCGTGCAGATGGAGATCCCGCCCTACGAGATGTCCTACAAGGACGATATCGACGTGGCCGAAGAATTCCGGGGCGACTGGGACCGCTTCGATGTCTGGCAGTACCGCGCCAAGGTCACCGAGCCGACGGTTCGTGCCTACTCCATGGCCAACTATCCGGAAGAGAAGGGCATCCTGAAGTTCAACATCCGGATCGCCTCGCCGCCGCCCGGGACCGACTTCCCGCCGGGCAAGATGTCCTCCTACATCTTCAAGCTCAAGCCCGGCGACAAGCTGACCTGCTTCGGTCCCTACGGCGACTTCTTCGTCAAGGAGACCAAGAACGAGAAGATCTGGATCGGCGGTGGTGCTGGCATGGCGCCGCTGCGCTCGCACATTTTCGATGAGCTCAAGCGCAAGAAGAAGACCGACGTCAAAATGTCGTACTGGTATGGCGCGCGAAGCCTGAAGGAGATGTTCTACACCGAGGAGTTCGACGAACTCGACGCTCAGTTCGAGAACTTCAAGTGGCACGTGGCGCTGTCGGATCCGCTGCCCGAAGACGACTGGAAAGGCCTCACCGGCTTCATCCACACGGTGGTTTTCGATCAGTATCTGGCCAATCATCCGGCGCCGGAGGACTGCGAGTATTATCTGTGCGGACCGCCGCCGATGGTGGCTGCGGTGTTGAAGATGCTGGATGATCTTGGAGTAGAACCCGAGAACATCCTCCTAGACGACTTCGGCGGGTAGGGCCGGTCTTTTTGCCCGCTGGCGGCGTTGCCGTCCTCCTCGAACCGGTTGCGTACTTGGTGTACGCGCCCGGTCTCTCGTCGGACGGCGCCTTGCCAGCGACCAAAAATCCTCGGCCCTACCGGCGTTGTCGCGGCCGAGAGCGGGCGGTCTTTTTGCCCGCTGGCGGCGTTGCCCGCCCCAAAAAATCCTCGCCCCTACCGGCGTTGTTGTGGGTGCATTTCGCCTGGAGCGGAATGCGTCGCACGAAGTGCGCCGCGAAGTGGCGCGCGCCATGGATGGCGCAAAACAGCGGGACGGAGCGCAGCGTAGCCTGTGAGCCCCAGTCGCGAAGGCGGCGCAGCCGCCTGCAAGCTTCCAGCCTGCAGGAAGCCGTCTCGGCGCTGCTGGCAATCGCTCACTACGCTTCGCTTCGTGAGCTTCCCACAAGGCCTCGCCATGTCCACCGTATCGAGCGTTCCTCTCGCGACAGCGCCAGGG
>JAFIFJ010000117.1 GCA_020832085.1 Gammaproteobacteria bacterium | reverse complement strand
GCTTAAGGTGGCGTCGGGACTGCCGCTGCCGAAGACCCAGGCCGAGGTACTGGCCAACGGCCATGCCGTGGAGGTCCGGCTCTATGCCGAGGATCCCGCCAGCGGCTACCTGCCGGCCATTGGCGATCTCGTCCGGCTGCGCTTTCCCAATGAGTCAGCTGACGAGTTGACCGGGGTGCGAGTGGATACCGGCGTGCGGCAGGGCGATGCCGTCAGTCCTCACTATGACCCGATGCTGGCCAAGATTGCCGCCTGGGGTCCGGATCGGGCTGGGGCGCTGGATCGGCTGGCGCAGGGATTGGCCGCTGTGCGGGTCCATGGCGTACGTACCAATCTCGACTTGCTGCGGGTCCTGGCCGTCGAGCCGGCAGTTCGCGCTGGCGCGGTCCACACCACCTGGCTGGAGCAGGATGGCGCTGCTCTGGCCGCGCCGCCCACGCGGGTGCTCAGTGCTTCCGAGTGGGCGGCCGCCGCCATGGCTGTCGTGCTGCTGCGGCGGGACGAAGTCAGTGGTGATCCCTTTGTCGATCTCGGACCGGTGCGGCTCAATCAGGCTGTCAGTGAGCGCGTGACTCTGGGGCATGGCCACGATGTTCTGCGCCTGCTCGTCGAACCGCAGGCTGAAGGCTATCGGGTCATGGGGGCTGGAGATGCTCCGGTGCTGGTCCGCGCTCGCCTCGATGATGATCGGCTCGACGTGGAGATCGAGGCTCAACGTCTGCGTTTCGACCTGCTGCTCGATGCCGAGGCGGTGCCACCCACGCTGACCTTGATGGACGACCGGGGCTCACTGACCTGGCTGCTGGCCGACGCCCTGGCGGCAGCTCTGGATCGGGATGAAGCCGTGGCCGGATCCCTCCTCGCCCCCATGCCCGGTCAGGTGGTCAGCATCTCGGTGGCACCGGGTGATGCCGTGGCCGAAGGCGACGTTCTGCTCGTCCTCGAAGCCATGAAGATGGAACACAGCATTCGCGCGCCCCAGGCCGGCGTGGTATCGGCCGTCAACTTCGCCGTCGGCGACCGGGTGGAGGAGGGCGCCGTGCTCGCCGCTATCGAATCCGAAGACTCCTGAAAGCTCCCAGCCTGCGGGGACCCTAATCGGCGCGGCAGGTAATCGCTCACTGCGCTTCGCTTCGTGAGCTTCCCACAAGGCCTCGCCACGTCCATCGCATTGCACGGTTTTTCGCGGTCGCGCCACGGTCCTTGGTGGACTGTTACAGTGGCAACCGCGTCGTGTATTTCACCTGCCGCAGGGCAAACACAGAACTCAGTGACGCCACGCCGGGCAGGTGGACGAGCTGTTTCTTCAGCAGTGCTTCGTAGGACGCCACGTCCGCCACCACCACTCGCAGCAGGAAATCCTTCTCGCCGGAGACGGTGTAGCTCTCGACGATCTCATCTATGGACTGCACGGCGGCTTCGAAGGCGTTGAGGGTGTCCTCGTCCTGCTGTCCGAGGCGAACCTCCACGAAGACGTTGACGGTCAGGTGCAGGCGCTCGGGATCGAGGAGCACCACCCGGCCGCGGATCACGCCCTTGGCTTCGAGTTTCTTCACCCTGCGCCAGCACGGCGTGTGGGAAAGGCCCACCCGTTCGCCGAGTTCCGCCATGGAGCAGTCGGCGTCGTCCTGCAGTACCCTGAGGATGCGACGGTCGAAGTCGTCCAGCTCTATTTCAGAATTCATCCTATCTGAGCTCCCAGAAAGAGGATGGAATTGCCCAGAATCCCTTCTCGGCGCGAAATTCGCAAACCCATCCTCATGATCCCGGCATAGGATGAGAGACCTTGAAGCGGCTAGGTGGCGGAGGTCGGCCATGCTGCGCGAGAACATCTCCTTCGACGATCGCTATGCTGTTGAAAGCGGTCGCATCATTCTTTCCGGTATTCAGGCCCTGGTTCGCCTGCCGCTGCTGCAGGCGCGGCGGGACCGAGCGGCCGGACTGGACACGGCAGGGTTCATTTCCGGTTACCGCGGTTCTCCCCTCGGGGGGCTTGATCAGGCGCTGTGGCAGGCGCAGCGATTTCTCGATGAGGCGCGGGTGGTCTTCAAGCCCGGCGTCAACGAGGATCTGGCCGCCACCGCGGTGCAGGGCAGTCAGCAGGTGGGCCTGTTCCCGGGTGCGCGACACCAGGGCGTGTATGGCATGTGGTACGGCAAGGCGCCGGGTCTCGATCGATCCTGCGACGCCATCCGTCACGCCAATGCCGCCGGGACATCGCCTCACGGTGGCGTGCTGGCAGTGGTCGGCGACGACCATGGCTGCAAGTCCTCCACCCTGCCGAGTCAGAGCGAGTACAGCTTTGCCGACATGGGGCTGCCGCTGCTGAATCCGGCCAGCGTCGAAGAAGTGCTGCAATACGGCCTGCTCGGCTGGGCGTTGTCCCGCTACTGTGGCCTGTGGGTGGGCATGATCGCGCTGGCGGACACCATGGATTCCACGGCCACGGTGGACGTGGCGGATGGCCCACGCATCGTTCTGCCCGAAAACTTCGAGCTGCCCGCGGATGGCCTCCACATTCGTCTTGCCGACACGCCGCTGGCCCAGGAAGAGCGTCTGTACGCTTGGCGCCTGCCGGCAGCGCGTGCCTTCGCCCGGGCCAATGACCTCAATCCCCTGGTGGTCCCCGCACCGGCGGCGAAGCTCGGTGTGGTCGCCACCGGCAAGGCCTTTCTCGACGTGCGTCAGGCCCTGGCCGAACTCGGCATGGTGACGGAAGACGAGATCGCCGCCGCCGGCATTCGCCTGCTCAAGGTGGGCATGCCCTGGCCTCTGGACGACACGGCGCTGCGCGCCTTTGCCACCGGCCTCGACCACGTGCTGGTGGTGGAAGAGAAACGCCCGCTGATCGAGGACCAGATGCGCAGCCTGCTCTACGGCATGCCTGACGGCCCACGGATCACCGGCAAACTCGATGCCGACGGTAAACCGCAACTGCAGACCGCCGGTGAACTGTCACCGGCCAAGGTGGCCCGGGCGCTGGCCAAGGTCCTGCCGCCGGCTGCCCGGGGTGAGGGCGTGGATCGCTATCTGCAGATGCTGCTGGAACGGGAGAAGGCACTGTTCGAGCCGCCGCCCAGGGCCAGCCGGCAGCCACTGTTCTGCGCCGGCTGCCCCCACAATCGATCCACCAAGGTGCCGGACGGCAGTCGCGCCATGGCGGGTATCGGCTGCCATTACATGGCCCAGTGGAACGAGCCCCACACCGATCTGTTCACCCAGATGGGCGGCGAAGGCGTGCCCTGGATCGGTCAGGCGCCGTTTACCGAAACCCCCCACGTCTTCACCAACATCGGCGATGGCACCTGGTTCCACTCGGGCATTCTCGCGGTGCGGGCTGCGGTGGCGGCGAAAGTGAACATCACCTACAAGCTGCTCTACAACGATGCGGTGGCCATGACCGGGGGGCAGCATGTGGATGGTACGTTGACGATCCCGGATGTCATCGCCCAGCTCCGCGCCGAGGGCGTCGCGCGCATCGAAGTGGTGGCCGATGATCCTGACCGCCATCCGCGGCGACGGGTGGCAGGCATCACTGTCCGCCATCGGGATGAGATGGAGCCTCTACAGCGGGAACTGCGCGCAGGCCAGGGCGTGAGCGTCATCGTCTACGATCAGGTCTGCGCCACCGAACTGCGCCGCCGCCGCAAACGCGGCAAGGCGGCCCCGGCCGCCACCCGGGTGCTGATCAACGAGGCCGTCTGCGAGGGTTGCGGCGACTGTTCTGAGCAGTCCCAGTGTGTCGCGGTGGAGCCGCTGGTCACGGACCACGGCTACAAGCGCAGCATCAACCAGAGTGCCTGCAACTCCGATCTGTCCTGCCTGCGCGGCTTCTGCCCGTCCTTCGTCACGGGGACCGACGGGGGGCTGAAGAAGCCCGACGTGAGTGCAGGCGTGGATGCGGCGAGCCTCGCCGGCCGGATACCGGAGCCCGACCGCTCCGGGCTCGAAGTGCCCATGAATCTGGTGATCACCGGCGTCGGCGGCACCGGCATCGTCACCGTCTCGCAGATCCTCGCCATGGCCGCTCACCTCGACGGCAATGGGGCGGTGACCCTGGACATGACCGGCCTCGCCCAGAAGGGCGGTTCCGTGTTCTCCCACGTCCGCATCGGCAGCGAACCGGATGTGCTGCACACCACGCGAGTGGCTGCGGGACGCGCCGATCTGCTGCTGGCCTGCGATCCGGTCACGGCGGCCAGTCCCGATGCCCTCACCCGCATCAGCCCCCAGCACACGACGGCCGTGGTCAACACCCACGTGGCGCCCACGGCGGACTTCGTCCTCCACCGCACGGTGGATTTCGACGAGGCCAACCTGCTGCAGCGCATTCGCCGTCACTCCGGATCCACCGCCACCCTCGATGCCACCGGATTGGCAGAACGCCTGCTCGGCGATGCGGTGGGTGCCAACCTGCTGGCCTTGGGCCATGCCTGGCAGCTCGGACTCATTCCTGTGAGCTTGGCCGCCATCGAACGGGCGATTGCAATGAACGATGTGGCCGTGGCCATGAATCAGGCCGCCTTCCAGCTCGGTCGGCTCACCGCCCACGCCCCCGACGATGCCCTGCTGGCAACGGATCAGGCGGCTGCGACCACGGCCATGGACCCGCCGAAGACCCTGGATCTCGATGCCCGCATCGAAGCGCGTTCTCAGGAACTCGAGACCTATCAGGACGCCGCGCTGGCCGAGCACTACCGGCGCGCGGTGGCGGCCTTGCGCAGCGCTGAAGCCCGCGTCGACAAAGACAGCCGGCGCCTCAGCGAGGCGGTGACGGAAGGCCTGTTCCGGGTCCTGGCGCCGAAGGACGAGTACGAAGTGGCGCGGCTGTATGCGGACGGCCGCTTCCGCCGCAAGCTCGAGGCCACTTTCGACGGCGGCAAGGTGCGCGTCCATCTGGCACCGCCGCTGCTCGGCTTTCTCAGGGACCCCACCGGCCGCCCACGCAAGTTCGGCTTCGGTCCCTGGGTGCTGCGCCTGTTCAGTCTGCTGGCCCGCTGCAAAGGGCTGCGCGGAACCGGGCTGGACCCGTTCCGCTTCAGCGCCGACCGCAAACTCGAACGCGCCCTGGCCGCCGAGTATCAGGCCCTGCTGGCGGAGATCGAGCGTGGCCTGAATGAGGACAACTTCGACGTCGCCGTGCGTCTGGCCGCCTCGATCCAGCAGGTTGCTGGCTTCGGGCCGGTGCGCGAAGCCAATGCCGAGGCGTGGCGCGAACTCGTCCCGGCGCTGCTGGCGGACTTCCGCTCGCCGACATCCCCGGTTCGGGTCATGGAGCCCCAAAGCGCAGCCTGAACGCTCTCGTGAGCGAACGGTGCGCGCGATGAGTCATCAAGCCGGCCAAGCTGCCTGCGGGAAGGCTCCCGAAGCACCGCTCCGCCCCGCGTAGTCCAGATAGAGGGACACCGGCTACAATTCACCGTTGGTGAAGACGGCGAACGAAGTGGGAGGTCCTATCCTCATCCGTAGTGTGGATCGCAGGATCGAGGGGTGGGTGCGGGAGCTGGGCGCGTGTCGTCCGGGCTGATTTATGGAGTACGCACCTTCGCGCTCATCCTGCTGGGCGCCGTCGCGTTGTTCTATCTGTTGGTGTCGCTGCTCCCCATTGGAATCAGTGGATATACGGTTCCGAATGCCCGGCTAGTCGTGGAACTGTCCGATGAAACGAGTCGGAGGCGCGCGTTTCTTGCTGCAGAGACTGTGGCGGCAGCTTCAGGGTTTCCGCAACGCGGGGAGGATTTCCTCGAAACATCGCAGGGCGATCATGTTTTGCGACGGGGCGTGTCCTATCAGGCAGCAGAGTGGTATCAAGATGACTACGGGCTCAAGGTTCTATGGGACGGAGAACCTGACCGGGTCTCGAGCCTCCTTTTTGTATTCAGGCACCGCTTCGGTGAACCACGATTTGGCATAGACGAGTGGGCGCAGTTTCGAGAACTGCGTGACGAAGCCCTTCCAGAAGCCTTTCCCGAGGCTCGAATCACGGTGGAGCGTCATCCCGCTGTGTTCACGGATCGCTGGAGCCTTCGGCATTTCTCGGAGCACTTCGATGAACCGTTGCCTGAACGTGAAGCCACCCGACTGCACTGCTGGGAGCAGCTATCCGGCTTTCAGCAGTTCCTACGCCGTGATCTGGGCTATGCCGTAGGCGCACCGGAGCATTGGGTGCTGGCGCAGGAACGGCGGCGCGCTGTGCGTGTCACTGGCTTGGATCTGTTCGGCTGGACGGATACGCCGGAGTCGCTGCGCTGTGGCGACCACCAGCTCGATCAGATCAACCTGCTGGCCTATGGCACGGGTCTGGCCTTCGTCCTGCCGCTGTTGTGGCTGATCTGGCGGTGGGCGGGCCTGGCTCGGACCTCACTGCTCGAACGTCGGGTCCTGTTCGTGGCCATCGGCACCATGCTGCTGATGCCGGTAGGTCTGCCTGTCGGTTTCACCTGGTACTGGTTGCCGCAGATCGTCGCCATGTGGCGCCTGCATTCCCGCGACTACGCCTTGTTCATGGACTGGCTGAACTTTGAGTACAACCTCTACTTCACTGCGGTGGTGCTGCTGCCGCTGATCCTGATGGCGTTGACGTTTCGCGCGCGGGACACGGGGCAGCCGAAGGACCCGCAATCGACTTGATGTCAGTGTTCCGGCTCCAAAAATGGGCGATGGTTGCAGGCATGAGTCAATCTGTGGGATGAGGTCGTGACCTCATTGATCTGTCAGGCCAGCAGCAAGAGGAGCACGATCAGCACGAAGGCGAAAGGGAATGCGATTGCCGTCAGCGAGACCTGGCTGCGCTCTTCGCGGCAGGCTTCCATCTGTGTTCGGTCGGCTTCGGTGAAGGTGTGGCCACAGTGCTCGCAGCGTTCGAGCGCGGGGTTGGTCAGCTTCTCGCAGCGCACGCATCGGTCAGTCCGCTTGCGCGCTGCCTTTGACAACAAGGGCGGCAGGAAGATCATGATGGGGATCCCGGCTCGGTACATTGGACGTCCTATCGAAGCCCACGATACTGCAATCGGCGGCCCTCATGGCAGCCTGAGCTGGAGGCCAGCGGTATGGCGCCCTTGCGCGTCGAGAACGGCTTGTTCGAGGGAGGAGACGGTATAGAGTGGGCGCTGGGCACCCCCATCGTGAGCCTGTATCGGTCGCGGCTATCGGATCCAATACGGATCACAGTGAAACGCGCAAGGAGACCCCTCGTGGCCAATGCCCTGCCAGAATTCGATTTCGGCCTCGGCGAGGACATCGACATGCTGCGGGCTTCGGTCCGCGGCCTGTGCGAGAAGGAACTCGCGCCGCGGGCCGCTGCGATCGACCGCGACGACGTCTTCCCCCGAGACCTGTGGCCGAAGTTCGGCGAACTCGGCCTGCACGGCATCACCGTGGAAGAGGAATGGGGCGGGTCCGGCCTCGGCTATCTGGCCCAGTGCGTGGCGCTGGAGGAGATCAGCCGGGTCTCGGCCTCCGTGGGCCTGTCCTACGGTGCCCACGCCAATCTCTGCATCAATCAGATCCGCCGCTGGGGCAGCAACGAACAGAAGTCGAAGTACCTGCCGGGGCTGATTGCGGGCGAGCACCTCGGGGCCCTGGCCATGAGCGAGCCGGGTGCCGGCTCGGACGTGATGAGCATGAAGCTGCGTGCCCGGGAAGCGGCCGGCGGCTATCGACTCGACGGCACCAAGTTCTGGATCACCAACGGCCCCGGCGCCGATGTGCTGGTGGTCTATGCCACCGTGGACCCCGCCCTGGGCAGCAAGGGCGTGACGGCGTTTCTCGTCGAGCGGGGCGATGCCGGCTTCAGCTGCGCTCAGAAGCTGGACAAGCTCGGCATGCGCGGCTCGGAAACCGGCGAACTGGTGTTCGAGGACTGCTTCCTGCCCGCCGACAGGGTGCTGGGCGAGGTGGGCCGTGGTTCTGCAGTGCTCATGAGCGGGCTGGATTTCGAACGCGTGGTGCTGGCCGCGGGCCCTGTGGGCATCATGCAGGCCTGCCTGGATCTGGTGGCGCCTTACCTTCACGAGCGCCAGCAGTTCGGCCAGCCTATCGGCAACTTCCAGCTCATGCAGGCGAAGCTGGCGGACATGTACACCCTGACCAACGCCGCCCGCAGCTACGTCTACGCCGTCGCCCGAGCCTGTGATTCGGACCGGACTACCCGTTTCGATGCGGCTGGCTGCATCCTGTTTGCCGCCGAGCAGGCCACCCAAGTAGCGCTGCAGGCCATTCAGGCCCTGGGCGGCAATGGCTACATCAATGACTACCCTGCAGGCAGGCTGCTGCGGGACGCCAAGCTTTACGAGATCGGGGCTGGCACCAGCGAGATCCGCCGCATGCTCATCGGCCGGGAACTGTTCGACGCCTCGGCGTGAGCCCCGGATTGCCGGCCATGCCTCGGGTCTGCCTCGGCGAATGCCTTGGGGGTCTCATTTGGCTATAATCCGCCGGTCTGGGTCGACGGCAGCTGTCGACCCGTTTCGTATCTACAGGGCGCCAATCTTCGGAGTGAACATGCTTCATTTGTCTGTCATTGCCACGCGTCTGCTGGCCATCGTGATCCTCATTGCCGCAGCCGCTGGAGCCAGTGCCTTTGCGCCGGGCACCGAGGCCGAGATCCGCGAGCGCATCGCCCCCTTCGGACAGCTGCGTGTTCAGGCCACCGACGAGGAAGACGAAGGGGAAGTGGTGGCCCAGCGTGAGCCGCGTGATGCGGAGGCCATCTACGATCAGTTCTGCGGCACCTGTCACATTGGTGGGATAGCCGGTGCCCCGCGGATGACCGCGGAAGCCTGGGAGCCGCGGATCGCCGAGGGCATGGAGGCGCTGTACGCCACCACGTTCAACGGCAGAGGTGCCATGCCACCGCGGGGCACCTGCTTCGACTGCACCGACGAAGAACTGATCAAAACCGTCGACTGGATGGTCGAATCGGTTCAGTAGCCCCCGGCTGCCCCCATGGGCAGCTCACCCCCCAAATTCTGGACACCCACAAAAGTTTTGGACATCCACGAAAGTTCCTGGATGTCCAAAGTCTCCAGAAATATTGGACATCCAAAAAAGTTTCTGGATGTCCAATACGCGGGTGGGGTCAGTCCAGCAGGTTCTTGAGGGCATCGAGGGATTCCCGGGCGCGGGCCTCCTTGCGCTCCTCAGGCTCGTCTTCCCGGCCTTCCCATTCGTAATGCTCCTTCGGTAGCTCGGCCAGAAAACGGCTGGGCTCCGATCGGCGGCTTTCGCCCCGGGCGCGGCGTTTGCGGGTCAGCGTCAGGGTGAGGCTCTCCATGGCCCGGGTCAGGCCCACGTAGGCCAGCCGGCGTTCTTCGGCCACCTGCTCGTCGGTGATGCAGTTGCGGTGGGGCAGCAAGCCCTCTTCGAATCCCATCAGCCAGACATGGGCAAACTCCAGTCCCTTGGCAGCATGCAGGGTCAAAAGCTGCACCTGCTCCGGGTCCACCTCGTCGTCATCGTCGCGATCGAGGGAGTCGTCCAGCGCCAGACTGCGAAGGATCTCTGCGGGGTCATCGCCGGCCAGACTGCGCCGTTCGATGGCGGCCAGCAGCAGTTCGACGTTGCTCCAGCGGATCCGTGCCAGTTCCGCATCGTCCTTGCTCAGGCTGGCCAGCCAGCCTTCGTAACCGGCGTCGTTAAGCATGTCCCGCAGGGCCACCGCCGGGCGCTGCAGTTGTCCGCGCCAATGGCTGAGCCAGTCGCGGAATCCGATCAGGCGCCGCGCGGCGCTGCCGCCGACTTCGGTGGCGAGGTCGCTGGCGTCGACGGCTGGAAGCAGGGCGCTGCGACGTCGGTTGGCCACCCGCTGCAGCGCTCCCAGCGTGGCCGCCCCGAGCTGGCGGCGAGGAACGTTGATCACCCGCAGCAGAGCGCCATCGTCGTCCGGGTTCACCAGCAGGCGGTAGTAGGCCAGGGCGTCGCGGACCTCGCCGCGATCGAAGAAAGAACCGCCGCCGCTGATGCGGTAGGGCACCTTCATGGCCTGCAGCCGCAACTCCAGGGCCCTGGCCTGGTGATTGGAGCGGTAGACCACCGCGAACTCGCCCCAGCCACAGCGGCGCCGGGCATGCTGCTGCACGATCTCGCTGGCCACCCGGTCCGCTTCGGCGTCGTCGTCGTCGAGTTCCACGATCCGCACCAGATCGCCCGGTCCGCGTTCGCTCCACAACCGCTTCTCGAACAGGTGGGGGTTGTGGCTGATCAGGGCGTTGGCACTCTTCAAGATGTTGCTGCGCGAGCGGTAGTTCTGCTCCAGCTTCACCACCGCGAGTTCGGGGAAGTCCCGGGAGAGGGTGACCAGATTGTCGGGTCGGGCGCCGCGCCAGGCGTAGATGGACTGGTCGTCGTCGCCCACCACGGTGAACGCGCCGCGTTCGCCCGTGAGCAGGCGGATCAGTTCGTACTGGGCACCGTTGGTGTCCTGGTATTCGTCTACCAGCAGGTAGCGCACCCGGGCCTGCCACAGCGCCCGCCGATCCGCTGCCTGGTGCAGCAGGCGCACCGGATGCAACAACAGGTCGTCGAAGTCCACGGCATTGCTCATCAGCAGATGGTTCTGATAGTCGCGATAGACCGCGGCGTGGGTCCGGTCGAGGGTGCTGCGCGCGGTCGCCGCAGCCTGCTCGGGGGTGAGCAGGGCATTCTTCCAGTTTGAGATCGTGCCCACGGCGGCGCGGCTGGCGTCGCGCAGGGCGGTGGCGTCCGCCTCGCCGCCCCAGTGCATGCGCAGCAGCTCCCGCAGCAGGGACTCGGCGTCCCCGGCATTGAAGATGGAGAATCCGGGCTTGAGGCCCGCCGCTGCCGGGTCCTCGCGAATGATGCGCAATCCGAGGCGGTGAAAGGTGGACACCGACACCTTGCGCCCGGCCCGGCCAGCGTCGGCGATGACCCGCTCGCTCATCTCCCTGGCCGCACGGTTGGTGAACGTCACCGCGAACACCTGCTCAGGCTCGAGGCCGCCGTTGCGCAGCAGGTGACTGATCTTGGCGGTGATCACTCGGGTCTTGCCGCTGCCGGCGCCGGCGAGCACCAGCAGAGGGCCGTGCAGATGTCGGACGGCGGCCAGCTGCTGCGGATTTAAGTCCACGGATGCACTTCGGTGTCCTTGTCTGATGTAAAGACGGGGCTCAGTCCGGGGCCAATGGCTCGTAGCCGAGGGCGAGCATGCACTCGCGCACCAGACGGTTCATCTCCGTCTGCCGCGCCATCTCGGTGTTCAGGGCTCCGGTGTCCAGCGCGAGCGTATAGGAAGCGGCCTCGTCGTCGGGTTGTTCCGCCTGGGTGGCCTCGGCTGCGGCCACTTCCGCCTGCGGACGTTGTTCGTTGTAGCGTCGTGCTGCGACGGCTTCGCAGCCACGGAGGTCGCGGCGTACCTGGGTTTCATCCGTGTCAGCCCGGTGCCAGGTAGCCGTGGTGCAGCCGGCGAGCAGGCCTGCTGCAACGATCGAAGTGAGTGCACGCATGGGTGGGGCCCCTCCGGGCCTTGGGGTCGAGAGTCAGGCGCGCAAGGTTAGCCGTGCGAGGGGCGGTGGGACAAGCGCGATGCATTATCGGCCCCTACATCAGCCTTCGGACCGCGATGGCTGGCCGGCAGCGCCGCCGAACTGCTCGCGGAACGCCAGCGCCTCAGCGATGTCCTCGCGGCCGATGGTGGGTGCCTCCCGCATATCCGCAAGGGTCCGCGCCACCCGCAAGGTGCGATGCCAGCCACGTGCGGACAGGCCCATGCGGCCGGCGGCGCGTTCAAGCAGAGCCAGCCCGGCAGCATCCGGCCGGCAGATCCGCTCGGTGGCATGGGGGCCCAGGCGCGCATTCACCAATCCCTGCCGGTTCATGGCCACCTCGCGGGCCCGGGCGATGATGCTGCGGGCCTCGGCGTCCTCCTCGCTGCGGGGCTCGATCTCCGTGCGGCTGGCTGCAGCGAGAACCTCCACCGGCACGGCCGGCACCTCTACCTGCAGATCGATGCGGTCGAGCAGCGGTGCCGACAAGCGGCCCTGATAGCGGCGCAGGGCATCCGCCGGGCAGACACAGGTCACGCCGCCACGGCAGTCGCGTCCGGCCGGACAGGGGTTCATGGCGGCGACGAGCTGAAATGCCGCCGGAAACTCGGCCCTGGCCTTGGCCCGGGCGATCACCACCGAGCCCGACTCCATGGGTTCACGCAGATTTTCGAGCACGCTGCGGGTGAACTCGGGCAGTTCGTCCAGAAACAGCACGCCCTGATGGGCCAGGGACACTTCGCCCGGGACCGGATCACTGCCGCCACCCACCAGTGCGGCTGCGGTGGCACTGTGATGAGGCGCTCGAAAGGGACGCCCGGGGAGGACGCCGTCGGCGAGGCGCCCCGCCAGCGAATGAACTGCTGCGACGGCCAGGGCTTCATCGCTGGACAGGGGCGGCAGCAGGCTTGGCAGGCAGCGGGCGAGCAGCGTCTTACCGGTGCCGGGCGGGCCGTGCATCAGAAGATTGTGCCCGCCGGCCGCGGCAATGATGAGGGCCCGCTTCGGAGCGTGATGGCCCCGCACTTCCGCCAGGCTGCCGCCGTGGCTGGCTGCCGTCTTCACCAGCCGCGGCGCCGGCTTCAGAAAGCGGCCTTCGTGGAGGTGCTTGACGACGTCGGTGAGACAGTCGGCCGGAAAGGCGCGGGCCTGCTCCGGAAGGGCAGCCTCGAGGGTATTGCCGCGGGCAATGATGATGGGACGGGGAACCTGACCGGCCGCAGCGGCGGCGATCAGCGCCCCCCGCACCGGTCGCAGGTTGCCCTCCAGGGACAGTTCGGCCAGGAACTCGAAGTCGTCGAGACGCTCGGTCGCAAGCTGATTGCTGGCTCCGAGGATGGCTATGGCAATGGCCAGATCGAAACGGCCGCCGTTCTTGGGCAGATCGGCCGGGGCCAGATTGACGGTAATCCGGTAGTCCTTCGGGTAGTCGAAGGAACTGTTGAGAATGGCGCTGCGGACCCGGTCCCGACTTTCGCGGACGGCGGTTTCAGCCAGACCGACGATGTTGAATGAGGGCAGTCCGCCCGTGATGTGGGCCTCCACCCTCACCGGCGGGGCATCCATCCCGACGCTGGCGCGTCCCCAGGTGGCGGCGAACTCCATTTCGCCATGCCCTCCCTAGTCGTCCGTGGGCGCGAGGGATTGTTCCAGCCGCGCCAATTCCCGTTCCAGAGCCTCCACCTTCTCCCGGGTGCGGCGCAGAACGGCCTGCTGCACTTCGAACTCTTCGCGGGTCACCAGATCCGAGCGGGCCAGCATGCCTTGCAGCAGGGCGTTGAGGTTGTCCTGGAAGCCAGGCGGCAGGCCGGGTCCGCCCTTGGGCAGCAGTGCTCGGATCTGGTCGGCGAGCTGGCGGAGCGGATCATCGGCGGCCATGGCTTGCGCTCTCCTCAGGGGCAGGTCGGTCAGCTTAGGGGCGGTGCACATCGGGGTCGAGGGCATTTGTCCCGTTGGGGTGTGCGCCAGGGCTGATTCTCAGCGCTGTTCCGAGAGGATGCCGATCTGCACTGAAATGGTGCGTCAAGATGGTGCGTGGTGCGCCGGATTCGAACCAAATTGGTGCGGAGTCGATTTGCGTTTTTCCTCATCTGCGGTCAAGTCATTGAATTGAAACCTGTTCCAGTACCGGGCATGGATTCTGCATTCCCTGTCCAAAGCCGACTCGCCCACCAGGCGTTCGGCTCCGGAAAGCGTCTCAAGCCATGGGGATTCTTGCCGGTGTAGGACAGGGCTGCATCCAGCGGGATCGGTCCGAAACATTCACAACACTCCAGTCTAAGGGGACGTTTCAATGAACGTACCGTACAAGCAAATGATCGCCGGTGCCGCGTTGCTGACCTCAGCCATGACGGCCGTCCAGGCTCAGGAACTCACGGAAGGCACGATCACCGGTGAAGTCCTGATCGGCACCGACTACCGCTTCCGCGGCATCTCGCAGACCGATCGTTCCTTCACCGTCCAAGGTGGGATCGAGTACGAACACGAGAGCGGCTTCTATGCCGGCCTCTGGGGTTCCAACGTGTCCTTCTCTGGCGGTGCCCTCGAACTCGACCCCTACGTCGGTTTCTCGGGATCCTTCAACTCTGAAATCGACTTCGATATCGGCGTCCTCTACTACGGCTATCCGAAAGATGGCGCCAGCCCCAGCCTGGATTTCTGGGAAATCTACGCCAGCATCTCCTGGGCCGGCATTGACTTCGGTGTCGACTACTCGCCGGACTACTTCGCGGGGACCGGTCGCTACTTCTACGTCCATGGCGCCTACGAGGTGGAACTGCCGGGTGAGTTCTCACTCGGATTCCATCTCGGATCCAACATCTTCAAGAACCGGGCGAACATGGACGATTTCCTCGAAATCGCCGGTACCGGCGTCAGCGCAGGCAGCAGCTATCTCGACTGGAGCATCACGCTCTCCAAAGAGGCCTATGGCCTCGACTGGTCCCTGTCCTACGTGGACACGGATCTGAGCCGTCGTGAGTGCTTTGGTGGTGACAAGGCCTGCAGCGCCACTGCCGTGTTTGCTGTCAGCAAGAGCTTCTGAGCACGAACGCGTAGACTTGCCTTCTGTTCCCGGGACTTCGGTCCCGGGACAGATCTTCAAAGGGCGTGAGCCCGGTGAAGCTGGCTGAAAGGCGAAGGAAGGCAGGTCAAACACTCAAGCGAGGAGAAATCCCATGAAATTGGTCACGGCAATCATCAAGCCCTTCAAGCTCGATGACGTCCGCGAGTCCCTTTCGGAGATCGGCGTGCAAGGCATGACGGTCACCGAGGTCAAGGGCTTCGGTCGCCAGAAGGGTCACACCGAACTCTATCGGGGTGCCGAGTACGTTGTGGACTTCCTGCCGAAGGTCAAGATCGAAGTTGCGATCGATGACGGTCAGCTCGAGCAGGTGGTCGAGACCATCACGAAAGCTGCGAACACGGGCAAGGTGGGTGACGGCAAGATCTTCGTCTCCTCGCTCGATGAGGTCGTGCGGATTCGCACCGGCGAGACCGGTTCCGACGCGGTGTAAGACGCAAGCCGGTCGCGAGGACGGCTTCGAAAGCCACGGTCACTGACCTGCCGACCGTTGCTATCGAAACGTCACTCGAAGGCGGCCAATCACTTTCAGCCTTAAAGCCAGACCTCGTAAGGAGGACTTCACTGTGGAAGATCTGGTACAGACTAATTACGCCCTAGATACGTTCTATTTTCTGATCTGCGGCGTCCTCGTCATGTTCATGGCGCCCGGCTTTGCGATGCTTGAAGCCGGTCTCGTGCGTGCGAAAAACACCGCCGAGATTCTCACCAAAAACGTCGGACTGTTCTCCATCGCGGTCGTCATGTACATGCTCGTGGGCTACTACCTCATGTACATGGGAATCTCCGAGGGCGGGTACTTCCCGAGCTTTGGCTTCCTCATCGGCGGTGAAAATTCGGTCGCCGAAACCCTCGCTTCCGATGGTGAAATCTATTACTCCAATCGGTCCGACCACTTCTTTCAGGTGGTGTTCGTGGCCACGGCCATGTCCATCGTCTCGGGTGCCGTGGCTGAGCGCATGAAGCTGTGGGCCTTCCTGGCCTTCGCCGTCGTCATGACGGGGTTCATCTACCCGATCCAGGGCTCCTGGAGCTGGGGCGAAGGCTGGCTCGACGCAGCCGGCTTCTCCGACTACGCCGGTTCAGGCATCGTCCACATGTGTGGTGCTGCCGCGGCTCTGGCTGGTGTTCTGGTGCTCGGTCCGCGTGCCGGCAAGTACGGTCCGGACGGTTCGTCGCGTGCCATTCCGGGCGCGAATCTGCCCTTGGCCACGCTCGGTGTGTTCATCCTCTGGTTCGGTTGGTTCGGCTTCAACGGTGGCTCTGAGCTGATCGTGTCCAACATCGACTCCGCCAACGCTGTCGCTGCCGTGTTCGTCAACACCAACCTGGCAGCAGCCGGTGGCGTGATCGGTGCGCTGCTTCTGGCGCGGATCATGATCGGCAAGGCGGATCTCACGTTGACTCTGAACGGCGCTCTGGCCGGTCTGGTGTCCATCACCGCCAACCCGCTCGATCCGTCCCCGCTGGCAGCGGCCATCATCGGCGTTCTCGGCGGCATCATCGTGGTCCTGTCCATCATCGGTCTCGACAAGATCAAGATCGACGATCCGGTCGGTGCGATCTCCGTGCACGGCACTTGCGGTATCTTCGGTGTCCTCGCTGTTGTGGTCACCGGTGGTGCAGCCATCGGTGCTCAGCTGCTTGGTCTCGCAGCCATCTTCATCTGGACGTTCGCAGTCAGCTTCATCGTCTGGACGATCCTCAAGATGGTCATGGGCATCCGCGTCTCCGAGGAAGAGGAGTACGAGGGTGTGGACCTTTCCGAGTGTGGCCTGGAGGCCTACCCGGAGTTCGTGAAGAGCAGCTGATCCCAGCCTGCTCCAGCGACAGCAGGAAGGGGCGCCTCAGGGCGCCCCTTTCTTTTGGGGACTCGATCACCCCGCCTGGCCATGCCTTTTTCAGTCTTGTGACTGAGCCCGGGGTGCCACCTCGCGTCTGATCGGCTGCATTCCCCTTCCCCCGTTGCCCTGCAATACTCGACTGCTCTTGCCGGCCCTACCTGCGGAGGAGCAGCACTCGCCATGGAATTGGACTACGCCCGACTGGACCCGGAACTGGCCGCGGCCCTCGAAGCCCTGCCGCCGAATTTCGGCAGGATCGATCGCGGCAACCTGCAGCAGGTGCGTGAGGTCATGGCAGCGCAGCGTGTCGCGCCGCCTGCGGGGGGCAGCGTGGTCGTGGATCGCCGGCGGCTTCCGGGGCCCGATGGTGAGGTGCCCGTGCTCATCTACAGGCGGCCCGCTGAATCCGTGCAGTCGGCGCTACTCTGGATCCACGGAGGTGGCTACATTCTCGGCACCGCGGAGGACGAACGTGCACGGCTGATCGCCGAGTCCCTGGACTGCGTCGTCGTTTCCGTGGATTACCGGCTGGCGCCCGAGCATCCCTTTCCCGCCGGCCCCGAGGACTGTCATGCAGCGCTGCTGTGGATGGTGGAGAACGCCGCAGAGTTGAGTATCGATCGTGAGCGTATCGCCATCGGCGGCGCCAGTGCCGGCGGTGGCATGGCCGCCGGAGTGGCACTGATGAACCGGGATCGCAGCGGCCCGCATCTGTGCATGCAGCTGCTGCTTTACCCGATGATCGACAACCTTCACGCCACCCCCTCCGGCCGCTACGTCAATCACCCGGTCTGGAACCGGCAGACTTCCTTCAATGCCTGGGAGATGTACCTGGACGGAACACCGGGAGCCGAAGCTTCACCCTATGCCGCTGCCAGCCGTGCTGACGATCTCACCGGGCTGCCGCCGGCCTACATCTGTGTAGGCAGCGAAGACCTCTTCCGCGACGAAGACATCGAGTATGCCCGGCGTCTCCTCGATGCCGACGTGCCCTGCGAACTCGCAGTGTTCCCGGGCCTCTACCACGGTGGCGATGTCTTCGTGCCCCAGGCCCGCATCAGCCGGCGCCTGACCGGCAGCGTGCTCTCGGCACTGGCTTTTGGCCTGCAGGCGCAGCCGCCGTTGTTGAACGGGTGAATAAAGGTGCTGGTTTGCTGCGGGTCAACGGCGTCTATCGCCCGCTCGGCTGGCTCCCGCAGAGACCACGCCAGCCAGCCGGCGTTGCGCCGGATCGAAGATCGTGGGAGCCCGCCACGCTGGCGATTGCAGACTTCAGAAATGTTCTGCAAGCAATGGATTGCAAACTGCACCAGCATGGCGCGCGAAGCTCGCCTACAGCCCACGGCAAGATTTTCTAGCACGAACTCGAAGACCGATTTGGAGGGAGATCACGTGACCGAAGCGAAGCCCACCTGGACAGACCAATTTTACGAAACCGACGATGGCCTGCGTATTCATGCCCGGGATTATCCTGGCCCGGAAGGGGCGGGCACGGTGGTCTGCCTGCACGGTCTGACCCGCAATGCGGCGGATTTCGAAGCGCTCTGCGGCCATCTGTTCGGGCGCTACCGACTGCTGGTCATCGAGCAGCGCGGTCGCGGCCGCTCGGACCGGGATCCGGATCCATCCCACTATGAGGTGGGCCGATACGTGCAGGACACCCTGGGCATGCTCGCTGCATTGGCCATCGACAAGCCCGTGCTGATTGGCACCTCCATGGGCGGCCTCATGTCCATGCTCATGCTGGCGGCGGCTCCGGAGCGTTATCGGGGTGCGGTGATCAATGACATCGGCCCGGTGGTGGAGTCCAGCGGACTGGCGCGGATTGCGAGCTATGTCGGCAAAGGCGTGCCGGTGTCCGGTTGGAAAGACGCTGCCGCAGCGGTACGGGCCAGCAATGGCGATGCCTTCCCGGACTATGACGAAGCGGCATGGGTCGCCTTCGCCCGACGCCTCTATCGGGAAGGGGAAGACGGCATGCTGGAGTTGAACTACGACCCCGCCATTGCTAAGCCCTTCAACGCGGGCCAGGCCGGGGGTGTTCCACCGGCACTTTGGGCGGTGTTCGACGCCATGGGCACGACGCCCCTGCTGGTCATACGCGGGGCGCTGTCGGACATTCTGGCAGCGGAGACGGTGGCCGAGATGCAGCGGCGACGCCCTGACCTGGAGCAGGTGGAGGTTCCTCGCGTTGGTCACGCGCCCATGCTGGACGAGCCGGAGGTCCTGGCCGCAATCGATGGCTTTCTGGCGCGGGTGCTGGGCTGAAACAGGCCTTCAGGCGTCGAGTATCCGCCGGACTTCTGCCAGCAGCGTTCCGGGCACGAAGGGCTTCTGCAGAAACGGTGGCGTGGGGGGATGACTCCCCGGATGCTGCTGAGTCGTTCGGGTAGACCGAGATGAACAGGATCTTCAGATACGGATGGGTCTGGCGCAGACGTTCAGCCAGCTCACGGCCGCCGACTTCAGGCATGACCAGGTCGCTGATGACCAGCTGGAAACGCGACGGCGGCTGGCTGTCGAGGATGGCCAGCGCCTCTCTGCCGTTGGCAGCGACCTCGATCTGGTAGCCCTGACCCTCCAGCGCCCGCTGGATGAGCTTGCGAACCGCGGCCTCGTCCTCGACCAGCAGGATGGACTCGCTGCCGGGAGGGCCGCCGGTCGCGGCGATGGTGGCCTCCTCGTTGACCGCTTCGGTTGTGGCTCTGGGCAGCAGCAGTTCGAAGCGGGTGCCCTCTCCAGGCTGGCTCTCCACCAGGACGATGCCGCCGGACTGGCGGACAAAGCCGTAGACCATGGCCAGGCCCAGTCCTGCGCCCTCGCCCACGCCCTTGGTGGTGAAGAAGGGTTCGAACAGCCGGCTGCGTGTTGCTGCGTCCATGCCTGCTCCGTTGTCGGTCACCACGACGGACCAGGCCGGTCCCGGTTGGATCCGCTCACCACCGGCTGTGGTTTCGCTGGTCACCTCCCGGCTTTCGACAGCGATGGTCAGGCTGCCGCCATCGGGCATGGCGTCGCGGGCGTTGACGGCCAGGTTGATGATGGCCTGCTCGAGTTGCACCGGGTCCGCCCGGACGATCGCGGGCTCAGCGCTGACGGCCATTTCGAGACGAATGTGCTCGCCGATCAGGCGCCGCAGCAGGGTGGTCACGCTGGTGACGGCTTCGTTGAGATTCACCGGTTTTGGTCGCAGCTGCTGGCGGCGGCCGAAGGCCAGCAGCTGGCTGGTGATCTGCGCGGCGCGCTGGGCGGCTTCGCGGATCTCGATCAGGTCCTCCCGCTGGTCCGCCTGCAGTCGTTCGTCGTCGATCAGAAGCTCTGCGGTGGTGAGGATGGCCGTGAGCACGTTGTTGAAGTCGTGAGCGACGCCGCCGGCCAGATGGCCGATGGCCTCCATTTTCTGGGCCTGCGCCAGCTGCAGCTCGAGTTCCTTGATTTGGCTGATGTCTGTGGTGCTGCCGATCATTCGCGTGGCGCGCCCCTGCTCGTCACGGGCGATGGCCCGACCGCGCTCGAGGATCCACAGCCATTTGCCGGCACGGGTACGGACACGGTGTTCGGACTCATAGACGGGAACGGAGCCATCGAAGTGGGCTTCCATGCGGCGCAGCACCTCGGCGAGATCGTCCCGGTGGATGACGGACTGCCAATGATTGATGGGGGTGCGGGTGGCTTCGATGGGATAGCCCAAGAGATCGAAGGGTCCACCCTGACGTCGCAGCTGGCCGCTGACTGTATTGAGATCCCAGACGATGGAACGACTCGCTTCCAGCGCGGCCTGCAGATGGCGTTCGCTGGCCCGAAGGGCGTTCTCGGTCACCTTGCGGTCGGTGAGATCGCGCAGGGTGACGGTGAACTCCCCGTGCACGGAGGACGGTACGCTGCGGGCGGCCAGCTCCACTGTACGCGGGGCAGAGCCTTCGGTGAGTTCGTACTCCTGAAAGCGGTTCCATTCCGCCGGGGTGCCCTCGAGTCCGGGAACCAGTGCCTTGAGCTGCAGCCCCAACAGCGAGTTCTCGGCGTCCTGCAGCAGCCTTTCTGCTGCCGGATTGGCGAGGCGGATCCGGCCTTCGCTGTCCACGACCAGCACGGCGTCGGGGGCACCGACAATGACATCGTGGAAATCGTCCCGTGCCTGCTGCAGTTGCTCCAAGCGTCGCAGATGGGTCCAGGCCGCCCAAGCGATTCCCACGAACGCCGTTATCAGCAGCAGGATGATGGACAGGCGGCCGGCTTCGACGGTCACGTCTGGCCCCACCAGCCGTCCCACCCACCAGCCCGCGCTGACGATGATCAGGATCAGTCCGACCGTGAGTGCGATTTCGGTGCCC
This sequence comes from Gammaproteobacteria bacterium, assembly GCA_020832085.1. Lineage (GTDB taxonomy): Bacteria > Pseudomonadota > Gammaproteobacteria > Pseudomonadales > Azotimanducaceae > SLTB01. Next base: position 4,424 of record JAFIFJ010000117.1, on the reverse strand, counting down.
TGCTGGTCGCCGGCCAACCTGCGGGCGGACAGCGGCTGGCGTTGCGGCCGCCACCCGCGAAGGTTGCGGCTGGCGGTATCCAGGAAGGCGAGACCGAGGGGCATAGCCAGGCCGATGGCGACAAGGCTGCCACCAAGCAGGTAGCCGCCCACCACCAGGCAGAGCGCTTCGATGAAGGCCAAGCCCAGTGCGAGGCGGGGCCAGAGGACGCGTGGGTCATGGCGCCTACCCCAGAGGCCAAGGTGCATCAGGCACCAGAAACCCACCCAGGTGGCACCGCCGAGCAGCAGCATATCCTCGACGTCCATCCATAAATGGCCCAGAGCCAGCAGCATGGCCAAGGCCACGGCACGGCGGGGTACGCCATCGCGGTCGAGGATGCCGAGGAAGGGTGTGAGCAGACCGTCCCGGCTGAGCTGCCAGAGTACTCTTGGCGCCACCGCCACGGCCGTGGCGCAGGCCAAAACCATGGACGATGCCACCATGAACGTGACGCCGATGGGCGTGAAAACCCCCCAAAGGGAGGCCCCAGCTGTCTCCAGAACGGCCCCCGGTGAGGGATCGATGTAGCTCGTGGGTCCGGCAAAGGCCAGGAACAGCGATCCCCCCACCATGACCACGGGCAGTAGGACAGCAGCGGCGAGGAGGCAGTTCAAGGTGGCTTTGGGATTACGACTGTCGGCGGTGAAGGCTGCTGCGGTCTCGATGCCGTAAGTGGTGTAGACGATGAGGAAGTAAGCCGCCAGCCAACCGCCGGCCGAAGGCAGTTCGAATGACTCTCCGCTCACCGTCGCTCCGCGCATGGTCAGCGTCTCGCCGACCCCCTGCAGGGCGAACAGCATCAGCAGGCCAAGGGACGGCAGCATGAAGCAGAGGTGGACGACGCTCAGTACCCTCACGCCACTGAAGGCCGACAGGTAGATGGCGCCGAGCAGGGTGAGCGCAATGGGTCAGGTCGAGAGCTCGATGCCCTGGGACGCCAGGTTCGTGACGGCGAAATCGGCCACCAGCCAGGGCAGGGCGGCGGGCACGATGGCCCAGGAATGAAAGTAGGCCAGGCCGGCCCAGCGTGCCACCAGCGGTCGATCCTGCCACAGCGCAGCCACGTAGACCGGTGAGCCGCCGGCAGCATCGGGGCGATCCAGGGCCAGCCTGCGTATCTGCAGGATCACGACGATGCCGGCCAGGGTGGCCGGGACCCAGACCCAGATGGCCGCCGGCCCCAGCAGCAGGTGGACTTCGGGGGCGACGACCAGCCAGAACAGCAGAACGGTGAAACCGAAGCCCCAGGTTTCCAAGGTCGAAAGACGCCTGGAAAGGCGCTGCGCCTGACCGGTCATGCGATCCGCTATGCCCCCTGGCTATGCAGCTTGCATCCTGGTTCCCCTGTCGAGGTTACGCTCTGGGACTTGCCACCCACAACCACAGGCGCCGCAGCACGGCAGCACCATCAGTAGTGGGCTTGTCAGGCCAGACCCCGCATCCCTATGCTGACCCTCCTGTCGGGGATGTTCATGCTTGGAAGAAACGAACGGGCCAGACGCCGTCTCGCCTACTTCCTGCTGGCGCGCCTGCGGCTCAAGCGCATGGTGGGCTACCTGAAGCCGCGCACCGCGCTGGCGCTGATCAGTGGATTCAATGGGGCGCTGAGCGTCGGGCTGCTGGCCGGCATCGCCCTGCTCACCCAGGAACCCTTCATCTTCCCCTCGGTGGGTGCGAGCGCATTCATCCTGTTCTACCGGCCGCTGATGGCGGCAGCGTCACCCCGCAACGTTCTGCTCGGACACACCATCGGGGTGCTCTCCGGCTGGGCCAGTCTGTGGATGTTCGGCCTGCTCGGAGCGCCCTCCGCTTTCGACGGCGGCATGGATGTGCTGCGGGTGGCGGCCACCGCGGTGGGTATGGGCCTCACCTGTGCCGTGATGGTCTGGCTGCGGGCCGCGCACCCGCCGGCTGCCGCCACCTCCCTGCTGGTATCCATGGGCCTGATCTCCTCCCTGTGGCATCTGCCGCTGCTGCTGGCCGGTGCCTCGATCCTGGTGCTGCAGGCCTTTGTGATGCATCGCATTGCCGGCGTGAAGTATCCCTATTGGGCGCCCCGGGATGCCGATGCCGACTGAGTAGCGCAGAGCGTGAGACGACGGTGTCCGGGTCGGTTAGAATCCGCGCCTTGCCACGCGGCCGGCAATGTCGGTCGTCCCTGAACTGCCCAGTTGAAGGTCGCCCCATGCGTTACGTCAGCACCCGTGGTCAGACGCCGCCGCTGTCCTTTCAGGACGCGGTGCTTACCGGCCTGGCGCCGGATGGTGGATTGCTGGTGCCGGAAACCATTCCCGACGTGCGCGCGCAGCTGGAACGGTGGCGGACGCTGTCCTTCCAGGAACTCGCCCTGGAAATCGTCAGCCTCTACTGCGATGACATTCCTCGTGAGGATCTGGCGCGCCTCATCGATCGTGCCTACGCCAGCTTCGATCACCCCGCCGTGACCCCCGCCGTGGAGGTGGGCGAGCGGCTCATTCTCGAGCTCTGGCACGGCCCCACGCTGGCCTTCAAGGACGTGGCGCTGCAGCTGTTGGGGCATCTCTTCGAGTACATCCTCGAAGCTCGCGGCCAGTCCATGAACATCCTCGGCGCCACCAGCGGCGACACCGGCAGCGCTGCCATCGCCGGCGTTCGCGGCCACCACAACATCCACATCTTCATCATGTTTCCCCGCGGCCGCACCAGTCGAGTGCAGGAACTGCAGATGACCACGGTGGCGGATGCCAACGTCCACGCCCTGTCCATCGATGGCAGCTTCGACGACTGTCAGGCGCTGATGAAATCCACCTTCGTGGATCTGGACCTGAAGGCCTCCATGCGCCTCGGGGCCGTCAACTCGGTGAACTGGGCCCGGGTCATGGCCCAGATCGTCTACTACTTCCATGCCGGATTGCGGCAGCGGGCCCCGCTGACTTTCTCGGTGCCGACGGGCAATTTCGGTGACATCTTCGCTGGCTGGCTGGCGGCGCGCATGGGGCTGCCGGTGGAGCGCCTGCTGCTGGCCACCAACGAGAACGACATCCTTACGGTGTTCTTCAACACGGGGGTCTATCGGCGCGGTGCGGTGCACCAGACCATCAGCCCTTCCATGGATATTCAGGTGGCGAGCAATTTCGAGCGCTTCCTCAACTACCACTGCGGCGAGGCCGCCTCCCGCCTCAGCGCGCTGATGTCCGAGTTTGCCGCCAAGGGAGAGATCCGCACCGAGGGTCCGCTCGATCCGCTCATTGCGGCCCGCGCAGTGGACACCGAGGCCACCCTCGCGACCATTCGCGATACCTGGCAGCAGCACGGTTATCTGCTCGATCCGCACACGGCGGTGGGTGTGGCGGCGGCACAGGCCCTGGCGCCGGGTCAGCCCGTCATCTGCCTGGCCACTGCCCATCCGGCCAAGTTCCCGGAGGCCGTCAAGGACGCCATTGGCGAGGATCTCGGCCGGCACCCGGCCGTGGACGCCCTGATCGGCAAACCTGTGCGCAGCGTGGAGCTGCCGGCCGATCTCGACGTGGTGAAGCAGTTCATCCTGGAGCATGGGCTCAGCAGCTGATTTCCCCCACCTGCCGGGTGTTGCGTATGCTGGGGCTCGAGCGCTGCTGGAGTTTCCATGTCGTCATCTGAGGACCCGCTTGTCGTGCATCGTGAGCCGGTCGACTTCTCTGATCGGGTCGCGTTGCGTATCACCCGCACCCTGCGCTTCTTCGCCGATACCTTCTTCGCCCGCCGCTACGGTCATCGCGCGGTGGTGCTCGAGACCGTCGCGGGAGTGCCAGGTATGGTTGGTGGCATGCTGCGGCACATGCGCAGTCTGCGCCGCCTCGAGGACGATGGCGGCTGGATTCATACGCTGCTGGCTGAGGCCGAGAATGAGCGCATGCATCTGATGACCTTCATCGAGATTGCCCGGCCGACCTTCATCGAAAGACTGCTGATCCTGGCGGCTCAGGGCGTGTTCTTCACCGGTTTCTTCCTCCTTTACGTGATTTCCCCCCGAACCGCCCATCGCCTGGTGGGCTACTTCGAAGAGGAAGCGGTCTACAGCTACGGTGAGTATCTGGCCGAGATCGATGCCGGCAGACTGGAGAATCCACCCGCGCCCCGCATTGCCATCGACTACTGGCAGCTCCCGGAGGACGCGCGCCTGCGGGACGTCGTCCTGGCCGTGCGGGCCGACGAAGCCGGGCACCGCGACGTCAATCATGGCTTCGCCGACAGTCTCGCCGGCCGCGAACCTTCCGCGTCGGGCTAGCCCTGCCCAATACCCACAAGTAGCGCTGGACAAATGATATTGGTCCGCCTACGCTTGATCTCATGTGGGCTCAGCATCAGATCAAGCGAACACTGAGTCAGCCGCATGGGCTGTCGCGGATCCATGCCCTGCTCAG
>JAFIFJ010000002.1 GCA_020832085.1 Gammaproteobacteria bacterium | reverse complement strand
CTGAAGGGTGTCGAGGCCGGTCCCCGCATCCCTCGTGCCGGCCATCTGCTGGGGCGTTTGTTCGAGTCGCTGGTGACGCTCAGTCTGCGCGTGTACGCCCAGGCCGCCGAAACCGAGCTTCGCCACCTGCGGCTTCATGGCGGCAGTCAGGAGGTGGATCTGATCATCGAGCGCAGCGACCGGCGCGTGATAGCCGTCGAGGTCAAGCTGGGTCGTACCGTCCATGACGACGACGTCCGACATCTGCTATGGCTGCGCGAGAGGATTGGCGAGGACCTGCTCGACGCCATCGTCATCAACACGGGACCGGAGGCATACAGGCGCAAGGACGGTATTGCCGTGATCCCGGCGGTGCTGCTCGGACCATGACAGTTTGGCGGGGAGGCCATCGGACGCATGGGCAGCCGTCAGTATCGGACAGCCACAAACCAATTCTCTGAGCCCTGTGGCTCGCGGTCGAGGCGTTGCCAGATGTCAGATGACGGCAGCGCCGATGACACGCCACTGCCACAAGAACAGCGCGGTGAGCGCGAGGGTCAGGGCGAAGAGACTGAAGTGCAGACGCCGAAGGATGCCCCAGTGGGCCTGCGTCCATACCGGCCAAAGGCCCAACAGCATGGCTAGGGCGGCAACGGCCATCATCCAGCCGGCATAGTGGGTGTAGAACATGGCAGGCGCCGGATAGTTGTCCGCCATGGTGGCCAGATCGAAGCCGAGCAGGCTGACGGCCAGATAGGCCAGAGACGCGAAGAAGACGAACACCACCACTGCGGACAACGTGCCGACAGTCCCGGCGACCCACGACGCAAATCCCCGGTTCTGGCCCTTGCCGAAGCGACGCCAGGATCCCAGCAGCCGGGTGATGGCGAGCAGCAGACTCAAGCCCAGCAGCGCAGCAAGGGTGCCCGGATGGGTCCGCAGATTGAGGCGTTCGTAGGTGTGCACGCCCATGCCATCGGCCAGCGCCACAGCCTTGCCGTTGGCATCGCGAATGATGGCCACGCGGTCGCCGTCGGCGGCCTCATACAGATCAGTTTCTCCCAGGACCCGCTGGTACAGCTTGGGCAGTCCCAGCAGGGCGATCGAGAATCCGTCGTCGCCAACGGGCGTCAGGATGCTCAGGTTCAAGCCGCCCAGCAGCGCGCTGAACGTGGAGAACACCCGACGGTTGCTGAGGTAGGCCCCGGCCAGTTCAGCAACGTCTCCCACGGCTTGGTCTTCGCCCGAGCCGAGCATCGGCACATAGATGTGTCCCTGAAGGTGATCCACAACCATGTCAGGCAGTGACATGACGGACATGTTCCAGGCACCGTTCTGCGAGACGTACACGCCCAAACCGAGTTCCGGAACCAGCACCATGTTGGTCAGAAAGGCGGCGGTTCCACCCGCGTGCCCCAGCGTGCGCAGCCCCCGGTAAGGGCGATCAATGAAGCCGTGGGCAAGATCGGCCCCACCCGGACGGTCATCAAAAGCGCGGGTCCAGAGCTCGGCGTGGGACGCCGCCTCGAGCAGCCGGACATCGTCGAGCGTCCCGCCATTGAGGTGAAAGCGCATCCACCGGGCCATATCTGCGGCGGTGGCTGCCATGCCGCCGGCCGGCCAGTAGGCGCCCAGCTGCAGGTATCCCTGCAGTCCCAGAGCCCCCTGATCACGCTTGTAGCCTGTGGCCAGGCGCTGGCGCATGTCAGCATCCATGCCTCCCGGCGGCGTCCAGGTGGTATAGCGCATGCCCAGCGGCAGCAGAATTTCGTCGCGCAGGAACTCGCCGTAGGACACCCCGGCAGCCTCTTCGACGATATGTGCTGCGAGTGCGGCGCCCCAGTTGGAGTAAGAGGTTCGCGTGCCCGGCGCAAAGACGCGCTTCGGTTGGTGGGCAGCCAGCAGCTCGGCAAGACTGCGGGGATCGTCGTCCCTGACGGCAAACAGCTGCAGCGTGTCCTCGAAACCGGCGCGGTGCGACATCAGATGTCTGAGGGTCACCGGCGTACCGAAGGCGTCACGGATCTGCAGCTGCGTCAGGTATTGATTGATGTCCGTATCGAGATCGAGCTGACCGCGTTCGGCCAGCATCATGACCGCTGTCCAGGTAAAGGTCTTGGACACTGAGCCGATTCTGAACAGCGTTTCTTCGGCATGGACGGGCCGGCGCTCGGTCAGGTCGGCCATGCCGTAGCCACGTGCCATCAGCAGCTCGTTGTCCTTGACCACCGACACACTGACCGCCGCAAGGCTGTGTTCACGTCGCATTGCGGCGATCAGCCCATCGACGTAGCCGCTGATGCTGGCTCGCAACTCGGGATCAAGCCCCCGGGCGATGTCGTCTGCGGCAATCGCAGGCGGCTCAGGGGCTTCGTCAGCGAGCGCCTCCTCATCAAACGCCTCCTCATCAAGTGCTTCTGCATCACGTGCTTCGCGATCAGCATCGACAGCGAACGGTGCGGCCTCATCACTGCTGAGTTCGGCAGACGAGGTATCCTCCCTGGCGTCCTGCGCGTTTGATGACAGCACAACGGCCAAGAGCAGGCAGAACAGGCCGCTCCTAGCGGCTCGGAAGAGAAAATCAGATCGAGTCTGATTGATCATGGGGAGTCCGGCCGTTTGGTTTCTGCTGAGATTACTCCCCCTTGCTCGAAATGTCAGAGTAGGTGGGGTCACTCTCCGCGAAGGACTGACACCATGAGCAAAGATCCGCCTGATGCAGCCGACCACGAAACCTGGAGCGCAAAACTCTTCCGCGCTGACCACTGGCTCTGTCTCGAAGCAGCCATGGCCGCTGAGAAGTTCGCGCGACTGCTCGAAGAGCGCACCGAAACCCAGGGCAACGCCGCCATTGTGTGGCTGCAGGCATCCGAGCTTTATGGTGCCTACACCCGGGCATGGGAAGGCGCCGGAGCGGCCGCACGCTGGGATCATGACTTTCGCCGGGAGGGAGAGCAGGCTGCGCAACGCGCTGCGGCGCTCAGGGGCGGTGAGTACTCCTTCCTCGATCCGCCATGGCTGAACCATGTCGTTGGCGGTCAGGCCGAAGAGGCCCTTGCCGAAGCGCTGGCCGAGATCGATGCCGCCTTCCCGCCAAGCGATCTGACGCGCGCTGCCAGAAGGGTGCTGGCTCACTATTGCCGGGCCGCAGGAGAACGTCAGGCAGGAGAGGACCTGTTCACCTCGATCAGTCCGCCGGACGCAACAGGATCGCGATGATCAGCCAGCCGGGCTCAGGCCACGGCAAGTCCCACAGGGGTCCGGGATCCCGTTGCCCGCCCTCGACGCAGTGGATAATCTCGCAGCAACAGCAGGCTTGGCGCGCCATCGATCTCAGGATCGTCCCATGCTTGCCCGCACTCGGGACGATACTCATCCATGAGCTACAAGCGATCCGGCCGCTCACAGTGGGTGTATACCTCCCGCATGCTGGCGGGCACGTTCGTCGTTCTTGGCAGTACGGCCTTCATTGCCGTTGCGGCGTTGACGCCGTGGTTCCTGGCCTTCCCTGCGTCCGTGTTCGTCGCGACCTGGTTCCTGGCGGAACGGGCGAGTCTCGCTACGCTCACTGGCGAGCAGCGTGGGATTCGTGAGGTGCTCGAACGCGCTGGATTCGCCGTGGACCTCGATCCGAGCGAGGAGCGCAGGCAGGTCGTCTTTGCGCCCGTGGAACATCTCGCCTATGAGCTGGTGCTTGCGGGTGGATCGAAGGGCATCCGCTGGCTTGCGTTGCACCCCGACAACATCCTGGTTTTCGACTTCGAGGCGCTGGCCGGCGGGCGCCGCACATTCGCCAACACTCCACGCACTGCGATCGTGTTCCTGCATTCCGACCCGGCGCTCCCGCGCACAACTTTAGGCAGCCAACCCTGGGCCACCCTGCATCGCCCCACCTTCGACCAGCGTAATCATCTTCGCCGGCAGCCGCATCGTATTCCGATCGGAGACCCCGTACTGGAGCCGAAGTGGATCGCGTTCGGCCATGCGCAGACCGTGCGCGCCTTTCTCGCAGACGGCAAAGTGGCAGCTGAGCTATCGGGCGCGCCTGCCGGCGAGTCCTGGGTGATCGGCGAGGGTTTCGTCTGTTGCGGTTTTCTCGGGCGGTTGGATGCCGACAACCTGCTGCGGATGTACGCGCATGCGCGTCGCACGCTGCAGTAACGTCAGCGGGGTGCGCAGGCTTGCTTTATCTTGCTCTGACCCCGCTGCACCGGGAAGATTCTGCGTGGCGCTGGGCTATTGCGGCACCTGATCCACCACCCAGAGTCCGCGGACTGACTCGAACAGCTCGCCATCGTCGAACACGAAGCTGAAACCGCCCGCATGGCGCTCTCCCTCAGGTCCGGTCAACAGTCCCGTGAGCTGACTGCGATCGAGATCCGCCGCGCCAACACTGTCGCCGAACTCGCTCAGCTCGAGGCTGTTGAGCTGCAGGTCCGTCACCGCAGCGTGCAGATGCCCTTCGAATGTGCCGCTCCAGTCCATCGCCGGCTCAGCGCCATAGCCGACGCTGATGGCACCCTCGCTGATGTCCCCGCTGCCGAAGTCGAGCAGGAAGGAGACGGTCAGCTCGTCGACGTCAGTCGGAAACTGGATGCTGCCGCTGAAATCGCCGTGGGCGCTGCCGACGAATGCCGCATCCCCGCCGTAGCTGAACGTGCCTTGCCGCGGCAGCTGCGACTGCGGAGTTGGATTGACGCTGGCGAAATGGACCTGCCCGTCCACGCCGGTGACCACACCGGAATTGCCGGGATTGGGCTGAATCTCTGCCTGGCCGCCGGATCCCGCATCGCGCCACGCGCCCCAGGACACCTCGAAGCCGTCGAAGTCCGGGCCGCCGTCCGGCCGGACGTCGTCGATGTACGCGTCCTCGACGTCACTGGCCGTGCCTTGCCGCAGGATGAAGTCGAACGGCTGCGCGAAGAAGTCCACCCGGCGGGTGTCCGCCACCCGCTCGCCCTCTTCGAACAGCGCGAGAGGATTGGCACCGAGGACGTAGTCCTGATTCTCCTCAGCCGGTCCCGATCGCCCGAGCAGCAGACCGCGCCCGGGGGGGGTGCTGCCGGAGAATCCCGGGCTGAAGGCAGCGATGCCGAAACCGGGTCGCCGAATGTCGCCAGGTCCGATCCGGAACCACGTGGCGACATCTTCCGGCGCCAGACGCAGCTCCTCGTCGATGTTGTTGGTGATGCCGAAAACGCCGCCGACGGCCGCGGCTTCGCCGCTGTCCTCGTCCACCACCGTGCTTAAGTTGAACGCAGCGCTGAAGCGCAGGCCCTGTCCGCTCTCGCCGGCAAAGAAGCCTTCGATGTGGCTCTGCTCCAGGTCCAGTGGCACGCTGCCCGCGTAGACGCCGTCGATCAGGTCGAACTCGATGAAGCTGCCATCCTCGTTCAGGATCACCTGCCCCTCGAAGAACAGCTCCCATCCGAGTTCCACATCCAGCGGGCCATCGAGATCCTGGGTCAGGTCGGTGTTCTCGATGAACAGATGGCCTGCGAATACCTCGCCGCTTGCGAGATCGACGTTGAATGAAGCAGCCCCGGCGGAACCGCCGCCGACGTTGCTGTTGCTCGTCCTGACGAAACCTCCGGACTGCAGGCCCGTGCCGGCGAACGTGGAGAAGCCCTCGGCTTCCAGGATCGACAGCGGGGTTGGTGTGGCGGTGACGAAGAAAAAGTCGTCCGTGATCTCCTGCAGGATATCGCCTGTGTCGGCGTCCACCCGCAGCGGCGCGTTTCTCAGACCCCAGGTCGTTCGCCGTGTGTCGGAGTCCGGGAAGTTAGCGAGGAAAGTGAAGCCGAACGCGCTGTCACTGATGAACTGATCGCCTGCTGCGCGCAGTAATTGTTCCGGTTGCAGATCGAAGAAGCCAGCGTCGCCGGCTCGCAGGGGTGTGCCATCACCGTCCGCGTTCACTGCCAGGAAGCTGACGCCGGAGTCTGCTGCGCGGCCGGCGAACACCTGGTCTGCGCTGCAGCAGGCAGCGCCCACGAACAGAAGCGTCGACTCCGCGAGTGCGGCCTCATCATTGGCGCGCAAATCGAGCGCCACTGGCCCGAGCAGCACACCGCCAAGCAGCAGAATCCCTTCTTCGAAGACGGCACCGTCTGGGTCCGGAGCGTTCTCGATGTGGAACGTGGTCGCAAAGGCCTCGCCGTCGTCGCCGGTGAAGAAGCCGCCGATGACACTGCGCTCGAGGTCAATGGGGTCGCCACCGGGCACGTCGTCGAGGCCGAACAGGCCGTCGGTGATTCGCATCTCGGCGAAGGGAAGACTGTCTCCGGAACCGAGTTGTCCTTCGAAGTCCGCGAACAGGAAGAAGAATTCCGTGTCCGTCTGATCGTCGCTCAGCGTTCGTTCGGTCCGGAACGGTACGGAGAATCGGCCTTGCGTGATGCTGCCGTCGGCGAAATTGACGTTGAAGGACATGTCCGGCTGCTCGATGTCCGTGACGGTAAACTCGCCGCTGCGCTCGATGCCGAAGGCATCCACCAGCTCGATGAACTGATAGCGCCGCCACCCGGTCAGATTCTCCGTGGGCGTCGGCACGCCAGTGATGGCGAGCAGGGCGTCACCGAGCACCCGGTCGAAGTCGCCGCTGGCAACGTCGAACGCTTCCAGGGGCGCGTCCCCCGCCTCAAGGCGGAAGGCGGCCAGCGATTCGGTGCCCAGGACCTCGAAGAAATCTGCGTAGCGTTCGGTGGTGGCATCGCCGCGGCGCAGGACCAGCGCTGGGGGGAAGGAAAGCAGGCCGCTGTCGGTTACGCCGGCGGGCCGGCCCTCGGCATCGAGGGCGATGCCGAGGAGGGCGGTGTCCGCCTCGGTCTCACGCGGATCCCCTGCCAGACCGAGCAGCAGGCCGGAGGGCTCGACACCTTCCTCCTCGAAGCAGCAGGTGACGCCAACGTAAGCGAAGCCCTCGGTGAGTGCTGCCGCCTCTTCGTCGCTGATCCCTTCCAGGACTTCGTCGAGCTGTTGCAGCAGGGCCAGGCCCTCCACGTCGGCGTCGTTCCGGGACGGGACACGGAAGTCGAACCCGAGCTGCAGGAAGGTGGCGCCGTCACCGGTGAAGAACCCGGCCAGGTCACCCTCGGCTTCGAATGCGGACTCGGCGTCAACATCCCGAAGTTCCAGCACGTCGAAGACCACTGCCGCCAGGACGCCTGCTTCGACCGCACTCTCGAACGCAGCGAACAGATTGAGGTCGCCGCCGGATTCACCGTTGTCGAAAAGGACGTCGAGGACGCCGGCAAAGGTGCCGCTGCCGAGGTCCAGGGTGCCGCTGGCGGACATGTCGGCCACCGGCAATCCGGAACTCAGCGCATCGAACTCCACCAGCTCATAGTCGAAGGTGCCCTCGAGCTCAGCGAGATCGGCGGGGCTGCCGAGTGCGAACAGGATGTCGCGCTGCAGCTCCAGAACCCGGCTGCGATCGGACGGATCGACGAACACCGCGACGGGTGCCTGGAATCGTCCCCAGACCAGTCCGGGTACATCGAACACATTCTCCTCGAACGTCACGTCGCCGCTGTCGGCGAACAGGATCGCGCCAGCCTGTTCGAGCAGTGCCTGGCGATCGGCGCCAGTGACGCCCGGCGCGAAGCCGGAACGGGAGGTGTCGAGGGCGAAGATGGGCAAATTCACCGTGGCGATGCCGCCGAACAGGCCTGAGGGCCCCGGCAGCAGCGACCCGTCGTCGGCGATGTCTGCGCCCTGGACGCCGAGGGCCAGCCCGATGCGGTCGTCGTCGAGCAGCAGGGCGATAGTGTCCTGGTCGAGCACTGGTTCAGCTTCGGGCGCCGGATCGGGTTCGGGAGTCGGCTCGGGTTCAATGAAAGGGGGGACGCCGTCGCCGACGTCGGCCGGTGCGATGCGGCCGGTGAGTGCCGGATGGTCGAGACGGCGCAGCAGCGTCAGCGCGGGCGTTTCGATGCCGGCGGTGCTCTCCGCAGCGCCGACCCCGGTAGCAACCGATGCTTCGGCCACAGAGCCGGCATCGACGCCGTCGGCCTCGCTGTCGCCTGGCGCCCCGATGTCGGGGGCACCCGTGAATGCGTCGGGTGCTTCGAGCAGGTAGTCAATGCTGCCGTCCACGTTCACCCGCAGAAAGTCATAAGACTCTCCTTCGCCCACACGACCGACTTCGCCACTGATGGTCTCGACCTCGATGGTGCCCTGGCTGCTGCCCAGATAGAGTGGGCCGCCGGGTTCCTGGTGGACATCGAAGATGGTGCCGCGGATACCGATGGCGCCGATAGGCGTCTGCACCCGATAGCCGGCCCGGTTGCGTTCGGCGATGCTGCCGGTGCGGGCACGGAAACCGCCGCGGCGCAGGTCGAGTTGCTGCCGGGAGGTGGCGGGCGTGGCTTGGTCGTGCTCGTAGTCCTGGATTCGAAACTCCGAGTCCGGCCGCAGTGAGACCTGGCCGCCGTCGGTGAAGCGGAACTGGGCCCGGCCGCCCGCAGCACTGCGCAGGGTGTCGCCTTCGAACACCGAATCTCTGCGTTGCAGGCTTCGACTATCACCGTCTGCAGCGATGGCTTCCACCTGCCCGAGAACGACGGTTGCGCGGCCCACGGCTTGCTGCTGCTGCGATGCGGCAGTGGAGGCGAGGATCAGAGCGACCAGAAAAAAGACGAACGCGACGATGGATCGGGGGCCTTGCGACCGACGAACACCCATGAGGAACCCACACCCGTACCGCAGTACTTCAATTCCAGCGACGAACCTGCTCGTTCGTGCGGCGGGAACTCTTGGCGGTCCCTCGTGAATGGGGGGCGGGAGCGGGCATGGTCGCGCCAGCACTCCGGCCAGAAGAGACGGTCACATCTTCGCCTGCAGGTTGCAAGCGGGGCTCCTGGTGGCCGGCGCCACGGTCCGCGCGAAACCGGCACGGAGTGCGCGCCGCCCGATCACGAGGCGGCTCCCTTCATCGCCACCCATGCCGATTCGTGCTGGCCTGTCAGCCGCCGCCTTGGGTCAGGAGTTCGAAGAACTCTTCGCGGCTGTTGGAACGAGGGTAGGGCGTGTCGGGGATGGGCACGCCCAGAAAGGCGCAGAGCGGTGCCCAGCCATCCGCTGCCTGATGAACCAGGAGCCTTGCAGCGGGAATCGTCGCTTTCACCGCAGCCTCATGGGCGTTGAAGGCATCCATGACGCCCTCCTTGTCGCTGCGGCCGCCCAGGGATCGCTCGATCACCGTTTCGTGCACCATTTCGAGCCATTTGCGCTGCGGCTCGGGCCACTTCGATGGATCTGACAGGACGGCGAGAATCGTCTGCGAAATGCTCTGGTACCAGCTTTCCGCACTGCGCGAAGACAGGATGATGCGGGCGTCGGGATAGGCGTCGGCCAGTTCCCTCCAGTACGCGGCGACGGGCCAATCGACTGCCGAATGAAACCCATCGAAGATGGCTGCCCAATCCGGCTTGCCAGCCAGTGCTGCGTTCCACTGCGGCACGCGCCGGGGCATGTCCTGCAGCACGTCTTCCATGTGATAGCAGGGCCCGAGGCCGAGCTCGTTGAGCGCCATGCGCAAGGACATGGTTCCCGTCCGGCCAAAGCCTACGCTGATTGCTCCGAGCGTCATGCTTCCTCCCTGAAGAGTCCTGAGTCCGCTTCTGGTCGGCGGAGTCTAGTCTGGCGCCGCAGTGAAAAGAACGTGTTCTTTCCACATCGCTATTCGTTGACGTCCCCTGTGAGAATCGTAGGCTTGGGGCAGGGAATCCTTGGAGCGCGACAATGACCCAGCATGTTCCTCTCATGCATGTACTGCTTGGCACCATGCTGCTGGCACTGGCGGCTGGCGCCGCTGCCGATCCTGCCTCGGTGCAACGCGGCGATCACCAATGGGCGCTTTCGACCAGTGGTGAGGATCTGCCCTGGGCACAAGCCAATGACTACTGCCGGACGCTGGAGATGGACGGTCACCGGGACTGGCGGCTGCCGACGCTTGCCGAACTCGAGACCCTGCACGATCCCGCAGTGGAGGGTGGCATCGCAGCACCCATCACGCTGGATACCTGCTGCATCTGGAGTTCGACCACCCTCGCCGAGATGGCCTCAGATGAGGGGGGCGCTACGGCCGGTGATCCCGAGCAGTACTACTGGGGCTTCCTGTTCGAAGCCGGCACCCGCTATTACAGCTTTCAGCGCTTTGCCGACGGGCGTGCCCTGTGCCTGCGTGACCGCCAGTGACGGGGGTGGGTTGCAGGCGTTGTAGTAGAATGGTCTGACTCGTCCGGATCGGATGGGCGTCATGCGTTCGACGACCGCCACCGATTGGCCCATTGCCGGAGACTGCGACAGGAAGTTTCGCGGCGTCCGGGACGCCTTTCTCGCCAACTTCTCCACTGACGGCGACTGCGGCGCAGCGGTCTGCCTCATGCTCGACGGGCAGCCCGTGGTCGATCTTTGGGGCGGCTACCTTGATCTGGCCCATACCATCCCCTGGCAACGCGAGACGCTGGTCAATGCCTACTCAGTGGGCAAGGGCGTCGTGTCCATGCTGGCCCTGGACAGCATCGGCCGTGGAGAACTCGATCTGATCGGACCGCTGGCGGCGGTCTGGCCGGAACTGGCGGCCGCCGGCAAAGGCAAGCTCTCGATGCAGATGCTGCTCAGCCACCGGGCCGGGCTGCCGGCCGTCCGTGAGCTTCTGCCGGCGGCTGCCAAGTACGACTGGAAGCGGGTCTGCGCTGCGCTTGCGGCCCAGGCGCCGTTCTGGGAACCGGACAGCACCCATGGCTACCACACCAACACTTTCGGCTTTCTCGTCGGTGAGGTCGTCGCCCGGGCTGCGGGGCGCCCCCTGCGGCAACTGCTGCAAGAGCGGCTGACGGGGCCGCAGGGGTGCACGTTCTACTGGGGTGTGCCCCGGCGCCTGCAGTCCCGAATTGCTCCGATGCTCCTGCAGGACGATATCTCCATCCGTGAGCAGCAGCGTCAGGCCGGGTCGCAGCCGGCGGATGACGCCATCGATGCAGCCGCACTGCGCTGGCGCTGCTACTTCAATCCTCCCGGCATCAGCGGCTTTGGTGCGGTCAACACTCGGGCCTGGCGTTCGGCGGCCATCCCATCCACCAACGGCCATACCCACGCGCGCGGGCTGGCAGAGCTCTACGCTGGGTTCGTCGCTCGAAGCAGCAGGGAACTGCTTGCCGACGCCACCCGGCCCCACTCTGACGGCCTCGATTACGTCCTGCAGCGCCCCAGCCGTTTCGGTCTGGGCTTCCAGCTGAATCACCCGAAGCAGTCCATGGGCCCGGCCACGTCCGCTTTCGGTCACTTCGGATACGGGGGATCACTCGGAATGGCGGATCCAGAGCGGGGGCTGGCGTTCGCCTATGTCACGAATCGGCCCGCTCCCCGGTTTCACGTTGCCCGGACGAGCCGCCTGCTGGATACGATCTACGCCTGTCTCTGAGTCTGTAATCCCGCTCTGGCCCGATGCGGGTACGGATCATGATTCCGGTTCCCCTGCGCCCGACCGCAGGCCGGGGTGAGGGTTGCCATCGGGGGGCCTTGCCTGGCCCATGGCTTTCAGACATTGCTCCGCGGCACGAATACCGCTGCGCCAGGCGCCTCCTACACTGGAGAACAGCGTCGTGTCCGTGGCTTCGCCGGCGAACAGCAGCCGCTCGTCCACGCCCGATGCGAGGACGGAGCGAGCATCCGAGTGACCGGGAAGGGCGGCGGAGTAGGCCCCGAGGCTCCATGGATGGCTGCGCCAGGCGGTTTCCAGGCCGGGACCGAGATCGCGTGTGATCGCGCCGCCGTAATGTGCTCGCAGGGCTTCCATGCAGGCTTCAGTCGCAGCGCCGACACCCTCCCGTTCCAGGGCATCCGCAAAACTGCCGCCGACGAAACTGCACACTACGGGCTGATTGGCGAAGCCCGGCCGGATCATGACGGCTTCGTCCGCGGATCCGTGGTGCATCAGTACCGCGCCGGGAGCCGCCAGCGGAGAGTCTTCGCGTACCGCCATGCCGACCTTGTTGAGCAGGCCGAGGGGCAACCCGCTGATGGCGTCGCGCATGTGTCCCGGCAGTTCGGGGTCGAAGGTCAGCGTCCCGGCGGCGAGTACGGCGGTGGATACCGTGACGATCACCGCGTCGGCCTCGACTTCACCGCGCCGGGTCTGAATCCGGATCGGATCACGCCTGGAGTCGATCCGGTGTACCGGGTTCTCGTAGACGATGGGCAAGCCCTCCGCCGCTGCCGCCAGCAGGCTGCCCTGGCCCCGCGGCAGCAGCCATTCGCCCGGGGCATGTTCGAAGCGACTGAAGTCCTCGCTGGAACAGGCCCCAGCGTCCACCCCTGAAAGCAGCGCGACGACATGGCGAACGTACGGTCCCCAGGGCTCCCCGGGTACGAAGGTACCCATGGCCGGATCACCCGCTGCGGCAGGCGCCCGGTCCCGCCCATCGGCAAGACGGCGCCAGTCCCGGACGTAGGCCTTGAACGCGTCGTCGGACAGGCGCTGCTCTCCCACCACCACGGCACGCAGGCCGCCAGGGTCGTCCTCGATGATCGCTGCCCCCTGTTGCCGGGCCAGATCCGCCATGGGGTTGATGCCCGCCGAGTGGATCCAGGATCCCCCGCGGTCGAAGGGATGACCAAGGCTTGTGGTATCGGTGATGCAGCGGCCCCCGGGAACGGCTGCGGCTTCCATGACCCGGATCTGCACCCCCTCGGCAAGCAGGCACCTTGCGGCGGCGATACCTGCCGCGCCTGCGCCGACGATGACCACTTGGTGGCTCATTGCCGGTCTCTGCTGGGACCTTCGGCGCTCTGGCCTACGCGCTGGTGGCCGCAGCGCGGGCCTCGGCCAGGCGAAGAGCCTTGATGCGCTGGCCGGCCGCTGCCTCGTTGACGTTGAGAATGTGGTCCGCGATGCGCTCGAGGCGGTTGACCATGTCCAGGTAGACGACGCCGGCGCGGGGCGCGTAGCCACCCGCTTCGAGGCGCACGTAGTGCTGCTCGCGAAGGGTGTTGCGCAGCGCGTTGACGCTGCGCTCGAGGCTGATGGAACGGTCGAGATCGACGCTCTCCGGGACCAGGGCGACGTTCTGCTCCATGTCCAGCAGCGCGTCCTGGACCGCCGCAAACATCCGCCCGACCTCCTCCAGACCCACCTCCGGAAGAGCGACCTTTGCCGCTCGTAAGCGCTCGACGAGCTTCGCGATCTGATAGTAGATGTCCGCAATGCGCTCGAGATCGTTGATCATGGTCTGCATGAAGCGGATGCGGCTGGTGACGGAGGAATCGAGACTCGCGGTCTCGGCGATTCGAACCAGATAGTCGGAGATCTCCAGTTCGAGAATGTCCGTCAGCTCTTCCCGCTTGTGTACCGCCTCGAGGCGGTCGGCGATCCTTGCGTCTGCCTCGAGGACCAGGTACCGGACCTCTTCGTGCATCTCGTGCACCACCCCGACGAAAACCTGGATTTCCTTCTGGGCCTGCTCGATGGACAGGGTCGGCGACGACATCAACCCGGTACTGATGTAGCGGAGGTGGAACTCTTCCGCGGTGCCCTCGCGGTCGGGCTGCAGGTACTCGACGAAGCGCACCATGCGCGGGACCAGGGCGAACAGCATGATCACGTTGAGGATGTTGAAGGCCGAATGGAACAGGGACAGCGCCAGGGTCGCATTCGGTCGCGCCGCCGGATCGTCGCTGAACACCGAGATCGGATCAGAGGAGAACTGCTGGATGGTCCAGTCCACCATGTGCAGGAAGGGGTAGATCAGCATCAGCATCCAGATTACGCCGAAGACGTTGAAGAAGAAGTGGAAGCGCGCGGCGCGCTTGGCGTGCACGTTGCCGACCATGGCCGCGAGGTTTGCGGTGACGGTGGTGCCGATGTTTTCCCCGAGGATCATCGCCGCGGCGATGGGAAAAGAGATCCAGCCCTGGAACAGCATCACCAGCGTGATCGCGGTAGCCGCCGACGACGACTGCGTCAGCAGGGTCAGCGCCGTGCCGACGGCGACGAAGAGCAACAGGGACCCATAGCCGAAGTCCGTGAAGCGGTCGAGGAACTCCAGAATGGCCGGGTTGGCGCGGATGTCTGGAACCGCATCCTTGATGAAGTCGAGGCCCACGAACAGGATGCCGAAGCCGACCATGGCTTCGGCAATGCTGCGCAGGCGCACATTGCGCGCAAACAGGAAGGGGAAGAACAGGCCGATGGCGGCCACCGCCACCGGCGTGATCTGAAACTTGAAACCGAACAGGGACACCATCCACGCGGTGAGCGTGGTGCCGATGTTCGCGCCCATGATGACGCCGGTGGACTGCACGAAGGTGAGCAGGCCCGCGTTGACGAAACTGACCACCATCACCGTGGTGGTGGTGGACGACTGGGTCACGGCCGTCGCACCGAAACCCGTCAACACGCCCGTCAGGCGGTTGCGCGTCATGCCCCCGAGGATGGCCCGCAGGCGATCGCCGGCAACCCGCTGCAGGCCGTCGCTGAAGATCTTCATGCCGAAGATGAAGATGCCGAGGGCGCCGAGCAGCCCAAGGAAATCGAAGAACGTGTAAGTCATGGACTCCCTTGTGCCGATGGCCCGTGCCCGGACCAGCCCGGCGCGAGCAAGGCGTGCTGGGGCAAGAGCGACCTGCCATGGATTTCGTTTGACCGGGTCGGCCGCCCGCACTTCGCCAGTACCGACGGGCGCCCCCCACACGGTGCTGGCCGGCCGACCGTCACAATACTGTAACAACAAATCACGGCGCGAGGCGCGCAGTACGCGAGCGGATTGGCACAGACGGGCTGGATTGCAGAAGGCGCAGGGCGTGCCGCCTTGGTCATGAGCAGGAAAACAGGTGGCGGAGCTGCCTTGATCCGGCCCGCGGTGATTGAGCTGTGAGTCCGATGGCGAGGTTGGGTGCTACGGCCGGAAGGTCTACCAGTAGCCGATCATGCGCCCGCAGGTGATCACCGTCAGCCAGGTGAGCAGCGAGATGGCACCGGCCACCGCGAGCACGCGGCGCTCAGCCGTCTCGGCATCCACGCCGGCCAGCGCATGGCGCCAGGCCGGCAGGCGCTGGATTACGGCCACGTTCGCGAGACCGAAAACGATGACGGGCAGCTTGATGTAGAGGAAGGGATTGCCGAGGTACTCGGTGGCATTGAAGCTGATCATCAGGATGCCGCTCGAGACGGCCAGCAGAAAGCCAGCCGCCGCCAGCGGCACGGTGGGGCGGGCAATAGTCGCAATGGGAATCGACCGCCAGGCGCCCAGCAAGCGCAGATCGAGTATCAGGACGGCGCCGAACAGGCTGCCAATGCCGAGAATGTGGGCGAGATTGAGCAGCCCGTAAGTCCACACGCCCGCCCCGCGCAGGGTGTCAGCGAGGGCGCTTTGCTCCACCCATGCCAGCAGTTCGAACATCCGCCGTCTCAGCTCCGGGGCGGCGGATAGACATCGAAGTGCTGGCCGTTCCAGGTGACACGGCGGACTTTGATCTCACGGCGATCGGAGTCGGCGTTGCGCTGGCCATGGACCGTGACGGTGTCGCCGACTGGCACCGTGCCCTCCCGGAGCCCGGCCCGGTGGGTACGCGGTGCTGGCGCCAGGGTGATGTCCCAGAGATCTCCGTCGGCGTCGCGGATCTGCATGGTGCCGTGGGGCCCCGACAGACTGACGCCAGTCTCGACGGTACCGCTGAGTTCGATCTCGGTGTCGTTGGCCGACCAGCCGTGGTGGGCCATTACAGGCCCGGCCATGACGAAGGTGAAGGCCAACAGTGCGCCAATTGTCGCTTGGGTGAGCGTCCTGCTTGCAGTCATCATGTTGCTACCTCATCGCTCATGCGAGTTGCAGATGGAAGCCATGTCTTGCGGGGGTGACAGTTCAGCTGTCCGTCACTGAAGGCGAGAGCTTACGCAAGCTGGCGCAGCTTTCCAAAGCACCGGTACCGCCCCGCCGCTGGTGACCGGTCCCGTCTTCTTGAATGCAGTTGACAGCTGCAGGGCAATCATCGATTCTGGAACGCGTTACAGATATTGGGGAGAGCAGCATGAACATCCAAGGTAAGGTCGCCGTCGTCACCGGATCGGCCAGTGGAATCGGTCGGGCAACAGCCGTGGCGTTGGCCAAGGCCGGCGCGAAGGGTGTGGTCCTCGCGGACATTGATGCCAAGGGTATTGAAGCCAGCAGGGACCTGGTCAGCGCCGCCAACGCCGACTGCAAGGTGATCACCGCGGTCACGGATGTCACCGCCCTGGCGTCCCTGGAAGCCATGTACGAAACGACCCTGGCCGAGTTCGTTCAGGTGGACGTGGTCTTCAACAACGCCGGCATCGTCTCCGGCCCTCCACCGTTTCCCGATACGGATCCGGCGCGGGTCAAACTGGTCATCGACATCGATCTCACCAGCGTCATCGTCTCCACCCAGCTCGCCGTGCGTCACATGCGCGAGCGGGGTGGTGTGATCATCAACACCGCATCCACCGGCGGCCTGAATCCCTATCTTGCGGACGCACCCTACGCCGCGGCGAAGGCCGGCGTCATCATGTTCTCCCGCTCCTGCAAGGACCTGCATGCGGCGTGCAACATCCGCGTCAATGCGGTCTGCCCCGGCGTCACTGAGACGCCCATCCTGGAAAAGCTCGGCGGCGGATCACGCCCCGAGTGGCTGACGCCCATCATGGAGAACATCAAGGTGCTGACGCCGGATGACATCGCCGCTGCCGTCCTCGACCTCATCCGCGACGACAGCATGGCCGGCGAGTACGTAGTCGTGGCCAACGATTCGCTCGGTGCCGGGGCGTGAGCGAAAAGGCTCGCGAGGTCATCCTGCTCGAACGGCCCGACGGTGCACCCCAGGCCCGGGACTTCGGAATCAAGGAGGTGCAGCTGCCGCCTTTGGCCAGCAGTCAGGTCAGGGTGCGCAACACCTGGCTGTCCCTGGATCCCTACATGCGGCTCTACCTCACCGGCCTGCCGGGCGCGCATCCGCCCCTGCAGAAGGGGGAAACTCTCGATGGCGGCGCGGTGGGGGAAGTGGTGGCATCCGAGGCCGCAGACCTCCCCGTGGGCACTGCCGTGTTCAGCCCGCGGCATGGCTGGCGCGATGCCTATGTGGCACAGGCCTCCGAGCTGCGCGCCCTCGACCCTGGGCTGGGACCGTTGCAGTACCACTTGGGGATTTTCGGCCTCATCGGAATCACGGCCTGCGCCGGCATCGAAGCTGTGCTCGCCCCCGAGCCAGGACAGGTCCTGTTCGTGTCTGGTGCTGGCGGGGCGGTGGGTTCCGTCGCCGTTCAGCTCGGGAAGCTGCGAGGTGCCAGGGTCATCGCCAGCGCCGGATCGACCGAAAAAGGACGCTGGCTGACCGCGGAACTCGGCGCCGATGCCTTCGTCAACTACCGGGATGACGATCTCGGCAAGGCCCTTCGGGACTTCGCTCCAGACGGCATCGATCTCTACTTCGACAATGTGGGTGGCGACCATCTCGAAACCGCCATGGAGAGCATGAAAGTGGGCGGCCGGATCGCCCTCTGCGGCTCCATTGCCCAGTACGACAGCGACAACTATCGTGCCGGTCCCGGCAACTTCTTCACCGCCATCGAGAAAGGTCTGACGCTCACGGGGTTCAATGCCGGGCTCTATTCCAGGCAGGCCCCCGGCTACATCGCGCAGCTCTCAGGTCTGCTGAACGCCGGGGACCTGATCTGGCGGGAAACGGTGGTGGACGGATTCGACAACCTCGTACCGGCGTTCTGCGACCTGCTGCGCGGCGGCAATACCGGCAAGATGCTGGTACGACTGACCTGAACGAGCCTCTGGGAGACCTCATCGTGACCATGGACCTCAAGACGCTCAGCGACCGCGCCGAGCTGTCCGAGCTGATTCACCGCTATGCCTTTGGAATCGACACCCGTGACTGGAAGCTGTTCCGCTCCATCTTCGCCGACAAGCTGCACATGGACTTCTCGTCCTACAGCGGGTCGCCGGGCGCGGACATGACCGGCGACGACTGGGTGGCCGGTTGCCGGCGGATGCTGCCGGGCTTCGACGCCACCCAGCACGTGCTGTCCAACTTCATGTACGACATCCGCGGCGACGAGGCCACGGTCACGGTGTACATGCAGGCCGAGCATTTCATCGCCAACTCCGATGGCGACAGCAGCCACACCTTGGGTGGCTATTACGTCCATCAATGTCGACGGGGCGCAGCCGGCTGGAAAATCCACGCCACCACCCTCAACGTCACCTGGTCGCGGGGCAACCGCCACGTCTATCAGCTCGCTGCGGAGCGGGTCGCCAAGCAGAGCGGAGGCTGACGGCGATGGAGTGCTTTCCCAACTACAACACCGCCCTGGATCAGGATCCAGGCGAGTGGGCCAAGGCCCGGGAGGCCGAAGGCTATTGTGGCGTGGTGGCCAGCGATCACTTCTGGGTGGGTGACAAGCCCTTTCCTCACGTCTGGGTGACGCTGACGCGCATGGCCTGTGCCACCGATACCCTGAAGCTGGCCTCATCGTTCTGCAACAACCTGTTCCGCTCGCCGGTGGAGTTCGCCCAGGCCAGTCTGGCGCTGAATCAGCTGGCACCGGGCCGTTTCGAAGCAGGTCTCGGTGCCGGCTGGGCGGAGTCCGAAATTGCAGGCATCGGTTGGGAATATCCGGAAGCGAAACACCGCGCGGGCCGCTTCATCGAGGCCCTCGAGATCGTCCGCCAGCTCTTCGACCACGGTCGCTGCCGCTTCCACGGCGAGTACTACGACATCGACGTCCCGGTGCTCGGACCCTTCGATGGCAGTGGGCCCACCCTGGTCGCTTCCGCGGGCGGGCCGCGGACCCGCCGGGAAAGCGTGCGCTTCATCGACCGCATCGAAGTCTTCAAGGGCAACTTCATCCGCGGTGGCGCCATCGACTTCGGCGAGCTTGCGGCCATCACCGACGAAGAAGTCGAGGATCTTGTAGGCGAAGTGAAAACCTTGCGGGCCGACATGCCCATCGGCTACTTCGCGCTGATGGCAGCCGGTGATTCAGAAGTGGTGAAGGGTCTGGAAGCTCAACTCGGTAACGGCTTCGCCAGCGGACTCGTGGGCCACCCCGAAAAGGTGGCGGCCAATCTTGCGCGCATGGAGAGTTGGGGCATCTCCCGGGTGCAACTCACCGAGCTGGTGCCGGGTACCTATACCGCGCTGGCACCATATGTGAATCGTTAGCATTCCTCAGACCCAGCGCGGGGCCGAAAAGACTTGCAATTGATCTGCATCCGGCGGCGTCGATCGCCCGCAGTGCGGGCGATGTGTAACGATGGTGCGGCGCTTGACGGGACTCACCCGCGCCAGCGCCAAGCCGCTACACCGGCTCCACCAGCTCGATGACGTTGCCCTCAGGATCCTCGAAGAAGATCAGCTTCACGCCGATGCGGCCGTCGAGCAGCCCGCGGTCGGAACGCACCTTGGCGCCATTCGCCTCAGCTTCGGCGAGGACCTGCTCGATGTCCTTGCAGTAGAACGTGAGGTAACCGAAGCCCGTGCGTGTGCTGAGAGCGGCCGGAGCGACCGAACGCTCAGGTGCTGTGGGAGGCCGCACCAGCTTGATGATCTCTCCGTAGGGTGAGCGCAACCAGATGTTAAGGTAGCCGTCTGCGCCGGCGGTGAGGGCCTCGGTGAGTTCCGGAGGAATGTCCGCCCGGCGAACCTCCTCGAAGGACAGCACACGACAGTAGAAGTCGTGCATCTTCTCCATGTCGATGACCGGCAGGCCAACTTCGAGCGGGGCGATCTGTTCCATCTTCCAAGGCTTCCTTTTGGCAATGACAGCCGCCATGACGGTGGCAGCGAGTCCGATATCGGCCTCGACAGAGTGGTTCGACTCAGTCGGCCAGATCGCCGACGGCATCCCACCAGGTCTTCAGGGCGTCGATGTGCTGCTGTGGCGATGACATACCTTCGCTGCCGCGCAGGGACATGCCGCGCATGGAGACGTAGCCGGCGCCCATATCCTTCCAGGCCTGCGCTTCCCGCCGCCAGTTGTCGGGTCCGGACTGGTAGTTGAGCATGGCCTCGATGCCGAAAGTATCCGGATCACGGCCCTGCTCGGCCACCAGCTTACGCAGCTTCGCAAGGGCGTCGAGATTGTCCTGTTGCATGCCGCCGAAGATGAAGCCGTCGCCCAGGCGTGCTGCACGCTCAAAGGCAATGTCGCTGAAGCCCCCGAACCAGATGGGAATCTGGCGGCCCGGCAGCGGCTTGATGCCGGCTCGATCGATACGGTGGTACTTGCCGTTGTAGTCGACGACCGGCTTCGCCCACAGTTCCCGCAGCACTTCGATCTGTTCTTCCTGGCGCTTGCCCCGGTTCTTGAAGTTCTCATTCAAGGAATCGTACTCGACGTAGTTCCAGCCGGTCCCGACTCCGAGTCGCAGGCGCCCTCCGCAGAGCATGTCCAGGGTCGCGGCCTGCTTCGCCACCAGTGCGGTCTGACGCTGGGGCAGGATCAGGACGCCGGTGACCAGTTCCACCCGCTGCGTGGCCGCCGCAAAGTAGCCGAACAGCACGAAGGGTTCGTGGAAGGCTGACTCCTCCGTGTAGGGTCCCCACAGCGCAGGTTCCCGATCCGCATGTACCGCACCAAGAACATGGTCATAGGCCAGGATGTGGGCATAACCGAGTTCCTCCGCGGCCTGCGCCCAGTCGCGGATCACCACGGGGTCGCTGCCGATTTCGAGGTGGGGATAGATGGCGCCGATCTTCATGTCTTGCTCTCCTGTCCGGATCGCCTGCGAGGACAGCACTCCTCTGTTCGTCGCGAAGCATGCTGCCATGGCAGCGCCGGAACATCACTGTTGAAAGGGAGGGGGCGTGATCAGGCGCTGCTGAAGTCCCGACAGGATGTTGTCAGAACCGATAGTTCAGCATGATGCCCACTTCACGCAGACGGTGGATGAACGCAACGCCGTCGGCCAGGGCGCTCTGACCTGACGCTACGGGCAGTCCCGCTCCACCGCCGGATCCGGGCCGATCGACGGAACTGATGAGGATCTTCTGATTGGTCAGGTTCTTGCCGTAGAGCATGGCCTGCCAGCGATCATCCGGCCCGGAGAGGGTGATGTTGGCGTCCCAGCGGGCGTAGGAGCTCTGGCGATATCCCGGCCGCTGGGTAGCAATCAGCCCGTAGTCATCCGACCAGAGCACGCGGGTATTGGCAGCCAGCCCGTAGCCACCGCCGAGCTCACCATTCCAGGTGAGCCCTGCACTGCCGGTCCACTTTGGTGCCCGCGGCAGGGTGGTGCCGTCGAGATCCTGGCTGGAAAAAGCGCCCGTGTTGGGATTGGGCACCTGATTGCAGCCCGCCTCCACAGTCTGACCGGCGTAGCAGGAGCCGAGGAAGTCCTTCACCTCAGCATCGAGGTGGCTGATGGCCCCGTCGAAGCTCAGGGCATCCGTCAGGTTCCAGCGAAAGTCGAACTCCACGCCTCGGGTCACGTTTTCTCCCGCGTTCTGCACCGTGAAGGCGATGGCGTCGGAGTCGAAGACGTTCACCTGCAGGTTGGTGAATTCGTAGTGGAAGCCGAGCAGTCCGAGCTGCAGGCGACCGTCGAGCAGGGTGGCCTTGGTGCCGATCTCGAAGCCATCGACGGTTTCGCTT
>JAFIFJ010000109.1 GCA_020832085.1 Gammaproteobacteria bacterium | reverse complement strand
GCGTGCGACGCATTTCGTTCCAGACGAAATGCGCCCACAGGGGCGTATCGCTCGAAGCTGGCGTGATGCCTTGTGGGAAGGCCCTCATCGCAAAGCGATTGGGCCGATCTCGATGCGATTCGACGAGGCTGACTTCGCTGCTTTCGCTGCATGTCATGCAGATCGGCGCATTTCGCTGTGCGAAATAGCGCTCGGTTGCGCGCCATCCCTGGCGCGCCCCGCTTCGCGGCGCACTGCGTGCGACGCATTTCGTTCCAGACGAAATGCGCCCACAGGGGCGTATCGCTCGAAGCTGGCGTGATGCCTTGTGGGAAGGCCCTAATCGCAAAGCGATTGGGCCGATCTCGATGCGATTCGACGATGCTGATGTCGTTGCCTTCACTGTATGTCCTGCAGATCGCTGCTGTCCTTCGCAGCTTCGTACAAAAACGCCTGCAGCATGCCGCCCTCCGGATCGGGTTCAGAGCAGGTCCTTGCGGACTTGGACTAGGGCCCTGACGTAGGCGGCTTCCGGCAGCAGCGCGAGTTGCTCCGCGCTGGCCGTGGCGGCCTTCAGGGCGCGTCCGGCGCCTTCGATCCAGTCCACGAAACCCGCCTGCGCCGCTTCATCCGGGGCGTAGAGTCGGCCGAGCAGGGTGGCGCCTTCGAAGGCGCGGCGGGCGAGGCGCTGCCGCGCCAATGCGACGGCCAGATCCGAGAGGGGCTGGTTCTGGCCCACTTCCGGGAAGCCGATCTTGAACGGCCCCTTGGCGCTGACCCGGACATCCGCCACCAGCAGCAGCGCAGCCCCTGCGCCCAGGGCATGGCCGGTCACGCAGACGACGATGCGCAGGCGCGATGCAAGAAGCCTGCGCAGCAATGTGTTCATGTCCTCGCGCAGGCCGTCACCGTCACTGACCAGCGCGGCGGGATCGAGCCCCGCGCAGAAGATGCCGGGGCGACCAGTCAGCAGCAGCACCTGACATTCGGGAAGGGATTCCACCTCGTCAAGGGCAGTCAGCATGGCCGCAACCGCGGCGCGGTCTAGGCTGTTGGAGCGATTGGTGTCCAGGCGCAGTAATTCCACCGCGCCCCGCCGGTCCCGCTGCAGCCCTTCACTGCTCAACTCTCCCTCCTTGCAGGTCATCCATGCGCCAGGGCTGCACCTCGTAGCCGGCCTCCCGCAGGGCATGCAGCAATCCGTCGTCGCCCCCGAGGTGACCCGCACCCACCAGCACGAACTCGCGCTGCTGACTGTCGGCAAAGGCTTCGAGCTTCGGCATCCAGGCGGCATTGCGTTCGACGAAGAGACGGCGATAGGAAATCGGATCCTCCCGCCGTGAAGGTTCGATCAGGCGCTCGTTCAATGCTTCGAAATCGCCGCGCCGCCAGGCATGGATGGCCTCGTTGATGAGCTCTGACGCGCGCTGAAGATCCTCCAGATTGGCATCGAGAAAGCGATCCGGATCATCGTCGCCAAGGCTCAACAGCAGCAGGATCTGCTCCCGCGCCGACTCCAGACCTTGCAGGGGCCGGCCATCGGCCCGCGCCCGGCGATAGAAGTAGCCGTCGGTGCCCACTTCCGTGACGCCCAGGCGCGCCAGCATGGCCCGCGCCAGGGTCAGACCGGCGAAAGCCGGGCGCATGCCTTCCAGCATGGAGATGCCGATGTCCAGTTCCTCCGCCAACTCCGTCAGCCGCTGCCAGGTATCCGGGCGCAGGTCATCGGCCAGAGTCCGGCCACCGCGCTGGAAGCCCCGCTCCATTATCAGGCGCTGGATGTCAGGCTCGACCAAAGCGCCCAGGTCGGTTTCGAGGACGACGGTGTCGGTGACGTCATAGGCGCGATCGAACACGGCCGGCAACGGAAAGTCCCGCGGGCGCAGCATGTGGATGGTACCGCCGATGAGAAAGCTGCCCTCGCCACGGACCTCCCAGACCGGACTGCCCGCTGCCCAGGCCGGCACCAGGGCCAGCGACAACACGGCCAGCGCAGCGAAGAGCAGGACCCTGCGAACTGCAAACATCAAATCGACTCCTCCCATGCGTCGCCCCGATGACGCCGACAGTCATTCTCTCACACCGCCAGAGGGCAGGACCGCCAGCCGCCGAATCCGCACTCAGAGCTCCCCCGCAGGAACGAATCGAGAGACTCAGGCACCCCGGACGCGGGCTTCGACGAAGGCCTCTACCTCCTCCCAATTTTCGGCGCCGGGACCGGGAAGGTCCCGATTGGTCGAATTGCGCAGCACAAGGACGTCATGCCCCGTGTCGCGCAGCGCGCGAATGTTGTCCGGCGAATCCTCCACGTAAAGGTCCGCACCCACCGCAGCCTTGTCGCGCATGAAGCACAGATCCCAGTAGGGGATGCCGTGGTACTCAAGCCAGTCCACGGTCTGCTGCACCGCTTCCTGGTGGAACCATTTGATGTAGAGCCGATGGGTGATGATGCGAATGCGCACGTCCCGCCCCGACAGACGGCGCAGCGCCGCGGGAGCGCCGGCAATGGGCGGCAGCCGCTTGAACAGATCCCGCTCCTTGACCGCAAAGCGATGCAGCGCCTCATAGCCGCCGTAACCTTCCAGGCGCCATTCGGGAAAGCCGTAGCTGACCTCCAGCGGCAGCGAGTCCACCGTGATGCCCAGCCATTCCGCCGCGATGGGCCGCAGTCCGGCAATGAAATCTGCCACGACACCATCGAGATCGACACCAAACACGAACTTGTCCTGAGACATCGCCTTGCTCCCGAATGAGCACGCCACTGTCGGAGCATGCCGGATGGACATGCGTTCAGCCAGCGCGACCACTGTCATGCACCTTTCACTTACCGTTGGCGCCGGCGGTGGGCATCCACCTTGGGGTGGAGCACCCGGCGGGGCTGACAACCACAGCTGACAACCCAAGCTTTCGAAGTCCATGCGCCGATCTGCTATCGTCCGCCCCCAGCCTGCCACCGTGATGCCGATCTGGAGGACGTTGAGTCGACGTCACTGGAATCGCTGCCGCGTCCCCATGTATATCCAAAGCACCGGGAACACCATGAACCGAGTCGCGCTGTCCGTTCGGAAACACCACGTCAGCAAGGGCTTCGGAGCGCTGCTCGAGCCCCGGGACTGCTGCATGTCAACGGCAGGGATCCAACGAGGGTGAGTACAGGAAGGATGACATTGAGCAACGACGGCGGCGCCGGCCTGGCACGAGCCCACAAGCGCTTCGATCAGGCCTGGGTGGGCTTCGCCAAGACGCCCCCCTTTGCCCGGCACAGCGAACTGGCCCCGCTGCTGGATGCCAGCATGGCGCTGCTGCAGGAGCCTGGTGGTGTAGCGCTGCTCTACCCCCATGCCATCGAGTTCGATGAGCTGGATCTGTTTGCGGGATCCGACTGGGCCGAGCCCGCGACCCTGCGCCCGGAACTGGTGAGCGGCGCGTTCAACGACAAAGCCCGCATCATCACCGTGGAACTGCTCTCCGAACTCAGAATCCTCGCCATCGCCGAGGGCCGGTTGCAGCATCCCGGGATGAACTCGGAGCAGGCCAGGGGCTTCCTCGAAACCGTGCTGGCACTGAACCTCCCGCGTCTGTTTCCCAGACACGACGAGGCCGATCGGGTGAGGCTCGGCAAACTGGCCCGCGCCATCACCCATACCCTGCAGTTCATCGTCGAGCGAATCGGCTACGCAAGCGTCCGCGATGCCGTGGTACTGGAGGCCGAGAGCATGCTGGCTCAGCGGCCGATCCTGGTGCACAACATCTGCCACATGATCGCCGAACTCGGCCGCGGCGAAACGGAGTCCCGTGCCACACCGCTGTTCGATGCGCTGTTCCGTCCCTCCGCCGCCACCGCTGACGACCCGGGAGTGGCGCGCTATCAGGCCCACCTCAGCGCCATGACCCCGGCGGAGCTCGAAGCAGAGGCCTTGACTCTCGGCGGCCACCTCAACGCTACCGGGTTGGCTTCCTCCTATCACGCGGTGCTGATCCGACATCTTCGGGGCGCAGCGCCCACCCTGCTGCCTACTGCGCTGGCGCTGTCCTCCACTGGCCGCGATGCCCTGCTGAGCTATCAGGAACTGGTGCTGCGGCTGATCGACGAGGCCGTGTTCCCGGAGACCGCCCAGGCCGTCTACGGCCTGCATGCCTTGCTGGAGCGCGGGGCCCTGTACTTCGCTCCGGTACCGCGCGGCCTGTGGCGGCAGATCGTCCACCCCATCCGGGAGGATGTGCAGGCCCGGCTTCGGGAGGTCTACGGACCCGCGCAGCCGCCGCGGGTATGGTTGCTTTCCGGTCTGATCCAGGTCCTCGGCCAACCCCTCGGTATCGGGCAGGGCGACAATCCGACCTGTCAGTCGGCCCGGGCCCTGTCCCTGTGGGCCCAGAGCGATCCGGGCTACCTGCTGCAGCTGCTGCTGTGGGCTACCCGCGATGGCGAGATCGCAATGACCTTCGAAGGCGAGGAGATCTCCTCGAAGGACCTCGCTGCCGGGCTGGCCGAGGATCTGCACACGGAACTCGATCCGATCTCATTGATCCTGGTGCCGCACCTCGATCGCATCTACGCCGAGATGTGGCGGCGGGTCGATGACCGCGACGAGGACGGTCATCGCTGGATCAACCCCGAGTTCCACGGCTGGTGGGTGCAGCGCGGCTTCGCCATCTGCGTCGACATCTTCAGCGGCGCCATCGTCGGCTTCGAGGACTTCATTCGCCGTTTCCATGCCAACTACCATCCCTACTACAACGGCAACCAGCCGGTGATCTTTCCGCAGCCGGCCGGCATCGCCTCCACCACATCCAGCGGCGAGTTCGTGGGCTGGCACGCCATTGCCATCCAGCGTGTGGGCCTCGGGCCGTCCGGGGACATGCGGGTGTACTTCAACAATCCCAACAACGAAGGGCGGCAGGACTGGGGTGGTGGCGTAGTGACCTCCGTCACCGGCCAGGGAGAGATTCCAGGCGAATCCTCCCTGAGCTTCGATCAGTTCTGCTCCCGGCTCTACCTGTTCCACTACGACCCGCTGGAGCAGGGCGAACCCGATGCCGTGGATGCGAAGGTGATCGCCGAGATCGCCCATGCCGCCGCCGCTTCCTGGGCAGCGGGCCGGGATTTCAGCTGACCCCTATCGCCCGCGCGACGGGCTCCCACGAGGGCGACGCCCGCGGTTGGCCCTTGGCTTGATCGATGGTTGGGGGCCATGGATGGCCCGCAACAGCCCGCTTCGCAGGCGATGAGCGCCTGACCATGCAGCTTCGCGCCCCAATCTGGTGCGCAGAGACTCAGCGGCACTCGATCACGGCAGCCACGGCGTGGCCGAGGCCGGCGGGTGCATCCGGGTGCACTTCCAGCCGCCAGCGTCCGCAGTGCTGGAGCCGGAAGGCGCGGTCGCGCCAGACGCTACGCAGCTGCTCGAAGCCGATGGACTGGCCGTCGATGCGGATCTGTCCCGCAGCATCGATGGTCACCTCGGCCAGCACCGCTTCCCGGTGATGGCGCTCGTAGCGATCGAGGAGGAACAGGAACCCGCCGATCGTCA
This sequence comes from Gammaproteobacteria bacterium, assembly GCA_020832085.1. Classification (GTDB taxonomy): domain Bacteria; phylum Pseudomonadota; class Gammaproteobacteria; order Pseudomonadales; family Azotimanducaceae; genus SLTB01. The sequence goes on along the minus strand of JAFIFJ010000109.1, from coordinate 7,827 downwards.
GCCCCATCACCACCAGGGCAGAGACGGCAGCGAGCAGGAACCGCATGCCCGGTTCAGCTCGCGCGGAGCTCGGGCCCCATTGCCTCCACCGCGGCCTCCACCGCACCACGCAGCTGCCGCACAACCTCAATCTCATAGCCCGCGTGGAGCATGCCGCGCTCGGAAAGCCGGGCCACGCCATCGAGATCGTGCCAGCCGATCGCGAGCAGTTCGCCACGATCGAATCGGGTCACCGGGGCGGGCAGGGGGGCCGTGTAGACCCGATGCCAGCCGCCACGGAAGGACCAGTCACCGAGTTCTTCCAGATCGTCCACTTCCAGGTGCAATTCCTCGACCAGCTCACGCCTGAGGGCATCCTCGGGCCGCTCGCCGAGATCGAGGTGACCACCGGGAAGACCCCAGCGTGGTCGCTTGTCCCGCCCACCGCCGGCGTGCACCACCAGCAGGTGATGCGCTCCGTCCGTGAGCAGGCAGCGCGCCGTGCGAATGCGGCGCTTTTTGAACAGGGAAAGCATGGGTGTTGAACACTCCGCTGATTGATGGGTCTGAAAAGCAATGCACATAGCATACCTGAGTCACTGACGAACCGATGGCCAGTCCCGGCTACGGCCGGAGCCGTAAATCTGCGGACATGTTCCGCAGATCGGCCTGAAAAAGTCCATGGACGGACTTTTTCAGCAACCTGTTAAGGTAGCCCACCCGCGTGAACACACCGCAACGGAGAAGTCGATGAGAGGGTTTTTCAGTCTGCTGCTGCCAGTGATCGCCATGATCGTCACCGCTGGCGCAGCAGCCCAGCAGAGTGCGCCCGCGCTGGCGCGAACGGTGACCGAGCGCCCCCTGGAAATCACCGTCGATCAGCGCCAGTGCGGCGTCGAGGGCATCTATGTCCAGGTCCTCGGCGCCAGCGGCGGCAGCTTCGATGATGCCCAGGCCTCCTCCGGCTATCTGGTCTGGGTGAACGGCAAGGCGCGCATTCTCATCGACGCCGGCCCGGGTGCCGCGCTGCGCTTTCAGGAGTCGGGAGCCGACTTCCGCGACCTCGAGGCCATGGTCTTCACTCAGGTTCATCCGCAGCACATCGCCGACCTGCCCGCATTCGTGCTGGGCTCCATCAATGCCGGCCGCACCGAACCGCTGCCCATCTTGGGGCCCAGCGGCAGCGATCCCCAGCCGGGCTTTCTGGAATGGATCGACCTGGCCATGGGCCCCACCGGCGCCTACCGCGACTTAGCCGACATGTTTTCGGGCTTCAGCCGCGCCGGCTACCGGATCAACCCCACCGAAATCGACTACAGCAGCCGCAACCGCTGGTCCGGCTTTCGCCGCGGCGACATCACGCTCAGCGCCGTCGGCACCGACCACGGCAACCAGCCGGCCCTGGCCTGGCGTGTGGACGTCTCCGGCATCGGCATCACCTTCACCGGCAGCACCGCCAATCGCCGCCAGCTGGTCAACGATCTGGCCGCCGATTCCGTGATGCTGGTGGCCCACCATGCCATTCCCGAAAACGCCCGCGGTTTCGTGCGCGAGCAGTTCATGACGCCATCGCAGATCGGTCGCCTGGCCCGCGAAGCTGGCGTCAATCGCCTGGTGCTGTCCCATCGCACCCCGCGTACCCGCGGCCGCGAAACCCAGAGCCGGGACGAGATTCGCAACCACTTCCGTGGCGCCATCGTCTTCGCCAACGACCTCAACTGCTGGCGGGTCTGACGATGACCGCTGACGACCCGGCAGAGCGGGTCCTGCGGTTCTGGTACGGCGATCTCGACAACGGCCTGATGGATCCGGCCCGCAGGCAGGGCCTGTTCCGGTCGGATCCCGGCTTCGACGCCCGGATCCGCGATGCCTTCGGGGCCGACGTGGAAGCCGCCCTGGCCGGGAGGCGCGACGACTGGAGCACCACGGTCCGGGGACGGGCCGCCCTGCTGCTGCTGCTCGATCAGTTCACCCGCAACATCTTCCGGGGGACAGCCCGGGCCTTTGCCGGAGACCCTCAGGCCCTGGCCTTCGCGCGCGAAGGGGTCTCCCGCGGCGATGATCGCTTGCTGGACCTGGAAGAACGGGTGTTTTTCTACCTGCCCTTCGAGCACTCCGAATCCCTGGCGGATCAGGAAACCAGCCTCACGCTGTTCGAAAACCTGCTCAGTGAGCAGGAGCCGGACAGTCCCGCGGCCGAGGTCGTCGGAAACTACCTCCAGCACGCACGGGACCACCACACTCTGATCGAGCGCTTCGGTCGCTTTCCCCATCGCAACCGCATCCTCGATCGGCCACCCACCGCCGAGGAGGCCGCCTGGCTCGGCCAGGATGGCCGCAGCTTCGGACAGTGATGCAGCATTCCCCCATGGGAGCGGCGTCAGCCGCGAAGACCCTTCGCCGCGCCGATCCCGGACCACTCCGCTCCGACAGTGTCATGGCCGACAAAGGGGCCCTGCGGGACTTGCAAACCCATCCGTCTGACCCGACCCTTCGGTCATGAACAAGTCCGACGACGAACTGTTTGCCGAGGAAATGGCCGGGGTGCAGCCGCTGCCCGCCGACGGCCGCGCGCAGCCGCCTGGCAAGCCTGGGGAACCCACGCCGGCACAGCTGGCGCGCCGCCGGGCGGCGGAAGCCCTGGAAGGCGACCGTAATCCGCTGACCCTGGGCGAGGTGCCCCAGCTGGCGCCTTACGATGAGCTGGCCTGGAAGAACGACGGCGTTCAGGAAGGGGTCTATCGCAAGCTCCGCCTCGGCCGCTATCCCCTGCAGGCGACCCTGGACCTGCATCGGATGACGGTCCGTGAGGCCCGGGAGGCCCTCTATGGCTTCATCCTCGAAGCCCTGGCCATGGATTTGCGCACCGTCCTGATCACCCATGGCCGTGGGGAACGCAGCGCCACCCCGGCGCGCATCAAGAGCTACGTGGCCCGCTGGCTGGAAGACATGCCGGAAGTCCTCGCCTTTCACAGCGCCCAGCGGCCCCACGGCGGCTATGGGGCCACCTATGTGCTGCTGCGCAAGAGTGCCGAGAAGCGCAACGACAATCGCGAGCGCTTCGCCCGCAGGGGTTGAGCGCCGGAGCTCGGGCCGGGAACGTCAGTCCAGCCGCTTCTCGAGTTCGATCAGACGCTCATGGAAACCGGCCGAGGCGTACAGCGAACGGGCGACGCCGTTGGCCGCCAGCACCTGAACCCGCAGGCGCTCTGCACCGCGGTCGCGGGCAAAGGCCTCACCGGCTTCGAGCAGCCGGCGCCCGGTTCCCTGGCTGCGTTGCTCGGGCGCCAGATAGAGTTCCCCCACCATGGCGTGGGGCCGGGCCGTGTCGTCCACCTGCTGCTCCGGGACCCGGGCCAGCACACAGAGAAACCCCACCACCTCGCCTCCCTCTTCCGCCACCATCACGCGGCCCTGATAGGCCCGGCAGCGGTGCAGCATGGCATCCACGTAGCGCCGGGCGACGCGCTAGCCCGGCGGCAGCTACCGGTCCAGTGTGCGCTCGTAGTCCTGCAGGCCCGCCACGCAGGCAATCACCGCCTCACGGTCGGTGGTCGGCACATAGTCACGGATGTCTGGCCCCGGAGAGGCACTGGCGCTGGCGGTCGACATGCGGCAGGTTCCTGGCAGGTGATCCCTCATTTTTGGCGGCAGGGCAGCCGGCGGCAAGGCCTGTGCGCCCATGCCTTGGCACCTTTTCTCGGCACTTTGCCCCTGACTGATGATGACCGGCCCGGCGATTGCTGCCAATATTCTCTGCATCGTCTGGCTCGAGTATGCCCCTCGTCAGGCAACAGTGTCGCAGCCAAGGGACCGCAGAAGACCCGCTGCAGCAGGGGAGTTACCAGAATGCAGGGACCGGTGCGGCGTCTGTCGCTTGGCACCATGGCTGCCTACGGCTTCGGTCAGACGGCCGAAGGCATCAAAAACGCCGCCTTCAACACCTTCGTGCTGTTCTATTACCAGCAGGTGGTCGGCGTTTCCGGCACGCTGACCGGCATCGCCCTGGCCATTGCCCTGTGCTTCGATGCGGTGACCGACCCCCTGGCGGGAGCGATCTCAGACAAGGCCATGACCCGGTGGGGCCGGCGCCACCCCTTCATGCTCGCGGCCGCCATCCCGCTCAGCCTCTCCTTCTTCTTTCTCTTCAATCCACCCGATGGGTTGTCGGAGATCGGCAGTTTCCTGTGGCTGGCGCTGTTCGCAGTGCTGGTCAGAGGGTCCATGACGTTCTATCACATCCCCCATCTCGCCCTCGGTGCCGAGATGGCCATGGACTACAACCAGCGCTCCACCCTGTTCGCCTTCAGTACCCTGTTCAGTCTCGGCGGCGGTGTCGTCACGGGTTTCCTGGCCTATACGCTGTTCTTCCCCACCACGCCCGAGTACTCGCCCGGCCTGCTCAACCCGGCAGGCTATGTCAACTTCAGCACCACTTTCGCCATCGCCATGGCCATCTCCATCGCGGCCTGCGTGTTCGGTACCCGCAAGGAAATCCGTCACCTTCGGCAGCCCATCACCATCGTGCCCTTCGGGGTGACGCGCATGCTCAAGGAGATCATGGAGGCCTTCCGCAACCGGTCATTCCGGGCGCTGTTCTTCGGCATGATGCTGGGAACCATGATCATCAGCATCGAGGCGGTGCTGAGCCCGTTCATGGGCCTGCATTTCTGGGGCTTCACCACCGAGCAACTGGCCATGCTGCCGTTGGTGGCCATGGTGGGGCTGCTTCTGAGCCTGCCGCTGACGCCCATCGTGACGCGCGCTCTGGACAAGAAGCTGTCCCTGATCGTGCCGGCGGCGCTGGCCATCATCAACGGCAACGTCCTGATCGTGCTGCGCCTGCTGGACGTACCCTGGTTCCCGACCAACGAGTCGCCGTGGATGCTGCCGCTGGTGATGGTCACCACCTTCATCACAGCGACCATTGCGCCGGTGATCTTCACCAGCATCAATTCCATGTTTGCGGACATTGCTGACGAGCATGAACTCGACACCGGAGAACGCAGGGAGGGGGTGATCTACGCGGCCCGAGCCTTCTGCCTCAAGGCCACCGGCGCCGCCGGCGTGATGGTGGGCGGCGTCATCCTCGATTTCATCGCCTTCCCCCGTGCCGCACCCGCCGGCAGCGTGAACCCGGACACCATCTGGATGCTCGGGCTGCTGCAAGGCCCGGCCACATCGGTCTTCAGCTTCTTCGGGCTGCTGCTCTACGCCACCTATCGGCTGAACCGGGCGCGGCACGCGGAAATCCTCGAGGAACTCGAACGCAGGCGGGCGGCGGCGGAGGAAGGCTGACGCTCAGTTCGCGCAGCGAACGCAGCGCTCGGCAGCGGGGTCGATGTCGAGCCGTCCCTCGGGGATGGCGACATCACAGTCCACGCAGCGCCCGTATACACCGTCATCGACCCGCTGCAGGGCAGCCCGGACCCGCCGGCGCTCCTGTTGGCGCCGGGCGGCACTCGCGCCCGCCATCGCCTGCCCCTGCAGAGCATCCATGCGCGACAGACGCCCCACCCGGCTCTGATCGAGCACCACGGTGGCTTGGGCATCGGCGCCGACGGCGTCGGACGCATCGAGTTCCGCGAGGCGGTCGAGCAGGCGTGCTCGAAGCAGTGAGCTGTCGGATTCAGGCATCGAGTTCGGGCAGCCGCTCGTAGACCTCGACGCGGTTGCGTCCCTTTTCCTTGGCCATGTACAGGGCCTTGTCGGCCTTGGCCACCAGTTCGTCCAGGGTCTCGCCGGCCCCTTCGAGGCGGGCCAGACCAATACTGACGGTGACCGGGATCTCCAGATCGCGGAATTCCACGGCCTTGGCTTCCACCAGCACGCGAATCCGTTCCGCCACCAGATGCGCGCCCTCGAGTTCGCTGTGGGGAAGCAGCACCACGAACTCCTCGCCACCGAATCGATAGTACTTGTCGCTGGCGCGCAGCGAATCCATGATCCGCCGCGTCAGCACGCGCAGGACCGCATCGCCACAGGCATGGCCGTAGCGATCGTTGACGTCCTTGAAGTGATCGAGGTCGAGCAGAAGCACGGACAGCGGAATGCCGTAGCGTCGGGCGCGTTTGACCTCCGCACTGCCGGAATCGAAAAAGTCCCGCCGCGTGCAGGCCCCGGTCAGGGCGTCGATCTTGGTTTTTTCGCGCAGTTCGTGCTGCTGGAACAGCAGCACGAGATGGAGATTGATGATCTCCTGAAACTGCTCGAGCAGCCGCTCGCTGCGGGCGGAATAACGATTTTCCTCGTTGTCCATGACGCAGATGACACCAAAGGCTTCACCATCCGGCCAGGTCAGCGGCAGCCCCATGTAGGACACCATGCCCTTGCCGACGGCCGGGCCATTGCGCCAGCGGGCCTCGTGCGCCGCATTGACGACCTTCAGCAGACTCGAGTAGGCAATGCTGGCCTCGAAATAGCTGTTCGGATGACGCTCAGTAATGTCGCCCTGGAGGTAGGGATTGGACTGCGTCCGGCTGGCCACGAACACCTGGGTCTGCTCGGCATCGCAGACCCTCAGAATCAACGCGGCGGGAATGTCCATCAGGTCCGCCATGATGTCCACGGACTTCTGCCAGGCCTCGCGCGTGGATTCGGGAATGTCGATGGCCTCGTGCTGCATGGGTGCTCTCCCGTGGCGGCATTCATTGTTGTCGCACAGCAATGGCGCGTCCAGCCTGGATCCCTCCTCACCCTCCGGGCTGCCCACCTGAACGAGTGGTCGCGGGGCCATCAGGCCCTCTGGTATCTTGCCCATCGCCCTTTCTTCGGAGTGCACCCATGCCCTGCTCTGCGCCAAGACGTCGCGTCCGCCTGCTGCTGGTCGCCGTCATGACCGTCATGCTGCCCTTCAGCGTCCATGCCGATGCCGCTCATGAAGCCGCTGCCGAGGAGCTGCTGCGACTGATCCAGATCGACCGCGGCCTGGCCCCCATGGCCGCGCGCATGCGTCAGAGCACCCTGCAGCAGATCCGGGCCCAGGACGTCGCCGTGGGGGAGGAGCCGACGGCGGCACCGTACCTGGCCCGGATCGGCGATCTGATCGAGGCGACCCTGAGCTGGGAGCGTCTACGCCCGGACTTCCTCGAGATCTACATGCAGACCTTCACCCGCGAAGAACTCGTCACCCTGAACACCTTCTTCCGATCCAGCGTCGGGGGCAAGTACCTGGCCAACGTCAACAGCCTGAATCAGCAGGCCACCGAGGTGGTGAGACGGCACGCCATGGCCACCGCACCCGACGTCCGGGCCATCACCGACGAAATGCGCGCAGCCCTGGACGGCAACTGACGCCCGACCCCAATCGCCCGCGCTGCGGGCTCCCAGCCTGCGCTCAGGGCAAGCCAGGGCCGGGCGGCAAGCCAATGCAGGAGCGCGCATTGCGCGCGATGACGCCATCCCAACGCCAGGTTCAGTCCATCGCCCGCAGTCCCTTTGCGCACAACGACACCCGATGCCTTGATCGACCGCGACTCGAATGCCCCGAAAAAGTCAGCGCGGGCCCACCTGAGATTGCCCCGCACCCTTCCCCAGTGCTATAACGCCGCCCGACAACCTAAGGGGAGGCCCCGGGCGCAAGCCGCCGGGCCTGAGACATCCAGCGAGTGGGTGGACCCTTCGAACCTGATCCGGTTAGCACCGGCGTAGGGATAGGTCGAGTCCGGGTCACCCCGCCTCTTCTCTTCAGTCCGCGCCAGGATTCCGGGTCTCTTGTTATCCAGGAGAGACCAATGGCTCATCGTTCCATGTTCTACCGCGGCGCCGTGGCCTGGCCGCTGCTGACCCTCGGCCTCGCCGCCCAGGGCACCACCATCGACGAAATCGTCGTCAAGGGCGATCTGCGCG
>JAFIFJ010000106.1 GCA_020832085.1 Gammaproteobacteria bacterium | reverse complement strand
AGTCCTGGACTATGCGCAGTTGCATCGGTGGCCCTCGTGCTGAAGGGGGCATCGCGGAAGCGGAACTGCGCATAGTCAGAGCGCTTCCAGGAATGCCAGGAGGCGATCTTTTGCTTTGAAGCGAACGGGTTTCGATGACGGGGCATCCATGCGTTGGAGGGCAGCCTCCTTCATCGCGAGATCCGCTTCGATGTACTGGTGGGTGGTGGCGGTGTCTTCATGGCCGAGCCACATCGCAATGACGGTAATGTCGACACCCGACTGCAGCAGATGCATGGCGGTCGCGTGGCGCACCGTATGGGGGGAGATCCGACGGCCTCGAAGGGATGGACACTGCACTGACGCCTTGGCGATCGACACGCGGAGGCGGTGCTCGACACCGGAACGTGACATGGGTTTGCCGGCGCGATTGGGGAACACGGGTGCCTCGGGCCGGCGGTCGATGCGTTCGAACCAAGCGCGGAGTTGAGCGGCGGTGTTCTTCCACAGCGGGATGACACGTTCCTTCCTGCCTTTGCCGATCACTATGGATCGGAGGGACACGTCGTTGACCGTTGCTGAAACGCTGGGCATGCTTCAGGCAGGTAGGAAAAAGACACGTTGTTTTTCCTATCCGCCTCCTGCCAGCTCAACCCTGTGAAGTCGGCTGGATGCAGCCAGTCACGCCCGTCGATGGTTGCCCAATCCGACGGGGTAAGCGGGCCCGCCAGGGCAGGCCCTGCCCAGGCCGCCAAAACGATCACCAGCGCGGTCCATCCGCGACGAAGTTGTTTCATGGCTCACCCCCAATAGGGTCCCAGCGCCAGCAGACGCACCAGCTCCGCCTGGCTGTGCACGCCGCATTTCCTGAAGACATGCTTCAGGTGGGCGCGGACGGTGGAGGCCGACGCAAGCGAATCCGGCGGGTGCGTACGGCCAGCATGCCAAGCAGGCCGATCCAGATCAGCACCCAGGCAGCCGGCTCCGGGACCGCGTGCTGCGTACGCTGGATCTCTGCCGCAAAAAAGCCTTGCGTGCCGTCGGAGAGACTCATAAAAAAAGTAAGACCCCAGTCGCTCAGGTACCTCGAACCCGGCGACTCATTCACAAACAAAACCATCTGGCCATCATCGAAGAGTTCACCCGTCCGGACGATAGTGTTCAGCACTCCGGCAGCATCAATGAAATACAACCCTCGTCCCCCCTCACTATCCAGGGCGAAGAAGGCCACCTCTCCGTAGTTGTTGATCTCCGGCGGTTGAAGGAAAGTGAACACGGCGTCGGTGTCTGGAACCTTGTCGCCAAGGCGAACGACCAAGCCAGCGGAAGACGTGAAGAGCCCAACATCCAAAGTTGAATCGTCACGAAAGACTGCGCGGTAGGCCAATTCGCCGAAATCGTTGAGCGCATTGGCGCCGACGACGAGCGAAGCGAACTCGGCGTCATCGAGCCCAGGAACAGCATCACCCGTACGTGCAACTAGTGCACCGTTCGCGAACAACCCCGATCCCGATTCACCGTTTTCGACGAACTCTGCCGCGTAGGCGGTGTCACCCCGATCATTCAATGCAATAAGCCCCAGACCGAGCCCGGTGATTTCAGCGTCTTCGGTTCCGGGAATGACATCACCTGTTGCCACGACCAAACGCCCACCGGCAATGAAGGCCAGACGCTGCTGATCTCCGTCCGGGCCCGAGATTCTCGCCGCGAATCCCAAGTCTCCCGCTTCGTTCAACGACGCCGCTGTAGCGCTCGAAAGGGAATGTATCTGCGCACCGTCGCTTCCCGGAACGACATCTCCGACACGGACAACCAAATCTGAGCCATTGAAGATTCCAGTCTCCCTTTCTCCCGTTAGTGCGTCATCGAAGATCGCGGTGAAGACAACATCGCCACGATCATTGACGGCCGTGGGACCATAACGTCCGATGATTTCTGACGTTCCCTCAGGTGGTTCAAACAAGCCGAGCGAAATCGGGCCGGATGCGTCGAAGAGCCCGATACCAATAGTGTCAGAAATTGTGTCCCCAGGCCCAAAAGTTACTGCGTACACCACACGGCCGCTGTTACTCGATGTCACCGTAAAGCCGAAAAAGTCTATGACTGTCACATCGTCAATACCCGGCACGGGGTCACCCGGGAGCGCAACCGGGCTGAACGTGACCGGCGCCGACCAGGCAGAAAGGCCCCCGAACAGCAGCGCTGGCAGCAATGCTGCCAATAACAACCGTTTCATGTCCGATCCTCCATGTCACCCGGCCGCGGCCGACACGAGCGTTCGAGTTGTACCGAACCCGGCCCCACGATGTTTTAGCAATATGTACGCCAGCTGTTTTTTGGCTATTGGAAACAGCGCCTTAGGTCGATTCCGAAAGCGGCCGATGCGCGCCATCGCGACGTTGTGTCAAGTTACTCGACTCCTCCAAATGGGTAATGGTCATCCTGCTCGCCCCTCCGACGTGACGCTGCTGTCGGCTCATGATCAATTCCGCGGCGCTGACACTTCGAGTCGACAGGTGGTCCCGGCGTCGAGGTAGACGAGGTGCGTGCGTTCCCGGCGGTCGTTGAGCGAAAAACTCATCACCCCCTGGACCTTGGCCGGGAGAAACGTCGCGACACGGTCGATGGAGAGGATCTCGCTTCCCGCCTGGTAACAGATGAAGCGGGCCTCGACGTTCTCGGGGATCGCGGTTCGCGTGAAGTCGTCCCTGACAGCTTCTTCGTCGGCCCAGGCAACATTCACTGTCATGGCGATGGTCAGAGCCAGGACGCCGATACGGTCAGATGTCATCGAGATACCCCCTGTTCACAAATTGCCCGAAGGCCATGATGGACGTGGCGCAGAATGCCCAACGAGGCGGATTGGTCCCGCATCCACTTAACCCCAGTAAGGTCCCAGCGCCAGCAATCGCACCAGCTCCGCCTGGCTGTGCACGCCGCATTTCCTGAAGACATGCTTCAGGTGGGCGCGGACGGTGTTGATGGAGCAGTCGAGTTCCGCGGCGATCACCTTCAGGCTGCGGCCGTTGTAGAGCAAACCGGCGACGTTCGCTTCCGCGGGCGTCAGCTCGTAAAACTCGCGCAGCAGCTCCGGATTGGTAGGCGTCGCCGACTCGTGATCGAACAGAAAGACGAGAAAGCCGGTTGGGCGATCCGCGCCGGCGTCCAATCGGTTCACCAGCAGTCTCAACGCGCCAGCGTTGCACGCGTCCAGGCGCAGGACGATGGCGTCGCGCGTGCCTTGCTCGGAGGCGAGGAAGCGCTCGAGGCGGGCCTGCTGTACGACCGGCTCCACGCGGAGGCGATCGTCGACCATGGTCACTGGGTGTCGGCGTTCGAACAGGGCGTGTGCGGCGGGATTGGCGAAGTACACCTGACCTGAGCTGCTGAGCAGCGCGACGCCGCGCTGCAGGCCATTGATGACCTGCACCAGGAATGCTGTCGGGTCGGACTGGCCATCCCGCTGTTCGCGGGTCGTGCGGCTGTCCGGGCTCGGCCGCGGAAGCGGTGCCGACGATCGCCCTCCAGAACGCTCCATGAGCGATTCCCTGCCCAATGCGATACGACCCACGGCGGGATCAGCTTTAACCTTACCGGAGCCAGCGGGGAGGGACATTACCCAAATGGGTTAGGTTCTTGAGAACCGCTACGGCCGCCCGGTGGTAGTCTCAGGCTTGGGCGGCCGTGTGATGGAGTGATTGCCGCAACAGTGTGGAGGTGGGTATTGGACGCGGCCGAAGGCCGGGGCGACGCAGGGTCCGGATAGCGGGGTTGTCCACGGTCAGCCTGCCGTCTCCTGCCTATCGGTCGGCCGGGCGGATGACGGGCGTGATGTCGGTGCGGGCGAAGTCGTCACCTTTGAACAGCAGCGGCTGCCCGTTCGTACGCGCCAGCGCATAGGCAAAGCAGTCGCCGTAGTTCAGGCCAGCGGCGGCTCGGCCCTTGCCGAACTGGCTGAACGCCCGCCTCGCCTCCTGGGCCTGCCGCATGTCCACCGCGACGCTCTCGATCCCCGCGCGATCCAGAAAGCGGTCCAGCAAATGCAGCCCGGCCGTGCCGAACCGCGCCTCGATCACGATGGAGGTCTCTTGCCAGTTAGCCACGGACAACAGGCGGGACTGTGCCGCCTCGATCGCTGTGTTGAAGGCCTGGCGTTCCGGCTCATCCTGGAGAATGGCCACCAATGCGGAGGTATCGATCACCATCAGCGGGGAAGACCATGATCATCGTAGCCCAGAATGTCCTCCGCGCTGCGCGGGTCCAGAACCGGCAACGCCGCGCAAGCAAGGGCAATCTCGTCCAGCTCGTCCGCGAGACGCATACCGCCGCGCTCACGGCAAATGCGCTCGAGACGATCCTGCAGCGCGCGGATGACCGCGTCGGTCTTGGTCTCGCCGGTTGCGCGGGCCAGCTCCTCGGCCAACCGGTCTGCCTCCGGGTTGCGAATGTTCAGCGCCATCTCAAACTTACACTCGTGTAGACGCCTACACACTAGCCCCGACACCCTTCTTGATCAAGGTCGGTGAGGCCCCGAGGGCCGCCATCACGTGATGCGCGCCGTTCGGGATCACCAGGAGAAATGGGGGGGAGAAATGGGGTCGGACCAAATCAAGTGATTGATTACATTGAACAATCGCTTGCTACGTGCCTCGGAGTGCTGGTGCCGCACGAGGTCTTCACCAGCACCCGAACCGACACCACCGTTGCACTTCGCAGTTGATTGCAAAGGCCTCTCGGACGAGTTTCCTTTTCGAATCAATAGGTTGATCTGGTCCGACCCCTACTCTCTCTGACGTTGCGATTGGGGACTGCTCGCGGATTCGGGCGTGACGCAGATCGCGACGCCCGCTTTGCGGACGTCAGCTCCCACTGGGCCTCGCGAGCAGCACCCTTGTTCCTTCCGCGACAGCGGGAACGATGGTTCCTGGCAGGCCCCGACTCTCTCAGAGCAGGACCAGATGCTCCGGGCGGGCCCGCTGCACGCCGCGGAGGGGCACCGCGCGATCGAAGGTGACGAAGCGACCGTCGTTCGCGACCGCCAGGGCGAGCAGGTAGACGTCCGTCACCTGCCGGGCGCTCAGGATCGCCGTCCAGTCCAGCACGCCGGCGTCGAGCAGGCTCAAGCCGTCGGGC
>JAFIFJ010000170.1 GCA_020832085.1 Gammaproteobacteria bacterium | reverse complement strand
AGTCCTGGACTATGCGCAGTTGCATCGGTGGCCCTCGTGCTGAAGGGGGCATCGCGGAAGCGGAACTGCGCATAGTCAGAGCGCTTCCAGGAATGCCAGGAGGCGATCTTTTGCTTTGAAGCGAACGGGTTTCGATGACGGTGGCAGCAAGCAATCGGTATCCGCCGGATTGCCGTCTTCGATGATCGCGTCGAGGACCAAGCCACTGGTGCCGGTGCTCAAGGTGAGCTTGTGACCGAACTGGGTTTCGCGTCGGTTCTTGATGATGATGTCAGTGTGAGGCTCGAAGAGACTGACGATCTTCTCCGTTGCCGGCACCTTTTCGTCCTGAAAAACCCGTCTTTCGGTTTGATCGATGACCTTGAGGATCAGGTTGCGGTAATGGCGAACCTCCGTCATCCACCCCAGTGTCCACAGCTCGGCGGAGTTGCTGACCTGCTCCCAGGCAGCATCGACATAGCCGAGGGTCTTGTGCACCTTGGTGATCAGTTCTCGATAACAGCGAGCACGGTCCGTAGGTTTCCGACTGTTCAGAATCCGAAGATGGCGCCGCTTGGCAGTGATCATGTGACAACGAAACTGAATGGCCGACCCCAAGTGACGACGGGCCTCCTCCAGCGCCCGGACCATGACGCGGATGCCATCGAGCAGGAGTTGGCTATCCGCCGGCCTCAGGATGTGCGTCTCCGTCACGGTGGCGTCGACACGCATGGCGCGGCCCTTCTCGATGCGCTCGTCGCTGGCCGTGCGCAACAGGGCCGTGTTGAGCGCCTCCCAACTCGAAGCCTGAATGCGGCTGATGGTCTGCTGAAGCGCCGACTTCTTGGGTACGCGCAGCGGATCCACTCGGGCGAAAAGTTGAAACGATCGTGAGTCCTGCAGCAGAAACTCCAGCTCCCGGTAGGACACTTGGCGGTACTGTTTGAGGAAGGCACAGCGCAGAACGATCTCGAGGGACAGGCCTGCACGGCCCAGTTCCGCCAAGCCTCCCGGAGCCACATCGCGCTCGATGAGCGCCAAAGCCTCTGGATGCTCATCCAGCCAGCGTGAGGCGGCAGCCAGTTCTTGGCCGATGGCGTGATCGACGTACTCGGAATCGAATATACTGCGTTGTGCGATGCGTGCTTCGCGCATGGCACCTCCGGTGTGTTTTGTTTTTCCTTTGGAATCAGTCGCTTGGGGACAAAGGATAGCAAAGCCACCGGAGACTTTCACACCTTAATGAGCCTGTTAGATCGAATTAAATCAGCACGTTAGCGTTTACGGACAGGAACTCCCTAGTGTCATGTCACATGTGATATGTCGCATCATAGGATGATCATGGTAAATTCTCGTCGTCGACTGCGATGGCGAGGATCAGCATGTGAAACGCTACCAAGTGACGCTGGAAGAGGATGAGCGACAGGAGCTGGAACAGATCACGCGAAAGGGCTCCCATCAGTCGCAAAAGGTGATCAATGCGCTGGTGCTGCTGAACTGTGACGAAGGCCCCTCTAATTCGCACCGGGCCACTGGCGAAGAGGTGGCTGACATTCTTCGGATCAGCCAGCGCAAGATCGATCGGGTGAAGCGGCGGTTCGTCGAGGAGGGCTTGGAAGCCGCTCTTGGAGGACGCCAGGGCCGCCGGGAGCACTATAAGCGTAAGGCGGATGGTGATCTGGAAGCGCGACTGGTAGCACTGAGCTGTAGCGCACCACCGAAGGGACATTCGCAATGGTCGCTACGGCTATTGGCCGATCGAGCAGTGGAGTTGGAGTACATCGACAGTATCTCTTACGAAACGGTCCGCCGAGTCCTAAAAAAAACGAAATCAAACCGTGGAGGCAGATCGGCTGGGTGATTCCACCACAAGGCAACGCCTCGTTCGTCGCTGCCATGGAGCGCGTGCTCCTGAGTTCGACACTTTTTAGCGTAAACCATTGATTCCGTTGAAATCACGGTTTCGAAATTGGCACTACAACCGCTTCGCGGACGGCTTCGGCAGGTCGATGGCCTCAAACAGGTCGTGTTGCTCCGGGGTCAGCTTGCTCAGTCCACTGGCCGCTTGCTGACGATGCAGCATCACCTGGTGGTACTGAATTCGATTCGCGATCTCCAGCGCGCGCGTGGGCGATAGGCGATGATCACGGGCCTTCAGACGCATTCTCAGCACTCGGTAGAGCACGAGCGCGAGAAAACAGATCAGGGCATGGGCGCGAATACGGTCTGGAAGTCGATGGTAGACGGGCGCGATCTCGATCTCGCTTTTCAGCACCCGGAATCCCTGCTCGATATCCGACAGCGCCTTGTAGCGGGCGACGACATCTTCAGGCTTCAGGTCTTGGACGTTGGTTACCAGCAGGAGCTTGCCGTCGATCACCCGGGCACGCTCCAGAGCACGGGTATCCAGAACGTAATTGAAGGTTTCCGAAGTCAAATCCATCCGGATAATGTGTGCCAAGTGAGCTTCGCTGACGTCTCGATAGAAGCGCGCCATCACGCCGCCGTCAGACAACTTCCGGCCGCGGTACTTTCGCCCCGCATCCTGCCCGTCGAGCTTTTCGAAATAGCGGTCGGCCTCGGTGGTGAGCTCTGCGATCTTGCGGTCACGCCGTTCACCAAGTTCTCGAGCCACCTCCGGTCGATGCGCCACGACCAGCCGATGGCCCTGCCAGCTGAATTCGCCAATGGACTCTTGGTCTTCCTCACCCCCGCAATGCTTCTGGTGAAAGTCCTGCAGCAAGTCGTCGAAGTCCGCGTAGCGGCGCGCCGGAACAGCGAGGATGAACTCGAGCGGCCGATCACCGACCTGGATCTGCGTGAGCGATTCGAGGTTGTCGAGGGACAGCAGGCCCCGATCGGCTACCAGAACGATCCGCTTGACGCCGAATCGTTCGATCACGGTCTTGATGGTTGGATTCAGCGTTGTGGTTTCGCCTGTATTCCCAGCGAAAACCTCATGGTGGATCGGCAGCCCGTCGGCCGTCTGCACGACACCGAGCATCACCTGCCGGCCGATACCCCCTTCCTTCGAAGCACCGTAGGCGCGCAGTTCCCCTTCAGCCTGTTCCGACAGCCCCTCCGTTCGGATCGTCGTCAGGTCGTAGAAGACCATCGAGAGGTCCTGGTCGATCAATGGCCGCAGCATCTCGCTCATGGCGGCATCCACGGCATCGCCGCATTCGCAGAGGGTGTCCATGGTCCGCAGCAGATGCTGGTGGGTGACGGATGCCTGATCGATCTCAGGAAGCAGTGTGCCTTCCAGCCAGCGGAGAATGCCGAGCTTGGATTCCGGATCGCACAATCGGTTGAACACCATCACCCGCAAAAGGTGTTCGGCATCGAAGCTGCGTTTGTTACGCAGTACCCGTCGGAAGGCCTGATCGAATCCCAGTTCTTTCCAAAGGGATGTCAGCAGCCATGTATCGCCAACCGAGCGCGCGGGGGCGAACTCGGTGTCCCCGGTGCCTTCATCGAGGGTCGGCCGGCCCGAGACGCGCAGCAGGCCATTGAGCAGCGCATTGGCTTCGCCGGCTTCGATGGTCTCCAGCCGGCCGAGCGTCGCGACGACACGCTGCCGGGGCTTGCCGGCCCCGTCGCGATAGGCCTCTACGAGCTTGACGTAGCGTCGCGGGCCGGACGTGGTGACTTTGACGAACATGTCGCCACGATACGCCTATCTCAAACGTTTATTCAAGACTCTTTGAGCAAAAACGTGTCACTACATCGTTTTTGGACCAAGAACGCTAAGTGCCTGATTTTTCGAGGGTGAAGGTGCGAAAACGACCCGAATCTAGGCCGGAACTGTCGAACTCGGGCGTGCTCGATGTTTATCGCCGTCCCTACGATCCAGACCGGCCGGTGGTGTGCATGGACGAAACGCCTCGTCAGCTCATCCGAGAGGTTCATCTCCCGATTCCCGCCTGACCGGGACAATGCGAGCGCCACGACTACGAGTACAAGCGCTGCGGTGTCTGCAATGTCTTCATGGCTTCCGAGCCGCTGGCTGGGCGGCGGATTACCAAAGTGACCGAGCGGAAGACAAAGGTGGACTGGGCGTACTTTCTCCATGACATCGCAGAGGCGTACCCTCACGCGGACGTCATCACCCTGGTGATGGACAACTTGAGCACCCACAGCCCTGGCGCGCTGTATGAGGCCTATCCGCCGGAGCAAGCGAAGGCGTTGTGGGACCGTTTCGAGTTCGTGTACACGCCGAAGCACGGAAGCTGGCTGAACGTCGCCGAGATCGAACTGAACGTGATGATCAGTCAATGCCTGAAGCGAAGGATCGACTCAATTGACGAACTGCGCGAAGAAGTCACGGCTTGGCAGGCGCAGCGTGACCGGCTTCAAGCGAAGGTCAACTGGCAGTTCACGACCGATGACGCGCGGGTGAAGCTGAAACGCCTATATCCGACATTTGATACATGACATGACACTAGTAATCACGGTCCGCACTAAGGGCTAACCATTTCAATGCACTGCTGGGCTACGGGCATACATGCGCTTGAAAATAGCTCTGCGCGGAGAGCCCGCTGCATTGATTCTGCAGGTTGCATGCCATTACATACCAGGTCGTGTCGTACGGTGTGAACACAAGAACAGGTGGCTCCAGCGCGCTCCCTGCGTACACGATATTCTGATTGAGGTCACTATAAAATATCGGGTAGTAGTAACCACCCGTGACTTGGTTCCAGTCCAGCAGGCCCTGGGTCAGCCCACCTGCTGGGCAGCTCTGGAATGAGCCGCTGACACCGGTCGGCGCATCCGGGGCTTGGGAGTGCCCGGAACCGCCCGGCTGACCAGGAGGATTGGGGACGCCGGGACCACCTTGACCCTGCATGGTACTCCATACGGAGTCAACAACAGCCTGAAGCGCGGGATCAACATCCGTTGCAAAATCATCGAGCCAGGTTTTCAAATCACCCCAAGAAAATGACCCCGTGGTCGGCCCGTCACTCATTTCCCTGAAAACGTGCAAGATCATCTGGATAAGTTCATCCCGCTCGACACCTGTCTGATAAATTCGAAAAAATAGGTTTCCTATTATCATCCCGTTTTCGTGGATTGAATTCATCGATGGAACGTAGTCCGAAAACTCTCGCCCGATGGTTAAATCCCTAACGTAGTTAGGAAATAACACGTCTTCCCCCATCACCCACGCCTCTGAGATGAACTCCCCAAGCACTTCTTCAGCAAACAAGGCTGTTAGTGTATCCGCCACGCCCTCGATGACCGATCCAGAAAAGTGGTCCCCATTGATTCTTTTAAGGAATATGTTGGTATTCAAATGCGCTTGAATGTGATGGGCAGCTTCATGTGCCACAACCTTCTCGTTACTCGCTAAGTCTACATTCTGGTAGAAGGGTGGGCTTTCAGCCAAGCCTTGCTCGGGGATGAAAATAAAATCATTCCCGAAAGAGTACGTTGGCATCGTCAGGCCTGACCACGTAGAGTCAGTCATGATCTCGAGATCAGAGATTTGATCACAGCAATCGTCAGAGTATTGACC
>JAFIFJ010000099.1 GCA_020832085.1 Gammaproteobacteria bacterium | reverse complement strand
GCGTAGCGCCTCGCGATCGGCCCATTTGCCTGCGGCAAATAGGGCTCTCCCACTGGCCCACGCCAGCATCAAGCGGTACGCCCTCGCGCACAAGCCAGCATCGAGCGATGCGCCGTTGCGCACAAGCCATCATCGCGCGATTCGCCTTGTGGGCGCATTTCGTCCGGAGCGAAATGCGTCGCACGCAGTGCGCCGCGAAGCGGGGCGCGCCATGGATGGCGCGCAACAGAGCGCTACTTCGCGCAGCGAAGTGCGCCGATCGCGATGCCATCCAGCGAAGTCAGGGCGAATCAGTCGTCGCCGTAGTAGTAGCTGGCGTAGCCATCCTGAGCGAGGCTGCGGGTGGCGCCATTGAGAATGAGCCCTGAAAACCGCTCAGCGGGAATGAAGCCCAGCGCCTGCTCCACATGATGCTGGGGCGTCTCATCGGCCCGCACCACCATGGCGACCTGCCCCACGAGCTGCATCAGCACATGGGACTCACTGGTCATGAGCAGCGGCGGCGTATCGAAGATCGCGATGCGGTCCGGATCCTGCCGCGCCAGCGTCTCCATCAGCTCCTGCATGCGCTCACTGGCCAGCAGCTCGTTCACTTTCTTGTTTGGCGTCCCCGCGGGCAGGATCAGCAAGTTGTCCATGCCCTCCGGCCGGACCATCAGGTCCATCACGTCGTCCACATCACCCGTGAGGTAGTCGATCAGGCCCTTGTAGCGCTCCAGCCCGAGCAGGCGCGTCGCGCCGCGGCGCACCACATCCCCATCCACCAGCAGCGCCGTGCGGTCCACTTCCTGACTGACGCTGAAGGCGAGATTGGTGGAAACGAAGGTCTTGCCCTCACCATCGATGGCACTGGTGACCATGATGAGGTTGCTGGGCAGGACCGTATCCTCGTCGGCCTGATCCACGGCCGCCTTGAACAGCAGCTGCCGCTTGATCCTGCGGTACTCGTCCAGCAGCACGTTGTCACAGGGATATCCAGGAACCACATAACCCCGGCGTGCCATCCCGGCGAGATCCAGCTTGACCCGCCCGCCCATGTGCAGGGGGCCTGGAGCCTGAGCTATACGATCGCTGACGACAGGACTCTCACGGTCCCCCTCATCCGGTTCAGGCGCAGCGGCGTGCCCGGCAGCCAAAGACGCTTCGGCCTCCTCGTCGCCCGCTGAACGCCGGGAGCCATCATTGGAGACCAGGGGTGAGCGCAAGCCTTCCTTGCCCTCCTCCTTCAGCTTATCGACAGCGCGATCGAGCAATCCCATTGCAGCTCCAGATTCGTTATTCAGCGCGCTCAGGCGTAGCGCAGGATCAACGCCGCGTAGATACCCAGCAGGATCAGCAGCACCACGCCGTAAAAAGCAAAGCTCAGCATGCGCCGAAACTGCTCCCGTCGGGATCGGACGATGCCAACCCGCCCGAGCACGTGCAGGCCAGTGCCATCCCGCAATTGACCCACGTCGCCAAAGGTCGGCCTGACCAGGGACAGCAGCAGGGCCAGGCCACCACTGAGCGCAAAGGCACCGCCCAGCACAGCCGTGGCCAGCCGCGGCCGGTTCGGTGCCACCGGCCGTGTGGTCACATGAGGCGGCTCGATGACCTGGAAGATGCCCTCGTCCACGGTGAGATCCGCTTCGCGGCTCATCCGCGCCGACTCACGTCGGCTCACAAGTTGCTCGTACTGTTGGCGAACGATGTTGTAGTCCCGGTTCAGGCGCGCCATCTCCGCCTCCACCTGAGGAATGGTGTTCACCGCGCCTTCGAGCTCGTGCATGCGGCGCCGGTACTCCTCCACCGAGGCCCGCTCGGACGCCACAGCCGCCTGGGCGCGAGCCAGTTCGGCACGCAGATCCTGCAGCCGGAAGCGATCCGCGATGGCATCACCCGAGCCTGTATCCAATTCGCTTCCCGCCGGTATTTCGCCGTCAGGCCCGCGCAGGCGCTCGAGCTGACGCCGGGTGGCCACCACGTCGGGATGCTGATCGGTATAGCTCATCTCCAGTTCAGCCAGCCGCTGCTCTAGAGAGCGGATCTGAGCCACCGTGGAGGCTGGCATCGCAGCTGCGCTTCCGGGCTCAGCCAGCAACGGTCCGGCCGCGCCACCCGGCAGCGCCGCCACCTGCTGCTGCAGATCGTCACGCATGCGCTGGGAGCGGGTCAGGTTGAGTTCCGCTTCCCGCAGTCGCTCGCGTGCCGCATGCAGCATGGAGAAATAGTTCTGACCCTCACCGGGCAACAGGCCGGCATTCTCCTGCCGGAAGCGCTTGCGCTGCTCTTCCGCTGCCTCCAGGCGCTCCTCGTAGTGGGCGATCTGACGATCGAGGAACACGTCCATCTTCTCCGTGTCCCGCCGGGTCAGGCCGAGGACGGACTCGATGAAGACGTCGTGCACCGCCCGCACCACCCGCAGCGCGTGATCCGGATCCGGGTGCTCATAGGACAGCTGAAACAGGTTCTCCTGCCCGCGACGCTGGGTTGACTCCGCGCGCACCCTGATCTGGCTTGCGAGCCCACTGAGCATCCTTTCCCGCTGCTGCGGGGTCACGGCTTGGATGTCCATATCCGTTTCCCGGGCGATGCGCTCCAGATTCGGCCGAGTCAAAAGGGACCGTTGCGCCAGCCGCAGAAACTCCTGGTCCACCTCGGAGCTGTCCATGGCCACCCCGGCCAACAGCCGGTTAAGCATGGAGGCGGTGTCCACATACAGACGGGTATCGGCCCGATACAGGTCAGGCATCTGGGCGACGGCAAACCAGCCGCCAAACGCCGCCACGAAGGCAACCACCGCCGCCAAAAGACGGTGCCGCCATACCTGTCTGACCTGCCGTAGCAGCATCAGGTAACTGTCGAACATCCTTCTTCCTCCGGGATCGCACGACCCTTCATGGCTTGATCAGCGCCAAGGGGCATCCATGTCCCTGCAGCACATCTGGCAACGCTCATCCCGCGAAGTTCACGGCGCCCACTGCCCGCATCGCGCCCCTTTGCGCGGCAGTATCCGCCAGCCCGACAGGCCAGAGAAAGCAGGCGAGGACAGATGGCAGCCTGGACTCGACGAAGGGGCCGTCGCGGCCCCAACCCAGGTTCAGCCACCCAGACGCTCGAGCAGTGCACGTGCCTCTTCGGCATCGTCGAAGTCGCCGCTGCCCAGCGCCCGCCGCAGCGCTGCACGGGCCTCGTCGCGGGCACCGCTGCGTTCCAGCGCGACCCCATAGTGATACTGGATCTGGGCATCATCCGGACTCGCACTGGCCGCCCGCCGCAGCAGTTCCCGGCCCTCCTCGACCTCGCCCTGCTGCACCAGCAACCAGCCCAGCGTGTCCTGTACCGGCGCCAGATCCGGCGCCAACTCCAGTGCCGCGCGCGCAGTGGGCACGGCATCCGGGTGCCCCGTCTGCCCGTAAAGCCAGGCCAGATTGTTCAGCACCACCACATTGTTCGGCAGCAGCTCGCGCAGGTCCTCGTACTCACGGATGGCGCCGTCATAGTCGCGGGAATCGAGGCGCAACTCCGCCAGCAGCGCACGGGTGCCACCATCATCCGGATTCGCTTGCAGCCAGGCCTCGAGATCGGCGCGCCCCTCTTCGGCCCGGCCGGCGCGAGCGCGTGCCGTCTGCAGCCGCCGCAAGGTATCCCCGGAAGGCTGGGCACGATGGGCGCGCGCGTAGTGGCCGATGGCCGCTTCGTTCTCTCCCTGACTCAAGGCCATGTTGCCGCGCAGCATGGCGCTGGGGAAAGTACCCCCTTCGCGCCCTGCAATGGCCGTTAGCACCGGCTCCGCAGCCTCGTACTGGCCATCGATGATCAGCAGGTCCGCATACAGATTGAGAATGGGCAGCGGCGCCGCGCTCAAATCGGCAACGCGCCTCTGCAGCAGCTCCAGGGAGCGCCCAGCTTCGCCTGCGCCAGCCAGCGCCCCCGCCAAACCGAGGGCCACCTGCTGATCATCAGGGCGGCGCCGCAGAATCTCTTCCAGCGCCGCGACCGCCGCATCGAAACGCCCCGCCTGCAAATTCGTCTGCGCCCGCGCCGCAAGCATCTGATCGCTCATATCTTCATGGCTGCCAAGCGCTGCCAGGATGTCAGCAGCCGCGCCGGCCTCGCCGCGCTCAACCAGCAATTCCGCCAGTCGCCGCCGCACGTCGGCGCTGTCCGGATTCGCCAGCAGCGCCCGGTCCAGGCGTGCCTGTGCCGCATCGAGATCGCCGGCCTGCTGGTCCATGCCCGCCAGGTTCATGATCGCCGGCACGAACGCTTCGTTGATCTCGAGTGCCCGCTCGAAGGCTTGACGTGCAGCTGCCAGGTTGTCGTTCGCCAGCCTGGCGGCACCAAGCATGTTGTAGGCCATGGGTGCATCCGGATTGCGCTCCACAAAGCGCTGGGCGGAGGCCACGGCTTCATCAAAGCGCCGCGCCTCCAGCTGCACCAGGATCAGCAAGGTATCGGAGAGCGGGAAACTCTCGCTCAGATCCACCACCTCACGCAGTTCAGCTTCCGCCGAACCCGCGGCCCCCGTGGCCAGATAGGCCAGGGCGAGCTGGGTGCGGATGCCGGCGGCATCGGGCGCCTCAGCGGCCGCCCGGCCGAGCATCTCCAGTGCCTCCGTCTCGTTGCCCGCGCGCATGAGACTCTGGCCCAGCGCTGCGTAGTACGCGGCATCCGGACGCACACCGGGCTGCCGCAGTCCGAAACGAAGTACGTTCGCCGCCCGGTCATGAGCACCCTCCTCTGCGTACACCGCCGCCAACAGCAGCCGCGCCTGCAGGTTCTCCGGCGAGCGTGCGATGATCCGGTCCAGATCATCCCGGGCCCGCTCGTAGCGGCCTTCGCGAAAGTTGATCAGGGCGCGGAAATAGCGGCTCGCCAGATGATCCGGCGCATCCCGGATCACCAGCTCCAGCGATTCGCGTGCCTGCTCGAGCTGGCCCGCCTCGAGCTGGATCAGGGCCATCAGATAGCGCCCCGCCGGCAGATTTGGCACCGCCTGCAGGGCGCTCTCCACCACCGGTCGGGCGTCATCGAAATCACGAGCCGCCACCAATGCGCGTGCCAGTCCGAGTTGGGCGAAGACCAGATTGCCGCCCCGTGCCTGGGCCAGCTCCATGGCACGGCTGAACGCTTCCTGGGCGGCCTCCGCATTACCGGAGACCAGCAGCAGTTCACCCAGAACCATGCGCGCCTCCTGGTCTTCAGGCGCCGCACTCACCGCTGCCTGCGCCTGCAACAGCGCAGGTTCCACCCGACCTTGCGACCATTCCAGCCGAGCCAAAGCCAGTCGCGCCTGCGCCGAATCCGGTGAGCGTTCCACGAGGCCACGAAGCAATGTAGACGCCGACTCCGTTCTCCCCACCCGCTGCAGGGCACCGCCGAGGGAGGCCGCCAGCGAAACGCTGAGTTCCTCCGGCGGGGTGCCGTCATGATCGGCAATGACCCGTCTGGCGTGCCGCTCCTCGCCGGACGACACCCGCGCCTGGGCCAGGGCCTCAACCAGCTCCATACCTTCCACGCCAAGGCGTTCGGCCCGCTCCAGTTCGGCCACGGCGGAGAGGTAATCCCCCACCCGCAGGAACAAAAGCCCCAGCAGCAGTCGCGCTTCGGCGAGCTCCGGGTCCGCCTGCAGGGCGTTGCGCAGTTCCAGGATGGCCGCCTGATAACGTCCTTCGGCTTCGTGACCCACGGCACGTTCGAGCCGCTCCTCGGGTGTCGCACTGCTGCACGCGGCTGCCACGAGAGTCGCCGCAAGCAGCAGTCCCACACGCCGCGCCATGCCTGTCATGAACGCTGTCATCTCGCCCCACTCCTGCCCTGATTCATTCCCTGTCGGGAGACCCTTCAATCTACCATCTCCCGCAGCAGCCCGGTACGCTGGCCGCCGTGGCGACTTCGAGAACGATCGCCACAATCGTGACCCACTTCTCATCCTGCAATCCATGCGCCCCCTCCATCGATGAGCGGTCGGCCAATGACGACGACCGGCCGGCCAAGCCGGGGGAGCTGACCTATGTTCAGGGCTCAGCTCATTTGGAATGCGAGTCCGCCTGGTATGAAAACCCCTAACGCATGGGCCCATGTCGCCTCTCCGCATACCCGCCTCACGGCGATCTGTGAGCCGAACACCTTCGGTGCAGGGTTGCGTGAAGGAATGCGTGCAGCACTGCTCGCCCTGGCCCTGGCCCTCCTGGTCGCCTGCGGTGGAGGTGGCGGAAGTGATAGTGGCGATGGCAGCAGTGGCGGTAGCGGCACGCCAGACAACAGTGCCACTCAAAACAGCCCGCCCACGGCCGGTGCGAGCGACGGCAGCGGTGCTGGTACTGGTAACAGCAGCAGTGGAATCACCGGCAGCGGAGCCGGGAACAGCAATTCAGAGCATACTGACGACGGCGAAACGCCGGCCCCCTCGCTTGCGCTCACCGGCGTCGTCATCGACGGCCCCGTTGCCGGCGCCGCCGTGACCATCATCGATGCCGACGGCCGGGAGCTGACCACCGTCGTCACTGACGACCAGGCCCGATTCACGGCAAACATTCCGGCGAACGCCCGCTTTCCCCTGACGCTCAAGGCCACCGGCGGGCAAAATCTCGTCACCGGCACCGCCCAGGACTTCAAACTCGAAGGCTGGATGACCGAGGCCGATCACCAATCGGTGGTCGTCAGCTCCCTGAGCACCCTCCTGCTGCAGCGTGCTGAATGCGCCGCCGTGCAGGACAACGCGCCCCGCAGCGAAGGGCTCAGTCGCCTGCTGACCGAGACCGAGCACGCGACCGCCACGCTTGCGGCCCATGGGCTTGGCATCGAAGCCCCCATCCAGCGCATGCCACAAGATCCGCAGCAGGCGGCATCCCTGCTGCTGGCCTCGGAAGCTCTGGCAGAAGCCCTGCGCCGCGCCGCCACCGCACTGAACAGCGCCGGACTGCCCACTTCAGTGGAAGAACTGCTCTGGTCCGTGGCCTGCGACCTGAGCGACGGCCAGCTTGATGCCTCCAGCCCTGAGAGCGAGGCCCGCACGATCGCAGCTTTCCAGACTGCGCTGACCGCAGTCACCATTGAAGCGTCACTCGGAGAACTGTGGGTGGAAAGCCGCGATCGTGACGCGGTGCCGCTGCTCGCGCAGGCTCTGGCGGACACCTTTGGTTTGCAGGGAGCGGCGCCCATCGACGCCCTCCCACTGTCCACCGAAACCCTCGAGGCCCTGCTGCGCAGCGTTCATGCCGCCCTCGCCCTGGCGCCGAGCGACGCCCTCTTCGACTTCTATGCCGAACTGTTCGCCTGGCCCGCCAACACCCCCCGCAGTGAGCTGCGTGGCCGACTGGCCCATCTCACCGTGCGCGGACAACTCGACGGCCTGCTGCAGTCCTTGGCGGCCTCAGGCGAGCAGGCGGGAGACTTCATCGCCTGGAACAACCTGGCGCCGGCGAACAGCCTGCCCCCTCAACTCAGCCTGAGTGCGGCCCCCCAGTCCCTCGCCAGCCGCGGCAGCGAGTCGACGACCCTCAGCCACAGCAGCGAAAATGCCACCGTCTGCCAGCGCATCAGCAATGACGGCAACGGCGCCTGGAACGGCATCGCCGCTGTCGAAGACGCTCTTCAAGTTGGCCCCATCGGGCGCATCGAGTCGTTCACCTTGCGCTGCGCCAGCCTCGGCGGCATTGCCGAGCAGAGCGTGCAGGTACTGGTACCGCCAGAGGTCCGCACCGAGTTCTTCCGTGCCGACGGCAACGTGGCGAGCCTCCTCGAATACGGCGACACCGTCACCGTCCGTTTTCAGCTTTTCGACGTTGACACCGAGCAGTGCGCCTTCCGCCGCACCGACAACCAGGCCTTGATCAGCGACGGCGCCGTGCTCAACTTCGATTCGGATTTCAGCATCTCGGCCAATTGCACAGGTCCCGGCGGCAACTTCGTCAACAGCACGCGGCTCCCCGGCCCCACCGTGCCCATCAGCCTGGCCTGGACCAGCCCCTCCAAGCGTGAGAACGGCGCGCCCCTTGGCGGTGATCTCGCCGGCTACCGGATCTATCACGGCAGCAGATCGGGGAACTACGACGGCGGCTTCATCAGCATCGACGATCCGGAACAACGCAGCGCCACCATCGACCTGCCGCGGGGGAACCGTTTCGTGGTGGTCACTGCTGTGGCCGAAGGGGGCTTCGAAAGCCGTTTGTCGAACGAGGCCTTCACCTTCATTCCCTGAGCGCCACCCGCGCAGCGCCAGGCCACCCTGGCGCAGCCCCGCTCGCCCACTCGTGAGGTGTCAGCCCGATTGACGCCCAGCGCAGCCGCGCCATGCCCAGCCTGCCGGGCAGCGAAGCAGCGTTGGTCCATCGCGGGTGTCAGCCTGCTTTACAGCCAACCCGTTCGCCTACGTGCGGGCCATGCCGGAGGCTCCAGCGCCTGGCAGTAAACGCCTGAATTGGGGGCAGCCCCCCCAAACCGTCAGCCTGCTTTACAACGCGTTCTCAGCGACCTGGCGACCCCACCGCAAACGCCTGATTCGGGCACAAAAACTCTAAGCAGGCATGGCACTTGCGTGATTCCCCGCGGGCGTCAATCAGGACACGACGCTCTGAAATTCATCTTGAGACGTTCATCTATCGACGTTCGTCAATGCCAGCAAAGAGGTATGTCATGGTTTTACGATTGAAACTGCTAGCCGCGGCGATGCTGGTCATCGCCACCTGGGCCACCAGCCCTCCCGCATCCGCCGACCTCATCGAAATGTCCGCCCTGGGCGATTACTGTGGCGGCGAAGACACCGGCGCCGTCTGTCGCGAACTCGGCGCGCGTTATGACGTCGCAGGCGGCGGTGTAGTCAATCCTGCAGCATCTGTAGACGACACCTTCCTGACCCCGGGCTCAGACACCGGCGACGCCACGCAGGTGCGTTCCTTCAACGTCACCACCACGGCTGACCAACCGCCCAATGGTACGGAGCCCATCTTCGTCTCCAACCTGGAAGGGGCCTTCGACTTCTACTGGGGCTCCGTGGATGCCTTCAACCAAGTCGAATTGCTCTTCGGAGAGACCGTCGTCCAGACCTTCACGGGTCAGGACGTGGCTGATCTCGTGAACGCCACCCAAGGGACGGACTACAGCGCGAGCGACGAGGGCAACTTCGACTTCGATCAGTACATTGCTTTCACGGCAACCGGCGAGCGCCTCGGATTCTTCGACGCAGCCCGCCTGAGCGTCACCAGCGAGGGTTCCGACACCGGCGTGGCCTTCGAGGTGGCCACCACTGCCGTGCCGGAGCCACCCCTGGTAGCCCTGCTCGGCGCGGGCCTGCTGGCCTTCGGCCTGATCCGGCTGCGCCGCCGCGGCGCCTGACCCCACGCGGTTTCCACGTGGAGTCGCTGCGCCGGCAAAGCTTGGAGATCCGCGTGACCTGTAAACCCCGGAACGGGAGTGCCGAGCACAGAGCGCGGCGCTCCCGTTACCCAGTACGGCTGCTTCGGAGCAGCCAAGAGGGTCAACCGTCAGCTTTTTTTACAGATTGCACCGGCCGCGTGGCAGCTCCGTAGCCCAGGTGCTGATCTGCGAGCGAGATACACACCGCGCTCGCAGCCTCGCCACCGGCCTTGCAAGGCGCGTTTTCCGCGGAAATGGCAGGAATTCCTCAATCCGGCCCGTCCGACTTTGACCCCCACCAACCCGCCATGGCGATCCGCTCGTTCTATCCTCTGTCACGAGAACTGCAAAAACCCGGAAGAACGTCAGTTTTCTTTACAAAGCCACAGCGGCCCCCGCCAATGGTCGCCATAAGCACCTGAATCAAAAGATTTTATTTTTCAGGCACGCCTTTTGCTTTCTTCAACACCAAGCAAGGCTGCGACGCGAGTTGTGCCGACCCGTAAGTCCCACAGGCATTAAGGGGTACATCATGAATACCATTGCAAGAATTCTTACTGGCGCAGCACTGGCAACAGTTCTCGCGTTCAGCGCGACTCAAGTCCAAGCAACGACGATGACCCTTCTCGGGGACTTCTGCGGTGGCCCAGCTGGCGGTCCGAGCTGCGTTCAACTCGGCGACCGCTACGACGTGGTCGGTGGCGGTGTGGTCGATCCTGCAGGGGACAAGAACAACCGCTACCTCACGCCTGGATCAGACTCGGGTGATCCCAGCAAAGTAATTTCATACAACGTCATCAGTGTGGTTAATGATCCGACCGGCGCTCAGACTCCGATCACGGTGTCCAACCTCAACGGCACCTTCGACTTCTACTGGGGTTCCGTCGACACCTACAACGAGATCGAATTCTTCCTCGGCGGCGTTTCCGCTGGCGCCTTCACCGGCACCATGGTGGCGAACGCGTACACGGCCCTGTACGGCATCACCCGGACGGCCAACAGCGCTGGCAACTTCAAGTTTGACCAGTACGTGCTGTTCGAGGGAGCGTTTGACAGTGCCGTTCTGCGCATCCTGCCCGGCGCTGGTAGCGGCATCGCCTTCGAGGTGGCCACCGTGCCTGAGCCGTCGATCGTCGCCCTGCTGGGTCTTGGCCTGCTCGGCTTCGGCCTGATCCGGATCCGCAATCGCCGTCGGGTCTGATCTGCTCGAGACAACGCAATACCTCGACGCCCCAGGCGCCTTGACGGCACCTGGGGCGTCTCTCGTTTCGGGCCTCACTAATCCATCGCGCCGACTCCGCTGCGCCGCAGGCACCACCGTCAAACCCCTTGGCGGCGTCCACTCGTCCGAGACCACACGCCCGCCACTGAAGGTCCCTGTTAGACTGAGGCGCACCAACACTCCAGGGACATCGCCAGCGTGATACCGGGACTCGGACCAATCACCCCCGAGCTGTTGGCCGCAAGCCTAGGCGCCCTGAGCTTCGGCGCCCTCACGGTCTTCCTGTTCGTCGGCATCCTGCGCCACGACGACAGCCGCGCCGTACTCTTCGCCAGCGCCATCACGTTCATCTGGATGCTCCTGCTGACGCTGAGCCGTGGCTCCCTGGTCACCGCACTTGCCGGCCTTGCCATGTACGCCGCCTGGCTGCTGGCCCTGCTGCGCATCATCGGCGGCCCGCTGACCAACCTGGAATGGGCGCAACTCCCATCGGGCGCCCGCTGGATCCTCATCGGCACTGCCATCGCCCTGGTCACCCGCGGCGCATTGACGCTCAATCACGGCCCGCTGCCCATTGATCCCGACGGCTACGCAGTCATCGTGTCCAATCAGTACCTGCTTCTGGCCCACCTGTTGCTGACCATCCTCGCCCTGGCAGTGCTCGATCAGCTCCGCGGCAACGTCAACACCGATCACCGCTGGCGCACGAAGTTCCTGGTTCTCGGACTCTTCGTGATCTTCGGCTTCGACCTCATTCTGTACACAGACGCCCTGCTCTTCACCGGCGTTGACCCCACCCTGGCGGCGGTCCAACCGGCCATACATGCCCTGGCAGCACCGCTGATCGCCATCGCCGTCCGCCGACACCGCAGTGCAGCGCTGGGTATCAGCGTCTCACGCCAGCTGGCCTTCCAATCCACCGCCCTGGTGGTCGCAGGCGGCTATCTGCTGCTGATGGCCGCTGCCGGCTACTACATGCGCACCTTCGGCGGCCAGTGGGGCGAGGTGCTGCAGGCGTTCCTGCTCGGCGCAGGAGTGCTGGCGCTAGTCATCGTCGGATTGTCCCGGGACGCCCGCAACCTCCTGCGGCGCACCGTAGCCAGCCACCTGTTCGAACAACGCTACGATTATCGCGAAGAGTGGCAGCGCCTCACCCGGGCCTTGGCCGGTGGTGATCCCGATGAATCCATGGAAGTGAGGGCGCTGCGCATCCTGAGCGACCTCCTCAATGCCACCGGCGGGGCGATCTGGGTTAGTCAACGGGATGGCAGCTTCGTCCAGATTGTCCGACGAGGCGTGAAATGGAGCGAGCCCCTGCACGCCGCAGCGTGCCGACCGCTGCGCGAACATTTCGAAGATGGAGGCGCCCTGGTCGATCTGCGGCGCCGACACACCGAGGCCGGCAGCTACCCCAAGCTTACTGCCCCGAATGCCCTCCCCACCTGGCCCGAAGCGCGCTTCCTTCTACCGCTGATGCTGGATGAACGTCTCTGGGGCCTTGTGGTTCTGCGGGAACCCAAGGTCCACACCCAGCTGGACTGGGAGGACCTCGCCCTGCTGGAGCTGGTGGCACGGCAGACGGCAGGTTTCCTCGCCCAGCGCCAGGACTCCGAGGCCCTGGCGGAATCCAGGCAGCTCGACGCCTTCAATCAGATGAACGCCTTCGTCATCCACGACGTGAAGACGGTGGTCTCCCAACTCGGCCTGCTGGTGCGCAACGCAGACCGGCACCGCAACAACCCAGCCTTCTTGGACGACGTGATCAGCACTACCCGGCATGCCGTGGAGCGCATGGAAAAGCTGCTGCAGCAACTGCGTGAGCGCCGCAGCGACGACACCCTCGTGCCCACCGATGTCGGCCAAGTCTGCCGCGAAGCCATCGAACGCCTCGCCCGTGCCCAGCCACGCCCAGCGCTGAAGATCGAACCGGGTCCGATGATCCTCAACGCTCCTCCTCAACAACTCCTGGAGGTAATCTGCCATCTCCTGCAGAACGCCGTGGACGCCACGCCCGACACTGGGCAGGTCACCCTCCGCGCGCGGCCAGGCAGCCCGTGGCATCGAATCGTGATCGAAGACACCGGCAGCGGCATGAGCCGAGCATTCATTGAGAAGAAGCTGTTCGCGCCGTTCGAGAGCACCAAGGGCCTCACCGCCATGGGAATTGGCGTCTACCAGGCCCGACAGTTGATCCGCAGCCTCGGCGGAGACATCCTTGTGCACAGCACGGAAGGCGTGGGAACGCAGATGGAGATTCTGCTGCCGGGCGAACCCACCCAAGAGGTGACTACGGACGCTGCATCAGCTCATGCGGCATCCACGGCGTCGCCTACCTTAACCACGTCATGAAGGATTGGATCTCAAGGAGACCCGCATGAAGGGTGGGCCACAGCGCCGACTTCTGGTCGTAGAAGACGATGCGGGTCTGCAAACCCAGCTGCGATGGTGCTTCGATGACAGCATCGAGGTCTCCATCGCCGATGATCGCACCTCCGCCATCGCCGCCTTTCGACGCGATCAGCCCCAAGTCGTCACCCTCGATCTCGGATTGCCGCCGGACCCAGGCGGCGCCACCGTGGGGTTCGAGATCCTTCGGGAACTGCAGGAGCTGGCTCCGAACACCCACGTCATTGTCATCACGGGCCGCGAAGAACACGAGCACGCCGTCAAGGCTATCGCCCAGGGCGCTTTCGACTACTACCAGAAGCCCATTGACGCAGACACCCTCAACTTCGTCGTCGAGCGCGCCTTCCGCATCGCTGAACTCGAAGCCGAGAATGCTCGCCTGCAGTCCCAGGCCCAACGCAGCCCACTCGAAGGCGTCATCGCCGCCAGCGAGCCGATGCTACGCATCGCAAGGATGGTCGAGAAAGTCGCCCCTACCGAGGTGACGACCCTCATCCTCGGTGAAACCGGCACCGGCAAGGAACTCCTGGCCCGGGCACTGCACAACATGAGTCAGCGCAGCAGCGGACCCTTCCAGGCCATCAACTGCGCAGCCATCCCAGAGAACCTGCTTGAGAGCGAACTCTTCGGCCACGAAAAAGGTGCCTTCACAGGCGCCTCCGGTCAAAAGCGCGGCAAGATCGAGCACGCCAACAAAGGCACACTCTTCCTCGATGAAATCGGGGACATGCCACTCCCGCTCCAGGCCAAGATCCTGCGCTTCCTGCAGGAGCGCGTCATCGAACGAGTGGGCGGTCGAGAGTCCATTCCAGTGGATGTGCGCGTGGTCTGCGCAACCCATCGCGATCTCAAGAGCATGATCAGCGAAGGCACATTCCGTGAAGATCTCTACTACCGCGTGAGCGAAGTCAGCCTCGAACTGCCGCCTCTGCGGGAACGACCCGGAGATGTGGTCCTCATCGCCACGGCCATCCTCAAGCGCACAGCCGCAGAACTTGGGCGCAACCTGAAGTTCTCGCCGGACGCCACCGCCGCCCTCGAAGCCTGCCCCTGGCCAGGAAACGTCCGCGAATTGGAAAACCGCGTGAAGCGGGCCGCCATCATGAGCGACGGCAAGCAGGTGCGGGCAAGCGATCTCGAGCTCGAAACCGCCACGGGCGAAGAATCCCTGCCCCTGAATCTGCGCGAAGTCCGAGAGCAGGCCGAGAAGGAGGCCATTCAGAGGGCGCTGGGAATCACTCAGGACAACATCGCTAAAGCGTCCCGTCTTTTAGGCGTGACACGGCCGACACTCTATAATCTAATGAGCAAATATGGGATTAGCGAGTGATGGCATGGTATGCCGAACCGGGTTGGCGCAAGGATATGGGAAGACTTGTGGATTATCAGCATCGCTAGTCTCAACATCCGGATCATGCTTCATGCCCACCTGCGGCGCGGACACTGAATTGATAAAACTCGAGAGAGATTTCTTTTTTTCCAGAAAATAGAAACTCTTAGAGTTCGGCTCGACCGAAACTGAGTTCCACAAGAATACGAAACCAGTCGAACGGAGCGAACCAAATCAGCTCCACATGACTCCGAACTCCGCCATCAGGATGTTTTCTTGAACTTCATCAAACGTAGACTAGCAGGAAGCCAGATAGCGGTCCGAATTCGGGAAATCTACGAGCTCACTTCTGCCGCCATTCATTCCCCTGAACGCGCCGGGATGCTCGCGCAGGATGTCATAGCTTTCCGCCTTCTAACGAGGCTCGCGCGACCCGAGAGCACTTTTGTCGACGTAGGATCCCACATCGGCTCTGTCATTGCGGCGGTGAATACGTTCGACCGATCAATAAAGATAATCGGCATTGAAGCCGAACCCAAGAAGGCAGAATGGCTTTCACGAAGATTCAGCTATGCATCGATTCATTCTTGTGCCGTTAGCGAGGCCGAAGGAACCGCAGTATTTTACATTGACCCTAAGCGGCCGGCATTCAATTCCCTCGCAAACCGGGGCGCAAAAAGCATCTCGATTTCCGTTCCAGTGCACACATTAGATAGCCTTGTGTCCGAAATCTCAAACGTCGATATGGTGAAGTTAGATGTCGAGGGCGCCGAGCTTGGCGCACTCAAAGGCATGACCAGATTAACCGATCAATGCAGGCCGACCATCATTTTTGAAAGTGCACTGAACGATGGCATCAAACTTGGCTATACCGACGAGAACCTGTTCCGGTGGTTTTCAGATCGTGATTACTAGGTCGTAGTACCCAACAGGGTTGCACATGACGGACCGCCGCTAACACTGGAAGGATTTGTTGAATCTCACTTTTATCCCAGAAGAACCCTCAATTACTTCGCAATACCTCGAGAAAAGAGAATCGAAATACGAGACCGCGCCAGAGACATCCTTGGAATCGGTCAATGACGCAGAGAATACTCACCACCTCGCCGACTACAGTGTCCTGGAAATTTAGAAGCCAAGGAATGCAGAAAGCAATCTTTGGAAAGAGCCGATCCCGGCATCCAACATTTTCAAATCTCGAATCCAGTTCCTGATAAGCAGCAGCAAGGCCACTGACAGAGCATTCAGAAGCTTTCTAGGAAAAGCGTGACCGCCTTACAACTCAGGCAACGAATCGCCTCGGGGAACAATCCCAAAACCCTTTCGGATATAGTCATTTACGGCTGCCGCCGTGTAAGCAGCCTCCCAGTTGCCCCGAGATTGATTCAATGCGAGAGCCATAAACTCTTCTGCGCCACCGCTCTGGCCCAAAGAAACCATATAGCTATCGATAGTTCTCTCAGGATCCGGATAGTCAACCCGAGCGAAACTCGAACCAACTTCGCCACTCTCAGCAACCCACTCATTGTACGAAAGGTCGAAGGCAAACGGACTTGCATCACTCGAAGTGTAGTAGCGGTTACCGGAGTACTCATACCCTTCAAATCGGTCACCGCCACTCCCCGCCCAGTTACGATGCCTAACTATTTCTGCTGAACCAGTCACGAACTGAAAATCATTACCTACAACCCTAAAATTTTGCACGTCCGTAAAGGAATTGCTTAGATCCAGGCCGCGCGAATCTGCTGCCCCCCCGGGGACGCGGAAGCCGTAGATAACGTTCTGAGATATGTCTATGTTTCTTGCTATGGAGACGTCACCACTACCTCCAACCAAGATTACATTCGTAGAGGTTCTGGAACTAATCCCCCTAGGATCCGTCCAGATGTTATTGCTAACAACGCCACCATCAATGTTTCGCAATATCAGATCATTGCTAGTACCATCGTTCGGCGTGCCTTGCATCATTACATTATGAACGAACTGAACAGACTGAATGCTTCCCTGGCTACCGCCGTGACCACCAAACGAGTTACTGCTCTGAAGAGATAAATTATTGTAAATCACCCCCCCCGCCCGGCCATCAATGCCGCCACGTTCAGCTCGGAAAAAAATGTTCCCGCGCAACTCGAGATTCGTAAGCGCATTCTTGTCATCACCGGCTCCTGATGGTGACAGATACAAGTGTCTCCCATGCCTGGTTTCATCAGGGTGCCCTTTTTGCCAGGGTTCAAAGTAGACATTTTCTTCAAAGAGCACCCGGTCAGCACGAGCCACGTACATGAAACCATCGTGCGCCTGATAGTGCGAATAGAAATTACGACGGAAGGCGACATTCGTAATGCCATCGGAGCCCCCCTGAAGCTTGTCCTCGTTCTTCTGATGGAATCTCATGTCTTCATAGAGCTGATGATTCACGGCTCCCGTAATGTCCAGAGCACGTCCCGATGTACGCCAATCGTTCTCGTACAGCTTCAACCCCGCCACGACAGAATACGAAGCGTCTCTTGCATCGATCATCGCCGAAACTAGTCGCGGCCTCTCCCCGGAACCGTAGGACGTGATGATGTGGCGCTCCTGAACTGATCGGCCTGACTTGATACGGCCGGCCCCAGTCCTTGTGAAACCTTCGGCCCATTCATCTCCACGGCTCAGGAGTAGAATGTCCGCAAAGCCGCCTCGAATCTGCGCGTATGCCGCTGCGAGCGTTCGATAGGGACTGATCACTCCCTTGGGCTGAAAAACACCGTGCTCATCAAACTCGACATCCTCGACGCCGTAAACCTGACCGGCAGCATCACTGCCATTGCTGCTAGAAACGAAAACGACACGGGAATCCGAATAGCCAGGCGACGACACCATGGCTTCGAAATCCGTCCAGCCGCTAGGGGTTAAAGGCAGTTGAGTGAAGTCGTGGTATGCCTGACCGTCCAGCATAACCAGAGATGGCGGTTCTGGCTGCTGTGCGTTGGCAGGGGCATTCATTCCTAAGAGCAGTATCGCCACCGCAAGAAACGTCAACAGATCTAGTGTTGAGTTACGCCAGCCCTCGGTTTCAGCTGATACGAGGGCTCTGGGAGCCAATGGTCTACCTTCGAGGATGTCAGAACTTGCTGTCGTCATTGCGTCGACCTCGTTGTGTATCGAGCATACGAACCTTCGCGCCATTCTCTAGCCTAGGTCTGAATTCACGCTCAAGCCAGAGATGCGCTCTAAACTGCGACGCGCGTCACAGCCAGGTCCCCAAAAGTGGGCGGCCTCGGGTTTCCGGGGTCGGCGCTGTGTGCCTGAACCCCGCCCGGAAGCGTACGACACCATAGGACAGGAGTTGACTGGCGTTTCGTTGTCCGGTCCAAGGAGAAAGCGGTCATGAAACGATCTGAGCTCGGGAGCGAACCAAGCCCCCATATGCACCGCGACTACATGAAAGCGGTATCCCGACTCCGGATGGGTGTCGCTAGCCGGGGCGAGCCAAGCCATGTTCTACGCAAGGATGCAGCGCGACGACGGCTTCGGCGTCAGCGAAGTTCGGGGTTGGGCCAAGTACGTGAGGAGAGCACGCGCCTAAAGCGCCTGGCCGCAGATCTGCCGCTAGACAAGAGTTCCTCGCGATCTTCATTCGAAAAAGTGTCAGGCGACACACCTTCTCGCCCCAAGATGGTTTCGAGATTCACGCACCTCTGGTTGATCCCAACACCCTCCTCCGATTGCCTCAGGGAGGGCGGCCACGTTGATTGCCGACCTGAAGATTCGCATGATCATCAACACCTTAGCTGCGAAGCACCGCTCGACACGGGACATCGTCCACCTACCTGGCCTGCCTGAAGGGATTGGAAGCCACATGGCTGATGCGCCAGCCTTCTTGGCAGCCACCGGTCGTCAAGCCTTGTGCGCAAGTGACCAACTTCGTTTGCTGGGGCCCTTAAAGCATGGGAGCGCATCATCGGAAGCGTTGTTTCCGCTCTATGCTCTTGATGAAACGACCAGGCCAGCGGAACAACGGCCGCAGGGCTGAGTTCTTACTCCATTCCTCTGATCTGCGCCGCAGATCAATGAACTGATTTACAAACGACGGCCGTTTCGCACACCCTTCTGCAACCATGACAGAAGCTGTTGCGAACTTTTCCTTGTAAGGAGCCATTCCTTTACCGAGATCGATGTACGCTATTTTGGAGTCTGATGCCTCTTGAATGAGCTCCACCAGGAGTATGGATCCGGGGGAGTACCTTCCATAGGATTCTTCGTAGCTTGGAAACCAAAAGTGGAAGACGTTCTTCGACCGCATGCCGAAGTGAACAGAAATCAGGGTGTCTCCCACGTAAACCGTGGAGAGCACGCCAGCAAAGTGCTCACTTTGAATGGCGTGGAGGCGGCGCAAAAGCTCCACAGTCCAAGGCATGTCAAAGTAGTCGACAACGCCAGTTTCCCGGCACTGCTTTCGCTTCCACTCGATTGCCCGCTCAAGGTCTTGCGAGTTAGTCGAGTGAAGCGAAAAGCGGTGGGCCTCGTGCTCACGCTCTAGTTTCCGCATGCAGCGATAGGTGTCTTTGAGTTGCCTGCCATTCAGCTCGTTTCGGACTGTTTCGTAATGCGCAAAACCCTGCGATGTGTCAATGATGGGTGATGGCGCCAGGCGGTTGTGATACGGCTTCCATGGCAGCTGATCGGCCAGGAGGTGGTCAAACGTCCATCTCACGAGTCCGCACCCCTGCAAGAGGTCTTCAGCGTGCCAGTGCTTGTCACGTTCCACGATGACGCCGTGATGGTCAGACAGCCCAAGCCCCAACGGGCGTGCAACCCCCGCGCGTTGACGGTGGAACGGGAAGAATCCGACCACGCGATTCTCCGTCTCCAGCAGTCCGACCCAGACATCGCTTCGCACCGCAGCCACAGCCTGAGCAAACTCCGGCCGGAAATAGGGGCTAGCCAAATCCGGATCCGCTTCTTGGATGGTCGCCCAGCGTTCAACCAGTCCCGCATCCAGTTCCCCAGCGGGAATCAATCGGTACATCACGACGACTTCCCCTGCCGCGATGGAAATCTCAAGAATGGTCGTTTCGCTCCCGCATTCTCCGCCGACGCTCGCCCCTGCAACCGATCCCGAAAGCGCCGCACTTCTTCCAGCAGGCGTGAGACCACCTCGGCACCTACGGCCCGGGCCCAGCCGAAGTGTTTGACAAGGTAATAGAAACGGCTTGCGTAAAAGTGCTCTACCAGATACTTCCTGGTGCGCGCCTCGTTCACCTTGACTGCGCTAGCGCCTCCCACATGACGAGCGCTCGCTTGACCTATCGCCCAGATCTCGAATTCAGCATCACGCACACGCCGGCACAGGTCGGTTTCCTCGAAGTACAGAAAAAAACGCGGGTCAAACCCTCCAATCTGCCGGAACACCGCCGTACGGATCAACATTGCTGCGCCGCAGACCCAGTCAGTTTCGAATGGATCGCTGCCCGGAACAATGGGGCAGCCCCAAGGCTTCATCTTTCTGCCACCAAGCGCATTCGAAACCAACCTGCCAGGCGTCAACATCAGGCCAGCCTTCTGGACTGCTTCAGCACTTCCCTCGACAATTGCGGGGCCAGTGATGGCGGCGGCCGATCGGCTCTCTAGAAACTGCAGCATCACCGCCAGATCATCACTTGGCAACTCAGCATCGGGATTCAGAAACAGTAGGTACGGGCTGCGAGCCTCTTCCGCACCGAGATTGCAGCCTCGTCCGAAACCTAGATTGTCTTCACTGCGTATCACCCGCACCCACGGTTGCGCGCTTTCGACCCAGTCCGCTGTACCATCCTCACTGGCGTTGTCCACGACCACACAATCAAGATCCCCCGCGACATGAGGAGGATGAAGCGCTGCAAGCGCAGCACCAATGTGCTCACGTGAGTTATAAGTGACGATGACTGCCGTCACCTTAGGTGCCCAACGGTCAATCATCGTCCGAGCCGCCTCCAGAAGCGCGAGTTCATGCTGCTTGTAAGCATTGCAAAGTCTGCGATGGTGCGTGGAGCTTCGATGCGAGGGAGGCGGAGCCGTTCGGCACCGGCGCGGATGATCGGCCCATGTCTGCTGCCGCCAAAGGCCGCATCGATACCGAGCGGCTCGATCATGGCTCTGAGATGATCGTTGCTTCGACCATAGCAGAATGAAAAGTATCTCGGCCGATGACCGAACGCCTGCTCAATGTGCGAAGCACACTGAAGCAGTTCGGTACGAGCCGAATCCAGCGGGACGCTGGTCAGGTCAAGGTGTTCGACGGTGTGGCCACCAATCTGGATGCGCGGGTACTTTGTCACCAATTCATGGACATCTGTCCAATTCATCGTCAGGCGCGGCGGTTGCGCATCGGGAGCGAGCACCGCCACCAGATGTTCGAGCAAGGCGCGTCGCTGAGTCGAGGTCGCTCGCAGCAGGTCCCGACATACGATTCGATAAGCCTCGCTACGCTCGCCCACGTTATCAAGACTGAACTGGTGCGCAAAGCCAGCACCCCAGCTGAGAACGCTCTGCGTCCGATGATGGAAGGCCGTATAGGCCTGATCGATCCACTGGGTTTCGCCTCGCTCAATGTACCCCGTTGGCAGGAAGATGGTTGCCGGCAGGTTCAAGTGATCGAGGATGGGGGCCGCAACAGTCAAGTTATCCAGATAGCCGTCATCGAAGGTGAGGGCAACGGTGCCGTCTTCGATCCGCTCGTCAGCATCTAAGCATCTGACCAAGTCATCCAGCGAGACAACCTTCCGATGCTTGGCCAGATAGGCCATCTGTTCTGCAAAGACGTTTGCCGGCACATGATTCTGTGGGTCAATCCATTGTTCATCGGCCACATCCGCGACGCTGTGATACATGAGCACAACAGCTCCGCCCCCCAAGTTCCGGCTTGCCAGCTTCATTAAGCCGGAAGCGAACGCGAACCGCTGCAGGGGCGGCCCAAGGCGTCGACGCAGCCTTTGTCTGAAGGTTAGCCCTTCCCGGGGGCCTTCATCCTGGTTATCGAACATGGTTACCACGGCATTGGCCTAACCAAGCGAAGCCGCCTACCCACCCGAGTGATCAACTGGCGGCTGGAACTGTTCGCATGTGTGGCCTCAAGCATCGTTCGGCGCAACTTGGACAATGGTCCATAGAACTTTCGCAGTGGCTTCGGCCAAGCTACGGTCTCGCTTCCGAACCAGCGTTTGAACGGCTGGCTTCCGACGAAGTCATAGCGTGTGCACCCTCGTTGTGCAGCCCACTTCATGGCCTCGACGTGTAAGAGAAAATTGGCCCGAAAGCGCTTCGAGTCCGCATCCCGAAGCATGCCACCCCAGCCATAGTACATCTGGTCACCTACGATCGTGTTCATGATCGCCGCCCTGGGTTCTCCCTCGCCATAAGCGATGAAACAGCACGTTTTGCCATTGAGCCCAAAAACCTCATCAACGTAGCTGAAATAGGATTGAGAAAACACCGGGAACCCCTGATGGCACGCCGTTGCCTGGTGCAAGCGATAGAAGTCTTCTACCGACGCCTCGTCACCGGACCTCACGAATACGCCCAGGCGGCGCGACCTCCTTACGTTGTAGGCAACTTTCTTGTGCATTCCGCGCAGGAGCTCGTCCTCATCGTCGTGAAGCGGGACGATCACCGAGGTCATGACTCGCGAACGCTCCCAGGATACAGAAGGTTCAAAGCCCGCCTCGGCCAATGCCGCCAGCGCGGTTTTCTGACTCGGGAAGCAGTCAGCCCGTATGGATGCGCAAGCACCGGAGCGTCCAAGTTCATCGAGTTGAGCCACGACCTCCCGCATCCATCTTGGGTCATCATCGAGGCTGATCGGTCCCCTGAAGACCAGTCCGACCTTGCCAATTGGCGTCGCGCCGATCAAAACTTGCGCCCCTGCTACGATACGGCCGCCGTCCCTGACAATCACACGCTCGCATCTATACCCGAACGATGCACGACTGACCCCATACCCTGAGGACTGCTCATGATGACCAAGTGAGCAAGCAGACACGAACTGATCCCACTGACGATCCGCATCAGTCTTCCCCGCTGAGACCATTTCGGACGAACGCTCCATCAACTGGCGACAGCCGGCAAGAAAGGAACAGATGACGGTCCCGGTCGGATGCGGAAGCCCCCGGTTCGAGCCTCTTGACTGTACACCGGCCGACTGCCTTGCTCATTCAGGCCTGACATGGTGACGCCACCTTCTCGCAATGCGAACCCCCTTCGGCCACTTTCGCTTCTTAGGGCCTTCCGACATTTTTTGCTGCATGCATTTCACGAGACTCCCCAAATTGGGGAGAAGCCGATATCCTACACGTGATCTGCGGGCTGGTTTCGTCGCCATCCATGTGACGCGCATCGGGAGGTAGACATGATCAGGGCAATCGCCCGCAAACTAAGGAGATGGTATCGGAGAACCTTCCAGCACCAGAACTACGTGTTTCGGCACGACGGGCCATTCTCGACTCCACCAACGTTTGAGTTCCGCTTTGATCGGTACGAGCGATTTGAGGACATTCCTGGCCTTGTGCGACAGTCCATCGTGACCGCGGAAGGCGAGGAGTCATTGCAAAAGCTACACTTGGAAATGACAGCCGGAGCAGTTCTTTGGACCGCACACCATGACGACCTTCTGGTTGGGCGCCGCATGTCACGACAGGGCCGCTTCTTTCGCGCCTGGTTTGTAACATTGGCAGACGAAGATGTCGTCATTTTCCGCGGCAAAACCCTACCTGAGCATAGAGGGCGCGGCATCAGCCCAGCGATGATGAAACACATAATGGCTTCGGAGCTCAAGGACGGTGGCGTCGCTTACTCGGACTGCCGCGTCTACAACTATCCATCTATCAGGAGTCTTGAGAAGGCTGGATTCCGCCGATTCGCTAAGATGCGCCCGATCAGCCGAGAACAAGCACTGGGTCCCAGAGCAAGCCCTCCAGCCGGTCCACGGCTTCCATCAAGATGAAAATAGGAACGCTGCTAGCCAGCATTCTCGTGGATATCCATGTCAACTGAACGGATCGCCTACCTTTGCGGCGAGTACCCCCGCGCCACGGATACTTTCATCCAGCGCGAGGTGGCTGCCTTGCGAGCAGCGGGCATTCATGTTCGGACCATCTCTATCCGACGCCCCCCCGCGCTTGAGCGAGTGAGAAAGCCTGAGGCAACGCAGGAGAACGACACTTACTACGTTCTCCCTGCCGGGCCGTGGCGCCTTGCCAATGCGCACGCCAAAATGCTGATCCGCTCGCCGAGGCGCTACATTCGCGCATTGATTACAGCCGCAACCGTTCGCTCGCCGGGGCTGCGCACGCTCCTCTACCAGCTTTTCTACTTCGCCGAAGCAGCCATCGTCGCCGACGTCATGCACCGTGAGCAACTCGTCCACCTTCACAACCACGCGCCTGACGCCAGCGGCTACGTCGCCATGATCGCAGCTGAAATGGGCGGGTTTTCCTACAGCCTGACGCTCCATGGCCATGGCATTCTTTCGGAACCTGGCCGCTGGCGACTGCGTGAAAAGCTCGAACGCGCCCTGTTTACTGTCTGCGTGAGCTGGCATGCCCGCAGCCAAGCCATGCTCTGGTCGCCCCAGAGTGTATGGAGTCGATTCCACGTCGTTCATTGTGGCGTCGATTCTTCGGTCGACGTTCGGCGAGAACATAGGGCCTCAGGATCCCGCCTGCTCTTCGTGGGCCGTCTCGATCATCTCAAGGGCTTGCCGCTGATTATCGATGCCCTGGAACGCATCCGCGCCTCTCATCGCGACGTCCAGCTCGACATCGTGGGTGATGGGCCCGAGCGCGCCGCGCTCGAAGCAATAGCAAAGGAGCGCGGCCTCACGTCCTGCGTGCGCTTTCACGGCTATCTGGACCAAGACTCCATTCAAGCGCTGATGAAGCATGCAGATGCGCTGCTCATGGCCAGTTTCTCAGAGGGCATTCCCGTTACGTTGATGGAAGCCATGGCTGCTGGACTGCCGGTCGTCGCGCCGCGCATCACTGGCATCCCGGAACTGGTTCACGAGGGGCACAGTGGTCTGCTGTTCGATCCAGCGAACGTAGATCAATTGACCGATTGCATTGTTCGGCTCATTGACGACCCAGACCTTCGTACGCGCCTTGCGCAAGGCGGAAGGGCCGTCGTCGAGCAGGAGTTCAATCTGAACATCGAGACGCGGCGCCTCGTCCAGCTTATGAGCGGCCGGCTGGCCGGCGAAGGGATGCCGGTTCGACCGCCGCCATCGACTTCCCCGGCCTAGGCCGCAGGATCAGTTCCCGCATCTGTCCTGCTGCGACTGAAGATGCGACGCCCGAGCCCTGAAGTCAGACTCCACAGGAATGGAGCCGGATCTCCCCAATCAAAGAACGCATACGACTGCGCACTTAGGACCTCGCGGAGCCAAGCTATGGCCGTAACTTCACCGGCACGACGCCGCAGCAGAAAGGACCGGAACTCCCGCTCTTCATTGGCATGGTGGACATTGATCGCATAGGGCAACGTAAGGCCATCTGCCGATTCCGGTGGCAGATCCAGGGCTTCGCCGAGGATCAACTGGTAAGCCATCCAGGGGAAATCAACCCCTGCCCGAATGGCCAGTTGATTGGTTGAGACCGTCCGGGGGTTGATTTCGATCAGCGTCAACTCGCCGCTCTCAGGATCCTGTTTGAACTCGACGCCGACAAGTCCCCGGTAACCGATTCCTGTGAGCAGTCGGCGAGCCGCTTGGGCAACGCCATCGTTCGCACAAGTCACATCGAACGATCCATCACCAAAGCCGGGTGGACATTGCCTGAGCTTCCGTTTTATCAGCCACGCGACCTCCTCGCCCTTTGAGTCATAGCATCCCAGATACGCGTAGAGACAGCTGTCGCCCCCTGGGATGATGTCCTGCACCAGATAGGCACTGACATCCGCTTCTCGATCGAGCGATGCAAAGGCATTCATCAGCTCCACGCGACACTGGACTCTCACAGCCTTGCCACCAATGGCGGTACGGCCGGTATGGGACCATCGCGGCTTGATGATCGCGGGAAAGGTTTCCCAGTCGACGCCGCCTCGAAACACCTCCTCCGCGTTCGCGAAACGAGCAACTGGAATGCCCAAGGCAGACGCAGCCTCGTACTGCGCTTGCTTGTCGACGATCTGATCCATGATGGATGCGGAGGGAAGTAGCGTCCGCGCGCGAACGCATCCGGCGTTGCTCAAGCGAGCCAGGTACACCTGCCAAGCATCAGCGGCGCCGAACGCCACCGGCTCGATGCCAGCTTCGTTCAACCGCTCAAGCAGTCGAGTGGCCGCCTGTTCTCCAACGATGTCATCCCCGCGCTGCCCTTCCAAAGCGATGAACGTCCCAAAGCGGCTCTTAGAGGCGATACCCCGGCGCGCATCCAAGCAGAGGACAGGAATGCCCTTACGACTTAGGCTTCGGACATAGCTCAATCCATTGACGGATGAATCGAGGACGACTGCTGGAACGCGCGGTGTTTCACCGCAGCGCGCAAGAAAGACGGCAAGTGCGCGTTCGTTACTTCGAGTCATGAGGCGAGTCATCTGATCTCTTTGCGGCTTCAACAGTACGAGCCAGCGTCCTCCAGCAGCGTTGAAACACTGCAAGATAGCGCGCCTCGGGAAAGTGCTCGATGTGACGATGCAGCCGGCCTAGTGAGGCCAGCAAGTGACCGCTGGCGTCCTGAATCTCTGAGCCTAGCGCCAAACAGTGCAGTCGCGTCTCACGCGCCAAGGCTGCATCCGACAGACCAAAAGCGAGGCTCACTCTAACCAGGTCATAGATGCCATAGCCACGTGGATTCGCCCCGCCCCAGTCGATCAGGTGGAAGGCCGGCCGAAGCGAGCTCAACGCGCCAGGACGCGGGAGCATGACGTTGCCCAGCCACATGTCATTGTGATCAAAAGTGTGGCGGGGTTGCCACTCTCCATCCTTCAAGCGCGCCAAGTAGGCATCCAAGATGCGTTTCAAGTCGCGATCGACGAAATGCTGGTCACGAAGATGACTCAACTCCCACTCAAACCGATTGCCGGCCTCAACAGGACCGATGTGGCAGGCTGCTGCGGCTACTGCCTCACCT
The DNA here is from genome assembly GCA_020832085.1 of Gammaproteobacteria bacterium. Taxonomy (GTDB): domain Bacteria; phylum Pseudomonadota; class Gammaproteobacteria; order Pseudomonadales; family Azotimanducaceae; genus SLTB01. The sequence continues at coordinate 44,588 of JAFIFJ010000099.1, read as the reverse complement.
AGCCAACCCAGGACCGGCCGCCGCAACCGCCACCACTGGATCCTGCGCAGGATGCGAAGCGAAGCGAGTTCGCGATAGCAGGGCAGGATCATGTAGCTCAGCCCCGTGGCATAGCCTAACGAGAGAGGAACAGGGATCACTTCACCCAGGGTCTCACCGACCAGCGCTCGCACCTGCTCGGCCCGCTCGGCTGCCCGAGCAACCAGATCCGGCGCGGCTTGCCGGGAGCAGATAATGACGGCCACAGGGTGACTGTCGCGGTTCTCCACCAGTAGCTTAGTGGTGGCATCAACCCCCATCTTCTGCCTGCCGAGCCAACTGAGACGAACTCGATGTCCTAGCTTGGCCTCGATCTCCTCGATTGCCTCCGCCAGAGCCAGCGAGGCCTGCTGGGGCGTCAGATGCTCGTTCGCCGACGTCGTGTCGGAACTCCGCACTTAACCGAACTCCAGATTGTTGGCGACCGCTACCATGCGAGTGACAACCGGGAGTCCGTTCCATTCCGTTGGCGCTGACGCTCCATCGCCTCGTGGACCTCTGCCCGCGCACATCGAAGCGCAGAAGGCGATGCTGACAGCGCGCTTGCCAGACGCAGCGCAAAGTCCTCCGACCAGGAAAGATGCGGCTGGCAGGCAAACGCATGGCTCGCCACCAAGCGACCGATCATGACGCCGAGCGCCCGATCAGGGATTCTGCCAAAGGGCCAGTGTCTGGCGCATTCCACGTCCAATCGAAACAGCTGGCCATCACCAGCCATCACAATATTGTTGAGTTGGTGGTCCTCATCGGAAAAGCCGGCGCTGATCATGGCTTTGGTCATGAGAATGACCGCTGTCTCGAGCCTGGCTACCTCGGCCTTATGCTGCTGTCTGACGCTGGCTTTCAGCACCTTTAAAGCCTTGGTGGTTGGCCCGAGGTCCTCGATGGCAAACGCCTCGAATCTGGATTCGTTGGTGGCCCATGTCTGATAGGCGATAGGCCGCGGGAGAACCAGTCCTGACGCATGTAACGAGCGGTGCGACCGCCATTCCCGGCGTCCACTGCTGAGGCCAGCAACTTGCTTGCAGCGTTCACGAAGGTTTCGGGCAATCCAGGCCTTGACGACGAAGCTTCCAGCGCCGTCTGCGTCCACCCGCAAGAGTGCCCCGCGCCCCTTGCTCCGGCGGTGGATGACGCTGCAGCCGACAGGGGCCTCGCCTGAAGCCCAATACTCCTCGATCACTGACTTCAGTCGCTCAGAACTCATGTCGCTCAATGGGTTGCCGCCCGGTACCGTGCCTCTAGCGCGCGTCATCGCCACCACTCTCTCAAACCGCTTACCTCGCCCCGGAAACCCAAAGGGTGGGGCCGCCCATCCTGCCTAAGCGTTCGGTGCATCGTGATGGAGCGCCTGTGCAGACGAAGCAGATCTCGCGTGGCAAGGTTCATCCCGGACGTCGTGGCGCAGGCGTAGTGATAGCCGGCGGCGCTCGCGGCCGCGATAACCCGTTCGTCGAGATCGCCGTTGGGATAGCAGAAACCGACCACACGATCGCCGATCCAACCCGCAACCTGATCCCGGGACACGACCAGTTCGCTACGCAGCTGGTCGTCGCTCAACGTCGGGAGGATCGGATGCGTCACGCTGTGGGCCGCCACTTCATGGCCGCCGCGATGGAGTTCCAAAAGCTGCCTGGGCTGCATCGCAACGGCCAGCGACAGATCCGGTGGCGATACTGCGAGGGTTGCCGCCTCCTGCAGGTACCCTTCGCGGTGTTCAGGCGTCAGCTTCTTCAACGCAGCCATCCAGTCCTCGAGCCTGCAGGGTCGGTGAACTCGATCGGCAATACTCGAGGGCGTGGGGCCCTCTAGACCCTCGTCCTGCAATCGGGCCATGAGGTTCGCCCTGCCAGAAGCATCCAGGCATTCCCATAGACTGGCTGCACGATCGAACCAAAGGGGCTCGCCGGTGCCGATGAAGCCCGTGGTAACGAAGAAGGTTCCACGGAGACCCTGCGCCTCCATGATTGGTGCTGCATACTCGAAGTTATCTGCATAGCCATCATCAAAACTGACTGACACCAGCGGGCGCGTTCCCGTTCGGCCAGCCTGGAGCTGCTCGATCGCTTCTCGAACAGGCAGCACTTCGAAGCGGGAAGCCAGACAGGCCATCTGTTCTTCGAAGGCATCGATCGGCATCACCAACGACTGTAACGGGTACGCGTGACACTGGTCGCGCGGCAACACCCGGTGGTACATGAGGATCGTGAGGCCGGATTGCATGCGTCGCTCACACCAATTCAACAGCCCCAGACCGGAACAGGTCAGATCGACAGCGCTCCTCAATCGGTGCTTGAAGCTTGATCTTGGGAACTCAGAGGCAATCACAGTGTACTACCAGCAGAAAAGCGTTAGATCGACGTTGACCTTTTCCTCGAAGCGAACTCGACAGACCTGCTACGCGTAGCCCTGTCGGCGAGTATAGATCAGCCGGTCCAAACAGGCGGATTTCACATTCTTAACGTTTTGGACGTTGTAAGATGCGGCCATGGACGAACATCTGGAACGGATGCGCATGCGGACGCTTCTGCTTGATCCCAAAACGCTATTGCCAATCGCGTTACTGATCGCAGGTGCTGTGATTGGGATGTCCTCAATCCTCGCCTGGGTGGTCACGGCATGGTGGTCGTTTTTTGGAGTTGGCGTTTACTCGCATGGCTACCTGGTGCTCGGACTCGCACTTTGGATCGGCTGGACCCAATGGCAGCGTGATCCTCCGAGCCACCTCGGCCCCTGGTGGTGGGGGCTGATTCCTCTGGCCGTACTGATTACCGGCATGGCCACCATGGAACTGATCTACATCAACACGTCGCGGGCATTGCTACTGCCGCTTCTGTTCGTGGCGGCGACGTCGCTGGTGTTCGGACTCGGTGCTGCGCGCCGTGTGCTGATGCCCGCCGGGTTCGTCTATTTCGGCTTGCTACCATTCTGGATGCTGGACCCACTGCTGCAGGCCCTGGCTACGCGCGCGGTCAGCATCCTGATGAACTTCGGCGACGTGCCCTTCTTCATCGAGGGGTTCTACATCCACATACCAGCCGGCACCTTTGAGATCGCCTCTGCCTGCAGCGGCCTGAGCTTCCTGATGTCCGCCGTAACCCTGGCCACATTCTACAGCGCTATGTACCTGCGGCGCTGGCCTTACCGGGTGACGTTAGTCGTTGCGGCTGCGGCGGCAGCACTGGTATCGAACTGGATCCGTGTCTGGACACTGATTCTGATCGGCGAGCACACGGCGCTGGAACACTGGCTGATTGATGACCATTACTTTTACGGCTGGGTGCTGTTCATCATTGCCCTGGTACCGATCCTGTTCCTCGCACGGCAGCTCGAGATTCGCGAACTCGAGCAGGCGAAGTCCAGCGACCCGGCTAGCCCATCAGCAGTGGCGCGGCCGGAAATGGCCAACCTGGGTCCGCTCATGCTCGCTGCCCTGGCCGGGGCCTTGCTGCTTACGCTACCGAGCTTGCTCGCTACCGAACCCGCATCGGTCGCAGACCAACCGCCACTGGATCTACCGGATTTGGCACATGTCGGCGCCGAGCCCGCGGGCGACCCCGCGTGGCAGCCTGACTTCCGAGATGCACGCCAGGGGCATGGGGCTTACGTCTTTGCCGGCGGGACAGTTGAAGTGTTCGTAGCGTTCTATGCCAAGCAGGACGCCGACCACCACCTCTTCCTGCCGCGCAACAACCTCCTCGGCGACAGGCGCCGCCGCGCGCCAGATGCCCGCCGAACGCTGACGCTAGAAGGCGACACCTTCGAGGTCAACGAGTTCATCGACACTACTGGCAGAAGCGAGCAATTGATCTGGGGCTGGTACGAGGTAGCTGGCCGGATCGTCAACACCCGGCTGGGCGCCAAGATCGCTGAGGTGGCAGCGATGCCAAGTGGGCGGAACGATGGCATGGTCATCGCTGTGGCCACCGACTGCGATACGGGCTGCGATCAGGCCCGAGAGCGTCTCGAAGCATTCCTCCAAGCAGCGGGAAGTGAGCTTCGTAAGGTCCCGTGAAGTAGCTCAGGTGGTCGCCGCCAGCCGGGCGATTTCCCTGAAGCCCTCGTTGCGCTGAGTCAGTTCATCATACGTGCCGGCATCAACCAGCTGCCCGTGCTCAAGCAGGAAGATGGTGTCGCACTTGCGTACGGTGCTGAGCCGGTGCGCGATCATGATGATGGTCTTCTGCTGGCCGAGGTTCTCCACGGCCGACATCACGGCCTGTTCGGTGACGTTGTCCAGGGCGCTGGTGGCTTCATCGAGAATGACCACGTTCGGATCATGGTAGAGCGCGCGAGCGATACCGATGCGCTGGCGTTGCCCGCCCGAGAGCCGGACCCCGCGTTCGCCCACCTTCGTACTGTAGCCATCAGGCAAGGTACAAATGAAGTCGTGCAGCTCCGCAATGCGCGCTGCGCGCTCCACGGCTTCCATGTCGATCCCTTCGGGCGGCTGGCCGAAGGCGATGTTGGCGGCCAGCGTGTCATCAATCAGGTAGATCGCCTGGGGTACGTAGCCGATGGAGCGCTGCCAAGCGCGGCGATTCACTTTCGTGATGACCACACCATCGACAACGAGCGCCCCACTGTCGGGCTCCAGCAGACCAAGAATGATATCCACCGCTGTCGTCTTGCCGGCGCCGGTGGTGCCGACAAAGGCGACGCTGGAACCCGCCGGGATGCTGACGTTGATGTCCTGCAACGCTCGTTCATGGGCAGCGGGGTAGGTGAAACTCACATCCACGAGTTCCAGCCGTTGGCTCAGCGCAATGAGCTCATGTTTGGCCGATATCCTGGGTAGGCAAGCAGTGAGCTCTCCTCTGCTCTCCACCAGTTCTGCGTGAATGCGCTCCAAGCTCTTGGCTCCGAAGCGAAGCTTCGCGAGATCGTGGTAGATGATCTGCAGGGCGGGCATGAGGCGGTAGCCGGCCAGGGCAAACAGCGCGATAACAGGCAGTACCCCTTCGAGTCCACCCTCGCGCAACGTCAGAAACGCGATGACGATAGCCAGAATGCCGCCGAACGTAATGATCTCGAGCACGTACTTGGGCAGCATGCTGATGATGCGCTGGTTGGCATGGTAGCGGGCGTGACGCTCGGCAGGGATGCGGTAGCGCTCGAGGTAGGCCCGCTCCAGACCCGAGACCTTGACCTCCTTGATGCCAGCCAGCGCTTCCTGCGAGATCTGGAAACGCTCCTTGTTGGTCTCCCACGTGGCCGCACCGATGCGTTGGAGGCGCCGGCGCACTCCGAAATAGATGATCGAGTACATGCTCCCCAACACCGCCATCGCCGCGAGCGCGACCCATGGGTCGGCAATAATGATCAGCGCGATCAGGAAAACCACGACCGCAAGGCGGGAAATCAGGCGCGTGGCGGGCAGGACGGCATGAGCGACCATATGCTGCACTTCAGCTACCACGGTCCGGCCGAGGTCCGCGCTGTGCTGGTTCAGGAACCAACTGTAAGGCCGTGAGAAGTAGTGCTTGAGCAAGCGCATGCTCAAACGATAGTCGCACATCTGATTGAAGCGGTGCAGGAACCATTCTGTGAGGGCCGCCACGAGTTGGGTGGAGACCAGAGCGACGAATACGACGATACCCAATGCCAGCAGAAACTGGTTGTGACTCGTGAAGCCGAAGTAGGCATAAACCGAGGCCAGATAGGCGTTTGACTCGATCAGGCCTGGATTCACGGCCACGGAGATGAACGGCATGATGGAGGCGATGCCGACCATCTCCATGAGGCCGCGGGCCAGGAACAGGACCAGCAGGAGGGCCGCCCTCTTTCTTTCATGCCCATCCAGCACGGCGTAGATTTTCCGGTAGGCTTCAAACATCAGCGGGTTGACTCCGAACGGGCCCCTTAGCGCCTGGGTAGCGCCTCACTTGGCCAAACTGTGCAGATTGTCGCACAAGACCGGCCATGGCCTGTGTGATGGTGTACGCATGACCCTGGCCGGTCTGGATGGGGCGCCTGCTGCGCTCCATCGATGGCGGACTTGCTCTGGGTGCGCCATTGACCCGCGCAATACGCTATGGTTACGGGTTGGGGCTTTTCTACTGGGGGCATTGCCTGCGCAATGAACATGGAAACCGGCAACATGACCTTCGGGACCACCGGCATCGCCGGACTTTCGGTCGCCGAAGTCAACGAGCATGCGGTCCCCGAGCGCCTCATTGCGGCCTTGCGGCAGCAAAAAGGTGGCTGGATCGTGACCGCCAATGCCGACATCGCACGGCAGTGCCGGCAGCACCCCGAGATCGAAGCGATGGTCCGTGAGGCCGATATGATCGTCGCCGACGGTATGCCGCTGATCTGGGCCAGCCGCATCGCCGGCCGTCCCCTGCCCGGCCGGGTCTGTGGGTCGGACCTGGTGTGGAGCATTGCCGAGCGACTGGCCGACGAGGGTGGCGCCCTGTTTCTGCTGGGCGGGGGCCAGCCGGCAACAGCCAAGAACGCTGCCGCCATCCTTCAGGCCCGCTACCCAAGCCTGAGCATTGCCGGCACCCACTATCCGCCCTTCGGCTTCGAGTCCAATCCCGAGGAGATGGCGAAGATCCGAGCCGCGCTGGACGCCGCGTTGCCGGATGTTGTCTATGTTGCCCTGGGGTTCCCAAAAGCCGAGCGCCTGATTCATCAGCTGCGGGCGGACTACCCGAGAACTTGGTGGATCGGGGTCGGGATCAGCTTGAGCTTCATCAGCGGCGAAGTGACGCGCGCCCCGCGCTGGTTGCAAAAGACAGGACTCGAGTGGCTGCATCGGATGGCCCAGGAACCGAGGCGGCTGATGAAGCGCTACCTCTGGCATGACATTCCTTTCGTGATCTGGCTCACGGGCTGGGCGGTGAAGGCACGTTTGCGCCGCCCCCAGGACCAAGAGCTGCGCCCTCCTTCGTAGGAAGGGCGCGATGAATCTCCCGCAATAGGGAACCAGCATTCGACTCCGGGCCGCTGATCCTCGAACCATGCAAGTCGTACCAGGAAGCCAGGCGTGAAGACCACCTCCCGAAACTACGTCCTCATCTCCCCTTGCCGCAACGAAAGCCAGTACATGCGCCAGACCCTCGACAGCGTCATCGCGCAGTCGGTACCGCCCGCCAAGTGGGTGATCGTGGATGACGGCTCCACGGATGGCTCCTCCGAGATCCTCGCGGACTACGCTGAGAAGCACCCCTGGATCGAGATTGTGACTCGCGTCGATCGGGGTCATCGTTCGGTGGGCCCGGGCGTCATCGAAGCCTTCTATGACGGCTACGCCGCCATCGATCCCCACGAGTCCGACTACCTCTGCAAGCTCGATCTCGATCTGCGCCTGCCTCCGCGCTACTTCGAGATCCTCATGGAACGGATGGAGGCCGACCCGCGCATCGCCACCTGCAGCGGCAAGGCCTATGTCGAACGGGATGGCGGACTGGTGTTCGAACGCCACGGTGACGACACCTCCCTCGGCATGACCAAGTTCTATCGGGTGGATCGCTTCGAGGCCATCGGCGGCTTCGTCCGTGAAGTGATGTGGGACGGCATCGACTGCCACATGTGTCGCATGCACGGATGGGTGGCTTGTAGCTGGGACGAACCCGATCTGCGATTCGTGCACCTCAGACCCATGGGTTCCAGTCAGCAGGGGATCCTTACCGGGCGCATGCGGCACGGCTACGGGCAGTACTACATGGGAACAGGATTCGTGTACATGCTCGCCAGTGCGCTGTCGCGCCTCAACGAGCCGCCCTATGTCATCGGCAGCCTTGCGGTGCTGTGGGGATGGCTGCACAGTGCGCTGCGCCGTGAACCGCGGTATGAGCACCCCCAGTTCAGGCAGTTCCTGCGCCGGTACCATCGCAATGTGCTGCTGCGAGGCAAACGGCGGGCCATGGCGGGTTAGGCAAGCACCCAAACCGTCACAAGAACTACCCCCGGTTTTTCCAGCCATTTGGCTGCTAAATGCAAGACAAACGTTAGCGCCTTCGCTGAGGAACCCGACTACCACTCAAACCGTCCGAGGCGAAGCTGTCGATCCGCAGCGACCGCCAAGGGAGCTCGCAGCAGAGCGAGCAGAAATCCCGCCAACAGCCGCCCTGCCCTCGAACTCCGGATACCCGAAATCAACGGACGGCGGGTGTACGCCAAGAGGAACCTCCAGCGGTCTCGCGCGGACAGGCGCTCACGCACCAGCTCAGACATCCACAAGGGGTTCTCGGCGTTCAGAGCTGAGATCAGCTCGCCAGCGTGAGCTTCGGGCGTCACGCGGTCTCGAAGAAACTCATAAACGACGAAATTCGCCACCAGCCCCACGAGCAGATTGCGATTGTGAATAAAGAGCCGCAAAGGCGACCGGTAGCCTTCGAACAGATGATGGGTATCGGCCTCAATGACGCGGTGCTGTTCTTCGGGTGTGGTGAGGCAGTTGGTGGTCACCATGGCCCTGATGAAGCCGTCCATGACACGAACGAGCCCAGTCGGCAGCCAGATCTCACGGAATATTTTTGCCCTGCCACAAAATAGCTGCCCACAAATCGCAGGACCTATCGCATCCCGCCGGTTCTTCTCCCGGGTCAGCATCGACGCCATGCGGGATACAGGCGAGCGCTTGTGCCACCAACCGCCACTCATCTTGACAGGACGATCAACGGCCACATGCGCCTGCGGCGCCTGATCGAGAGATCTAACGACTTCAATCAGACAATCTTCATCAACCAGCGTGATATCTGCATCAATGCAAAGGATGTATTCGTCCGTCTCACGCGCGTGCAGGTGGACCAATTCATTCCAAGCGTTCGCTTTGCTGGCCATCTTGATCTCAGCAACGACGCACGACACCGAACTGCAGCGCGAAGGCTGACTGAGGATGCCAGTGAACGCCCTTTCGGCAATCACTGCCGTATCGTCGCTACAACCATTGGCCAGGCAAACGATGCGGATATCGAGGCCGGCGCCTGCTTTGCCAAAAATGGATTGGCGGAACAGCGTGTTGAGGAACCCCGGCAGAGCCGTCGCCTCGTCGTGGGCAAAGAGTCCAATCGTGATGTTCATGGCACCAGCGGCGCGGCATCTGATGAAGGTGTTGAGGGCAACATGCAACGCTTGGCTGAACCTGATACCGGGTGCGTTCTCATCTCCAGCTTAGGATGCTTCGCTGCATGTCGGCATACCACTGACGCAGTTCCGGCAGCGGGATTCGTAGAGCCGTTCTGACATGGCGCAATGCGGCCAATACGCCGCGTGTCTGCGGAAAGCTCCAGCGCAACGCCAAGGCATCCTTCAGGGTCTCAGCCACAAGAAACCTGAACGCCAGCCGGTAGCAGCGACGCCTGTCCCGGAGAAGATCGCTACTGTGCCGTCGAGTCATCACGGCCTTGTTGAGCACCGTTAGCGCCGTTGCCTGCCGTCGCTTGATTCGCCCAGCCCCACTTTCGTGATGGTAGATCAAAGCGCGCTGTGCGGTTAGAAGTGCGCCCTTCCTCGAGGCCCGGTAGCTCGCATCAGCGTCCTCTCCGGGACAGTAGGACAGCAAGAAGTCATCGAAGCCGACATCCGCAATCACCTGTCGGCGATAGGTCATCCGGCAGCCGTGCATTAGCCTTACGGGCTCCACATCGAGTTCCATGACTGCGGCTGGAACTGGATGATCCGGATAATCCCCGTCATAGGGCAGGAAGCGTGATTCCCGATTCATCAGCAGTAAGTTGGTCCGAATCCAGCGCACACCTGTCGACGGCAGCAACTGTGAAAGAAACCTCGCAAAAACGCCCCGTGTCCCGGCCGTCTTCCGCGAATCCAGATCGACCTGTGCATGCTCAGGATGCTGCTTTGAAAGGGCCGCTTGCACGCCTACAACCGTCTGCCCAACATCATGGTTGTAGATCCGCAAGATCTCCGCGGCACACGTGGCGTGCATCAACGAATCATCATCAATCAGAAAGACAATGTCAGCCTTCGCCTCTTCGAGCCCCTGATTTCTCTGGATGGTTATCGAGGCCGCTCGTGCCTCGCAGTAGACAAACTCCATACACTGTCGTATCTCGCAAGGAATGGCCTCGAAAACTTGGGACTTCGATACCTCCCAATTCGGTGATGCGTCGACGATGATCAATTGCCGCGGCAACACCGTCTGGCCGCAGATCCTGCGCACACACGAGACAAGTATGTCGGCTCGGTTGTAGGTGGCGACTACCGCGGCCCACGAGCAACTGCCAGTCGCAGGGGCTTCGGAAACAGTTTGATCGATCATCGCTGGCCGAGACTAGAAGGCAAAGACATCGAATCCTGCAACCGAACTGTGCTGTTACTGCGCCCAGGGTTATCGACAACTTGAGCCGCCAGAAGACGGTAGTGACCGGCGAGCGCGCCCGCCATCAACCAGTAAACGGGACCAAGAAAAGCATTCGGAATCGTGTACAGCAGGGCAACGGCCATGATAAGCATCAGGCCAACCGTCGACATTTCGATTTCTTTCTTTCTGCTCACGCGCCAAAGCAGCACGATCGGTAATGTCAGCAGACCGAACATCGCGATGTACCCAACCCAACCCGCCGACGACTTCCGAATGATCCAGAGACCATCCGTTATGGCTAGATCGCGGCCCGTTTCCTCGTGATGTACGCGCCCGCGGCTGTACCCGCCCCAGCCCGCAATGGGTTTCTCACTGGCACGATCGAGGAGCAACTCCTCGTTCTCCATTCGGAACACCAGCGACCCGACTCGCTCTTCACTCACCCACGTCGAGACGTCGACAATGGTCTGGATCGGTACCCACCCGTTGCTCCGCAACATCGGATAGAGCAGAACGATGATCGCTACGATCGCAGCCAACGCGACGCCGATACGACGCGTTGCGACCAGCGCCAGAGGCGCAACAAGCACCATCAGCATGGCAGCGCCGACGTTCCGCGACAACAGCAGCGCAATCGCGATCCAGGCCGCAGCCCAGGGCCAGAGGAACCCCAAGCGGTCATCTTTGACCCGCATGCGCCAAAGTGAACACGCAGCCACAACAGCCGAAGCCAGAAAGAGGCCGACCGCGAGACCATGTTCGAGAAAGACCACGGGGCGGAACCCACCCCCTCTTATATGTTGGACCCAGGAGTGGGGAAAGAACCCGTAGACCCAGATATTCAGCCGCGGGCTCATGCGCCACTCCCAAAGCACGAGGAAGGCATAGGCTATCGCGGCGATGGTAATGACGATGAGCAGCACACGATGATTGACGGCTGTGGCGAGGAAGCGGCGCGCCAGCAGGAACGGCAAAATCGTTAACAACGTATTGCCCGACGAAGAGAGGGCGTCATAGAGCCTGAGTCCGGGCAAAACGATTGGACCGGCAAACACTGGCTCGCGGTTCTGAAGAAATGTCAGGAAAGGGGCCACAAGCATAACGACTACAAGCAGGAGGATCAGCGTGTCTCCCCAAGACCGCTTCTGAAACCCAGGGGCAACGGGCGACCCAGCTTGTGGAGGCGAATCCCCAGGGGCGGAACGGGCCATGGCACCCAGCCTGGCTCCCGGCGCAACAGCAGCGCTCTGCGCATAGATGACGCACATTAGTGCAGCCATGATCACCGGCACCGTGTTCTTGTCCAACGCCGGAACCATCGGCAGATTCAGCGCAGCGCGCGTGGGCAACAGAAGAAACCCACCAACAATGGACCACGCCAATGCCTGTGGAATAGGCAACTTGCGAAACAGCACCATCACCACAATCGGCCAGGAGAACAACACCACATAGGCGAAAGTGTTAGGCATCGACACCGTGTCCTGTCGAACGGGCGATGCCGGCGCGCCAATCGCAGCGCGGCGCCCAGCCAAGAACTTCCTTGATGCGCGCATTGGAATAGCGCATCGGCCGACAGCGAGCGTGGACGCGGGCTGGGACGAGTAGCCCTGGGAGCTTGGCGGTTCCCTTGAAGAACAGGCGATTTACCAATGCCGCCGCAGCAGCCAGTGTCTGCATGACCGGCCACGGTAGTGGAATAATGCGAGCACCCCCGCCGCTGCTCCGACGCATCTCCCGCAAGTATGACCGATGCGTCGGTAACTCATCGTCGATCACATTGAAGGTCTGTGTGCCGCGTTCACCCTGGTACTCCGCCGCGTTCACGAAAGCTTCCGCGCAATTCTCCACGTACGCTACTGGCAGTACGCTCCCGCTTCCGGTGCAGACCCACCAGCGCCCTCCTGCAGCGAAGCCCACTCGCCCGTTCCAGAGGTTTTCAGACCCGAAGATCACCCCCGGTCGCAGAATCACGCAGTGCCAACCAGCCTCGTCGGCTGCCCGGCGCACCAGGCGCTCCTGCACCAGTTTGGTCTGGCAGTACTCATCGCGGACGGCCGGATCGATCGCCAGCGGCGTCGTCTCGTCAAGCAAACTCATCCTCGGTAGATCCAGGTACTCGTAGACAGCAAAGGAGCCCGCGAGGACCATGCGTTCGACGCCCTGGGCTCGCATCGCTTCGATCAGGTTTTCCGTGGCCAGTACCGTTCCAGAAAACTGTTCGTAGAGGTCACCTTCCTTGGCCGCGGCCAGATGGATCACACCATCCACGCCTTCGGCCATGGCTTCGCCTGATCCGCGGGCGCGGAGATCACCGCGGACGACTTCAATGCGAGGATCACTTTCCCACTCAGATGGCGTGGCGGAAACTGGGCGCAGGAGGGCTCGCACGGAGTGCCCTCTGGCCAATGCAGCATCCACCACATGGCGGCCAAGAAAGCCGCTGGCACCGGTGACCAACCACTTCACAGCCGGTTCTCCCGAGCGAGCAGCGCATCAATCACGCGCGAGGTTCGATCCATGTCATCGAAGCCAACGGGAGGCTTCGAACCGGAAGCCAAGGCCTCGTAGGTCTGGCGCAGGAAGAGGTCCAGCCCCTCATAGGCCGTACGGTTGCGAATCTTCGACCAGATGCTGCCGAAGCCCGAACGGAACAACGTCGCGGACTGACCCAGCGCATTCACCAGTGGCGTGAGGTGCTTGCTGCCACCACGCTGCTTAGTCAGCTGCAGAACTGGATGAAAGAGTTCAGCACTGGCAACGCCTCGCGAGCCCCGGACCGTTACGGCCAGGGCGTCCGGCCACTGTCGGGAAGAAAAGCGCAGGCGCCCATGCACAGCCCCGGCAATGAGCACGGCGTCCAGGCTGTCGTACTTGAACAGTTCACCGCCACCCTCGTTGCGCCAAGCTGCGCGGACGGATTCCACGCTGTCACGCTGATCCTCTGGAACGAAGTGCAGGAACAGGTAGACCAAGTGCGAGATGAACTCGTGAATCACGCCTGCGGGCAACTGATGACTTGGATGCGGCAGGTTGCGATCGGCATAGCGCCCGCCGCTGCGAATGTCCAAGGCCATGCGCACCTCGATCTCCTCAACTTTGCCCAGCGTCCCGTCAGCGACCAGTGATTCGAGCTTCCTGACTGGCGCATTGAAGCGATAGTTGTGGTTCTCGACGAGCATCTTGTGGCGCGACTGAGAGAGCGCCCAGAGCGCGTGGAAGTCAGCGTTGGACAAGGCCACAGGCTTCTCGACGATGACGTGACACCCGCTTTCGAGGCTGTCCGCCACAATGCGCTGATGGGTGGCCGGTGGCGTGAGGACGTGCACGACATCGACGTCTTCAGCATCGAGCATGGCGCGGTAGTCCGTGAACCAGTTCGGGACACCGAAGCGCTCTGCCGTGAACTCGGCGAGGGCTGGCGAGAGATCGCACACTGCCGCGACCTGAACGCCGGCGATTCTGCGTAAAGCTACTAAATGTTGCTCAGATATCTTACCGCCGCCGATCACCGCGGATCTCTTGCACGAACCTGCGTGTGCCACGTTCACCGAGAGCGTCCGGTAGCAAGAGCAAACGGATCCGCGATCAGACTATAGGATCGCTTCCTCACGAAGAGCGCATTCGACCGACGCATTTTAAGGCGCTAGACAGGGTCATTTTACACCAGCGCGTGCGCGGTGCGGATCAGGCCGGCCGCTACGGCGGCCTCGACCCAAGAAGTAGCGGACAAAACCGTACGCCGAAGCGAACCGCCGAAGGAACCGCATCACCGCATAGATGATCGCTTCTCGAAGAGTGTCACCAACTCTCAGCCGCCATCTGGCCGTAGTTGCTCCCTGCAGAACGTAGGTCAACACACCCAGAATCGGTATTATCAGAAACCCGACCCACCACCACCAAGAGGCAAGCAATCCTATCAGTATGGCGCTAGGCACGACCACCAACCAGCCCACGTACCTGCCAATGCGACGTCTGTGCGCTGCCAGCAAAGGCCCCTCTCGCTCGCCAATCAGCACCGCGTCACCATAACCGCCCCATACTGCACGGCACCACCACTGGCTAAAGCGCAGCAAGCCGGCATCATGCCAAGCCATCATGCAATCAATCCGGATAACACGTTGCCCTCGTGCCAACACTCGACTGCAGAGATCTCTCTCCTCACGCGTCACAAGCTTGGGATTGAATCCGCCAACCTGCTGGTAAACCGAACGGCGGATCAGGAATATCCCACCGCAAGCAGCAATGTCACCAACTGGCGCCCTCCACTGAAGGTCGCTCAGGTAGTTGTAAATGGAAACCTCCGGGTGTGCTTCTGCCAAACGCCCACACACTATGGCCACGTCATCGTGAAGCAGAAGCGGTTTGCATGCTTCATCAATCCAGTCCGGAGCAAGCTCGCAATCACCATCGACAAATTGAATAAAGGCTATGTCAGGAGCTTCACGGAGCAGCACCTCCACTCCTTCACGCCTCGCTCGCGCCGCGGAGAACGGCTCATCCACACTCAGCCTGTGGACCTGAAAACCCATAGATTCCGCCAACTCGACACTGCCGTCAGTCGATCCCGAATCAACATAAATCGCAGCCCTGACACGAGAGTGCACAACTGACGACAGCGCCACCAAAAGGCGCTCGCCCTCATTGCGGCCAATGAGAACCACGCCCACCAATTCGCGGCAGTCGGTGATGGAGGCCTGCTTACTTACACCTTTCAATTGTCGTTCCAAAATCTTACAAGCCATTCACGGTAGAAAAACAAGCAATCAATCGTTACGCCCTTGAGTTGATTTAGCCACACATTCAGTGAGCGAATCTGGCCTTCTGGCTCGAATGAATCGATGAAACTCCATGAACCCACGAAGGCGATCATCAAGCAAGAGCGGCCTGTGTTGCTGGAGCGACCTCAGCCCCGAAACGACATCAGCCTCAAGCACCACGAAGCCCTCATTCGTTACGACGACATCCCACGACATGAACTTGTAAAATGAGAGTTTCTCGGCGGCATTCAGAATCTCCTGCTTTACATAATTCCATCCTGGCACCCGAACCCCGGTTATCCTGACCCCCGTCTCTGGATGCGAATCATGCCACGCTAAACGACCAGCGCGATCCCTTGCAGCAACTCGAAGAAGCTCCCCCGATTCACAGTCGATCTCCGCAGAAATCCCTCCTCGGTGAGAATTGTCGGTTGGAATTGACGCTTGTCGTCCAATTCTATGCATAGCAATTGGCATGTAGTGGCTACTTGTTGCGGGGTCTAGAATTGTGATAATTCGAATCGTGTTAGTGCTTTCCGGAAAAAGAGAAGATGCGTACTCGGCCTGAGCCACAAACTCCACGATCAAAAACTCATCAAGATTTTTTATTTTTGACCTTACTAGATTCTCGTTCTCTTCAACACCATTAAGGAACATTCTTCCCTCTCGGGATTCAAGCAGGAAAACCCCCTTCCCCTGCCCCCCCGCCGTTGGCTTGAAAACAAGTCGACCTCCAAAACGGTCACAAATCGACACCCAATCGCCCTGAAACATCGAACGAAATCCGAGAGGCACAACCTCACCCCTCTCTATAGTTGCGTAGATTTCAGGAACCCGAACGTGCTTTCCAAGCAGCGCCGTAGAGAATATTTTGTTGTTTACTCCATACTCGTATCCGGCCCTCGGATTTCTCCTGTCATAAGCCAAAGACATATTCGCCTTCTCCCAATCACTAACGTAGCAGTCAATGCTATAGCGACCAAGATCATATAGATCGTACGCACGACTCAAGAAGCCGCGCCGATACAACCGAAGCCTGCTCGATAAGGGAATCTCCCTGTTAGGCGAGGCAATTTCATCCTGAAGCAACCGAATCAGGATCTTGAAACGCTTACGGAGCATCTTTAGCCGACTGATCAATTTACCCCCTTATGCCGAGCCATTGACTTTCGGAGGCCCTACCGCGCCGCCGGAGCCATCCGATCTCGACACACTGAACCCAGAACAACCCTTTCACTCAATTTTAGCGAATCGGAGGCAAATCGTTGACCTGCCTGATTTCTTCGGACCACTGATTAATTAAGGACGGCCCCTTCTGATGCCGCCTTCGGCAGCTGGTTGATGGACTCGTTCGGTGTCAGATAGTTCAGGCTCGAGTGCGGTCGGTGGTGATTGTACCCCTGGCGCCAAACCTCGATGACAACACGGGCTTCGTTTCTCGAACGGAACCACTCCATGTTTAGGCACTCGTCGCGGAACTTGCCGTTGAAGCTCTCGTCGGCCCCATTCTGGCACGGCTTCCCGGGGTCAAAGTACGCGGTCTCGATGGCGTTCTCAGTCAGCCGCCGGATTACGGCCGTGGCAACGAATTCCAGGCCGTTGTCGGACCTCAGATGATCCGGTGCGCCGTGCAGGCTCACGAGGCGACTCAGTTCCTGCACGACCTTGCCGAAGCGAATGCGGCCATCGACCAGGATCGAGTGGCATTCTCGCGTGTACTCGTCGATCACGGTCATGCACTTCAGTTGCTGGCGATTCGCGGCCCGGTCGAACACGAAGTCGTACCCCTAGACCTGATTGCGGCCGGTCGCCGGGAGGGGCCTCGGACGTGAGGAGGCGACCCTGCGTCGGCGTCGCTTCTTCGGGACCTGCAGGCCCCCTATGCGCCAGAGCCGCCAGACCCGATCCGTGCTCATCGCAAAGCCGTGCCGCGCCAGAAGGATGCGGATACGGCGATAGCCGAAGCGCGGATACTGCCGAGCGAGGTCCTTCATGACACTCGTCGGCTCTCGATCCCTGGCTTCGAGGACCGACTCGTACCCGAGGGTCGAGCGCGAGACTCCGGCCAGGAAGCAGGCACGCCGCTGCGACAGGCCACGGCGGATCGCGTAGCGCGCCGCGGACCGCCATGCCGGAGCGCTCACCACTTTTTGCGTTGATCTCCTTCATCACTTCGATTTCGAGATCCCGCTCTGCCAGCAGCTTCGTCAGGCGCGCGTTCTCTTTCTCGAGCGAACGAAGATGGCGCACGTCGTTCACCTCAAGCTCACCGTAGCGCTTGCGCCAGGTGTAGATCGACTGCTCACTCACGCCATGCTTCTTCGCGGCGGCCCCCACAGACGTCTGGTCGGCCTCCCGCAGGATGCGGGCCATCTGGTCCTCGGTGAACCGGCTCTTTTTCATGACCCCTCCTTCGTGGAGCCATCCT
Organism: Gammaproteobacteria bacterium; assembly: GCA_020832085.1. Lineage (GTDB taxonomy): Bacteria > Pseudomonadota > Gammaproteobacteria > Pseudomonadales > Azotimanducaceae > SLTB01. Next base: position 27,094 of record JAFIFJ010000099.1, on the reverse strand, counting down.
CTCAAGTTTCAGCTGGTCCGAGAATCGGCAGGCAAATCATCGTCAGAACAAAGGACTCCATACACTCTGAGGTTTCGGGCTCATCACCTGGTACTGGCTCAGTCAAGAGCGAGAACGGCCATACCGTGGACGGCGCTCCGAGGCCCTGATGGCCTGGACGATCCGCCATTGCGGGGGCGAATCATCCACATGGCGCTGATTGCGGTAGGTTAACTCGGAAGGAGCGTACGGAACCGACTAAGTGCGCGCCCAATCACCATCGCCAGGATTGGTTTGCCTGAGATTGTGCAGACAGCAAGGAGAGAGCGTCGAATGGCACACCTTGATGCGTCTCCAAGCATCTGAGCGCGCCGCAGGCAAACGTTAGATCAAGGCGCCCCGGAGTCCGAGCCAAGGAACTTCCAAAGACTCGAAGGTCAGCCGTTGCTAGACACTTGGTGACGTGCAAGCAATAGCAGGACAGCGTTTAGATTTGGCATCCAGTTGGTGCTTCCCCAGCATAAACTCTGTTGAACCTTGCTGGTCTCTAAGATTGTGCTCGCGGGCCGTGCTGCTGGCGTGGGATAGTTCGCGCTTGAGATTGGTTGCAGACTGGGATTCGTTTCTAGCAGGCCCACTGCAAATGCCGTGGAAAGTATAACCTGCGCGAACTTGAACCAACTAACTGTGCCCCCTGACGCACAATGATAGATACCAACCGGCAGTGCCTCGCCTGAAGCTTCCGCGTCGATGATGCATACGATTGCATCTGCAATCTCACCCGCGTAGGTCGGCCGCCCATACTGATCATCCACCACCTGAATCACATCCCGCTCACGGGCCAGACGCAGCATGGTCTTGACGAAGTTGTGGCCGAACTCGCTGAACACCCAGCTGGTACGCAGGATCCACCAGCGGTTCAGGCCGCCATGGCGAACTTCCCATTCGCCCTGAAGCTTGCTGGCGCCGTACTGGTTGACGGGGTCGGTGGGGTCGTCTTCGCGATAGGGGCGCTCGGAGGTGCCCGGGAAGACGTAGTCGGTGGAGAGGTGAATCAGCGGTGCGTTGAGTTCGCGCGCGGCCGCTGCGATTTCGCGGACGGCGTGGGCGTTGATGCGCCAGGCGCTCTCTACTTCTTCTTCCGCTTTGTCTACGGCAGTGTAGGCAGCAGCATTGATGATGAAGTTGGGGCGTCTGGCCAGGAGCGCCGGTTTGATTTCGTTGAGGTGTTCGAGGTCCAGGGCGCTGCGGCCCAGGTAGGTGGCGTCTGGCAGGCGCTGACGCAGGCAGCTGGCCACCTGGCCGTGTTCGCCTAGGACCAGGATGTTCATGCGGTGGTCGCCGCCTCGCGGATCTCGGCCAGGGTCGGCAGGCGCTGGTCTTTCTCGGACAGAATCGGCTCGCGCAGCGGCCAGTCGATGGCCACCTCCGGATCGTTCCAGATCAGGCCCGACTCGTCTTCAGGCCTGTAATAGCCAATGCATTTGTACTCGAGGTCGGCCACCTCAGAGAGCACCTGAAAGCCGTGGGCGTAGCCCGCCGGGACGAACAGCTGATGCTTGTTGTCTTCGGTCAGCAGCGCGCTGGCGTACTGCCCGAAGGTCGGGGAGTCCGGGTCGATGTCGACGGCAACGTCGAACACCGCGCCGCGCACCGCGCGCAGGAGTTTGTCCTGGGGATGGCGGCGCTGGGTGTGCAGGCCGCGCAGAACCCCCTTCCTCGATCGGGAGTGGTTGTCCTGGACGAAGTCCAGGCTTCGGCCAAGGGCCTCTTCGTAGCGCTGGCGCTGGAAGGTTTCGAGGAAGAAGCCGCGGGCGTCCTCGTGCACCTTGGGTTCGATCAGCACCACGCCGGGCAGTCGGGTTTCGGTGACCTTCACGAGCGCCCGTCTGCCAGCAGGCCACGGAGGTAATCGCCATAGCCGCTTTTGGCCAGGGGGGCCGCGAGGGCTTCCAGGTCGGTATCGCTGATCCAGCGCTGCCGCCAGGCGATCTCTTCGGGGCAGCCCACCTTCAGACCCTGGCGCCGCTCCAGGGTCTGGATGAAGTGAGCGGCTTCGAGCATGGCGTCATGGGTGCCGGTGTCGAGCCAGGCCATGCCGCGGGCCATGACGGAGACGTCGAGCTGGCCGCGCTGAAGGTAGGTGTTGTTGACGTCGGTGATTTCCAGCTCGCCCCGAGGCGAGGGCCGGATGGTTTTGGCAATCTCGACCACGTCGGCATCGTAGAAGTAGAGGCCGGTGACAGCGAAGCGGCTCTTGGGGCGGGCAGGCTTCTCCTCGATGGAAACCGCCTTGTTGTCCGCATCGAAGGCCACCACCCCGAAGGCTTCGGGGTTGCTCACGGGATAGGCGAAGACCGTGGCGCCGTCAGCCTTGCTGGCGACCTGCTTGAGGAGACCGCTGAAACCGCTGCCGTAGAACAGGTTGTCGCCGAGCACCAGGGCACTGGGGGCGCCGTCGATAAAGCGCTCACCGATGAGGAAGGCCTGGGCGAGACCCTCGGGGGCCGGCTGGACGGCATAGTCGAGCTGCATGCCCCACTGGCTGCCGTCGCCGAGGATGCGCTCGAAGCGCGGGGTGTCCTCAGGGGTGGAGATGATCAGCACTTCGCGGATGCCCGCGAGCATCAGGGTGCTCAGCGGGTAATAGATCATCGGTTTGTCGTAAACCGGCAGCAGCTGTTTGCACACCCCGAGGGTGAGTGGGTACAGGCGCGTCCCGGAACCGCCGGCGAGGATGAGGCCCCGGCGCGTCACGAGGCCACCTGCTGACTGGCGGCCGAATGCTGACGGTAACTGCCATCCAGAACCCGCTGCCACCAGGTCCGGTTCTCCAGGTACCAGCCTACGGTCTTCTTGAGCCCGGTCTCGAAGGTCTCGGCGGGGGTCCAGCCGAGCTCGGCCTCGATGTGGCGGGTGTCCACGGCGTAGCGGCGGTCGTGGCCGGGGCGGTCGGTGACCGACTGAATCAGGTTGGCAAAGGCGGTCACACCCTCGGGCTTCTCGGGTGCCAGGGTCTCCAGAAGATCGCAGATCAGGTGCACCACAGACTTATTGGTGCGCTCGTTGCGGCCGCCGATGTTGTAGGTGCCGCCGACGCGGCCCCGGGTGACCACTTCCACTAAGGCGCGGGCGTGATCCTCGACGTAGAGCCAATCGCGAACCTGCAGGCCGTCGCCATAGACCGGCAGCGGCTTGCCCTGCAGGGCATTCAGGATCATCAGCGGAATCAGCTTTTCCGGGAACTGGCAGGGGCCGTAGTTGTTGGAGCAGTTGCTGACCAGCACCGGCAGGCCGAAGGTGCGATGCCAGGCCCGGACCAGGTGATCGGAGCCGGCCTTGGAGGCAGAGTAAGGTGAGCTTGGCTGGTAGGGGTGACGTTCGGTGAACGCCGGCGCCTCGGGGGTCAGATCACCATAGACCTCGTCAGTGGAAACGTGCAGGAAGCGAAAGGCCTCCCGGCGCTCGGCGGGGAGCGTTTCCCAGTAGTTGCGGGCCGCTTCCAGCAGCACTGCGGTGCCCACCACATTGGTCTGCACGAACACGGCCGGGGCATCGATGGAGCGGTCGACGTGGCTCTCGGCCGCCAAATGCATGACCGCATCGGGGGCGTGCTCGGTGAAGATATGCGCCATGCGCGGGGCGTCGGTGATGTCAGCCCGCTCGAGGGTGTAGCGGGGATCAGTCGCGACGCGGGTCAGGGAGTCCAGATTGCCGGCGTAGGTGAGCTTGTCCACGTTGACGACGTGGTGAGCTGTGTCGTCAATCAGATGGCGGATCAGCGCTGAACCGATGAAGCCGGCGCCGCCGGTGATGAGCAGTTTCATGAATTCCCCAATGGGCGAAACAGGGCGGGCTTCGGACCAGCAGCGGCTGGATTCGACCCGCGCCCTTGACGTTCAGGCACGCTACCGCCAAGGCCTGACACGCACGGAGCGGACAAGCGTGCAGGCACGGCCGGCCGCTCGACGGGCAGCCGGCCACATGGCTAGCGTGGAGCCCCGACGAACGGCTCCGACGACACGACGCAGCGTGCGGAGTTCAGGCGTTTTTGAGTGTCACAAAGACTGGCCAGCGCTTACGGCTGTTGACCCCCGCTAACACCAGCAAGCCTAACGCAACAATGCCGCCGCCGAAACCGCCGAGAATGGCGGGGACGCCAAGGGAGCCGTCGGCGTTCGAAGCGCTTGCTACGGGTGACGGCTGAGGGGCCAGATCAGTGGCAGTGATCAGAAGGAGATCGGGGGCCAGGGCCGACGAGGCTGTCAAGGGCAGCATCGGCGCCATGGGTGGCAGCGGATGGATCAGCGCGTCCTGAGCCTGAGCAGGCGCCGGAGATGTCAGAGTGGTGAAAACGAACACGACGGCCAGCATCGCCCCGGCGAGCCGCGAACGCGGACCACTGGCATTGCTACGATGAAGGTCAGTTCCGAACCACATTGCCTTGCACTCCTTGTTAGTAGGCGGTGTCAGTAAAGAGGGAGAACGGCGTGCGCAGCAGGATCCAGAGATCCGTGCGCAGCGACCAGTTGTTGATGTACTCGAGGTCGAGGCGCACGCGCCGGTGCATCTTCTCGACGGTTTCAGTTTCGCCCCGGCAGCCATGGATCTGGGCCCAGCCGGTGATGCCCGGCTTCACCCGGTGGCGCGCCATGTAGGCGGTGATCTGGGCGCTGTACTCCAGGTTGTGCGCCACGGCGTGGGGCCGCGGGCCCACCAGGGACATGGTGCCGTTGAGCACGTTGAACAACTGCGGCAGCTCGTCGATGCTGGTGCGGCGAATGAGGCGGCCGATGGGCGTGATGCGCGGATCATCGCGGGTGGCCTGCTTCACGCGGCCCTGCTCGTCGTCGTGCAGGTACATGCTGCGGAACTTCCACACCTCGAACACGCTGCCATCCCAGCCGTGACGCTGCTGGCGGAAGAACACCGGGCCCCGGGAGGTGGCCTTGATGGCGATGGCCACGGCCAGCATCAGGGGCGCTGCCAGCAGCAGCACGGCGCTGGCGATGAACACGTCCATGACCGACTTCAGGAAGGCCCGCCCGCCGGAGCTCAGGGGGCTCTCGGAGAGGGAGATCAGCGGCACCCCGGCGATCTCATGCACGCCCGGGTTGAGCAGGTTCAGGGCGAAGATGTCCGGCGCCCAGATCACGTCCACGTTGCGCTCGAGCAGCTCTCGCTGCAGCTGGGCCACTTCCGCCGAACGCTCCACCGGCAGGGCGATGTAGATCCGGTCCACCTCCATCTCGTCGATGAGTCGGGGCAGGTCGGTCAGTTCACCCACCAGCGGAATGGCATGGCCGTCCCAGGAGCGGCTGTAACCGGCGTCATCCACAATCCCGGCCACGAAGTCGGGCAGGAAGGGATTGCGGTTGATGCTCTCGGCCAGGTGGCGGGCGGTGTGCCCAGAGCCCACCAGCAAAGCCGGCGTATTGACCTGCAAACGCCGCTGCCAGAGGCCACTGAAATACTGCGTCATCAAATAGAGGGCGACCTGCCCCACCAGGGCCAGTGCCGCCCAGGTTCCCACCAGCAGGCGCGAGTACTCCGCGGAGGTCTGGGTGAGAAAGGCGATGACCAACAGCGCAGCCAGCACCAGGCCCCAGGCCCGGGTAAGGCGCAGCACGCTGGAGGCCTTGGAACTGAAGCGGTGGAACACACCGACCCAGCGGTAGACCACCAGCATGAGCATGCCGGTAGCGACAGCCAGGAACTCGTAGGCCATGGGCTGATGGCCGAGATAGTGCGACGTCATGACATAAAGGAGGCCCGTGACCCAGCCGATGCAGGACACCCACTGAATCCAGTGCAACAGGGTCTGGCGGTCGCGCAGCAGCCGATGGGGAATGGCACCGGCGAGCAGGGTGTCGGCGGCGCGACGCTGGGTGCCCGGCGCGGGCAGAGCCGGCCTCAGGTCGACAAGTTGTCCAATCGTGGCCGAGGGTTCGGCCTGTAGATGCTTGGATGCGCTGCTCATGAACTCATTCCCTGCCCAGTGTGGCGCCGCATGGCGGAGTCTTCGGCGTCAAGCGCAGCTCTGCGCTTTGAGCCCTGCTCTCGGGACACTGGGCCGTGTCACGAGCACCTTATCTATCCTGCTAAAGAACCCACAACGCACTTGGGTTCTGGGCGGCAGGGCGGTAAACATTACGTTTGCCACCCCCCATTCGTGCATCGATTACAATTCTTTACGCTGTGTTAACCAATGCAGATTGCGTGCCAGCATACGGTCGTCCCTCATAAACCTCAGGCTGACCCTGCGTTTGCCTGCAACAATGGGATTGCTCTTCACCAATATCAGACTCGTTACCCAGCCGCGCTGCCGTGACCTGCATCAACGAAATACGACGAATCACGCGTGTTTCCGGGAGATTCAGCCGATCGCGCCGATCCGCCATGCTCCGAGTTGGACCACAACAAATGCTGCAAAACCATGACGGCCGCACAGCGTACAGCGATGGAGTGAATCTTAGTACTGCGAACGGAGCGTAAACGTGCTCTATCTCACAAGGACTCATTTCTTACACAGGAGTTCCATGGCACAACGGGTCGGCAACTGACGATTTACGCGCCAGAGCTGACGCATCGCGTCACCTGGCCTGACGCAGATCGACCACCCACTCGATGGGAAAAAGAATTATGTGAATGGAAACAAGTATCTAGGGTGTTCCCGAGGAGCTGGCATGGTTTCCGCAACCGCTGAGGCAGGTTTACAGCGGATGGGACGGAATCATGCGCCAGGCACACACCAACGAGCCGGCTCCGCAGCCGACACTGACGCTCACGCAGCCCGCGCGGCTCGACATGGACGCCCTCACTGCGGGGAGCATTCCCCAGCGGTTGCTGCGCGACCGCTCGACGCTGCTGCATTGGATCCAGTGGGCCACCAGCCTGGGCTGGGTGCTGACCGCGCTCTATCTGGTCACGACGCAGGTGCTGGACACCTGGCCGACGGAATACCGCTTCCTGGGTGTGATCACCGCCATGCTCATGCTGGTGGTCTACCAGACGGTGGGGGTGTTTCGCCGCTACCGCTCGAAGACCTCCAGCACCCTGCGTCTCAGCCAGGCCTGGCTGCTGGTGCTGGCGGGCCTCGCCGCTATCGCCTTCCTGACCCAGACCGCTTCCGAGTACTCACGGCTGGTGGTGGGCATCTGGGCCGGAGCGGCTCTGTTCGGTCAGATCCTCATCTATCTGGTCACCCAGCACTTGAGCAGCCTGTGGCAGCGGCGCATGCAGGTGAACATGCCTGCCCTGGTGGTGGGCTCAGGGCACAGCGCTCGCCATCTGGCGGAGAGCATCAACCGCAACCCCTTCCTGCCGGACTACGTGGCGGGCGTGGTGGACGATCCTGAGTACGTTGCCGACTGGAAAGGGCACAAGATTCCGGTGCTCGGAACCCTGGCCGATCTCCCGGATCTGGTGGCCCGGATGGAAGTGGACCGGGTCTACATCGCCATGCCGGTGGAGCGCTCGGCGGAAGTGGCCGAACTGCAGCGGGAGCTGCTCGAGCGCAACGTGGACATCATCTGGGCACCGGACATCTTCGCCCTGAACCTGCTCAATCCCTGCGTGCGCGAGATCGCCGGGGTGCCGCTGATCTCACTCTCAGAAAGCCCCCTGAGCTCCGGCGGCCGGGCCTTCATGAAATCGGTCATGGACGTGTTCATCGCCAGCGCCGTACTGCTGGTGACCGCACCGCTGATGCTCGGCGTGGCGCTGGCCGTCAAGGCCACGTCCCGGGGCCCCGTGTTCTTCCGCCAGCAGCGTCATGGCTGGGACGGCAGCGTGTTCGAGGTGTGGAAGTTCCGCAGCATGTACATGCACGACGACGAGCGGGTGAATCAGGCCACGCGGGACGACCCGCGCATCACCCCGGTGGGACGCTTCATTCGCCGGACCAGCATCGACGAGCTGCCGCAGCTGTTCAACGTGCTCAACGGCACCATGTCCCTGGTGGGGCCCCGGCCCCACGCCATCGCCCATAACCTGGAGTACGGTGCCCAGATCACGGCCTACATGGCACGGCATCGGGTGAAGCCGGGCATCACTGGCTGGGCCCAGATCCACGGCTATCGCGGCGAGACGGATACCCTGGAGAAGATGCACCAGCGGGTGCGGCTGGATCTGGAGTACATCAACAACTGGTCGCTGCGGCTGGATATGTGGATTCTGATCCGGACGCCGTTTGCGCTGCTGAGCGAGAACGCGTACTGAACCCAGGGCCGTGATGGCGGTAACCGCTAATCTCTGTCGCTTCTTACGTACAGGTTCGGGACAGCGCCTCCGTAGCTTGAAAGCAAGTCATGATCGGATAGGGGTTGCGGCAGGCGCTCTCCGATGAAGTAGGTCCCAAGCGCAGCGTCCAAAGCCCCAGGGCGCTTTGCAAGGAGCAGGTCAAGGTACTTGATCCAAAAAAACAAAAGCCTGCTCATTCCTTTGACAGCGAACCTGGAGCGCCGGCTGCTCGCGAACGCCAGCAGCACCGATTGAATCGAGTAGCCGAGCGCAGCCGCGGGGCCCGACGAGACACCATGTTCAATCTGTCGGAAGCCGTTGAAGAGGCGCCTATGCGCCAGGGCCGAGAACCGGCAGAAGTCGTAAGCCCCGGCATGAACCGGAATCATGAACGGCGTGTCGGAGTACACGTATCCGCCGGGCCGCAATACTCGATGAACTTCCTGCACGACGCCTTCTGGATCGATGCAGTGCTCGAGTACTGCGTCCACGAGAACGCCATCGAACACACCGTCGCTGAATGGCAAGCTGACAGGATCAGCGATGACATCCACACCGTCTGCATACACCAGATCGCAAGCCACGCACTCCACTTCGGGATGATCGTAGAGCGATGACATCGCTCCGTTCGGGTGCTTACTCCCGATGTTCAGGATTCTCGGTTGCGCCCCATCTGGCAGAAGCAGTGCTTGCATCATGTTCGCGTTGAGCTTTGCGGCTACATTCAGGTCCAGACTTGGCAACCACCGCAAGGCAAATCGTTGAACAGCCGATTGTTCCGGTTTAGCAAGCGGGTCTCCCGCATAATCTGAATGTCGAAACACACTCTTGCTTTCGTCAATCAGAACCGGAACTCCCCTGACAACGGGGAACAGCAAAGCGCAGGAGGCCGTCTCGCACTCCAGGTGTTCGGTATGCGAGTTCAAAGGTCCATGGCATCGCGGGCAGCGAAACGCAGTAACGTCCATCGATGGAATTCCTGCTCGGTCGGAATGGCGACGCTCGCTCGCACGCACGCAGATGTTGCACACCATCCAAAACCTAGCACGCGGCTACCGAGTTCGGAACCTCCGGCCCTTCAAGAACCCGTTTGCGCGGGCAACTCAGGCGAGACGGTCGCCCAGCTAGGGCCGAAGGTGGCGCTCGATCGTTTGCATGCTGTCCGCCTTGCTCAAGTGGGGATGCATGCCCAGAAACACCCTCATCTCCTCTTGAGCCGCGCCGCTGCTGTAGGTCCTGCCCGTACGCCGGATGCTGTGATCGATCGGCAGGGCATCGATGATCCCTCGCCTCTTGTCATGACGCTCGAGCAGGTGGGCCCAGACGTAGTCGAGCCCCCAGCCCATGCCGCTTTCCTCGGGAATGGGAAAGACGAGATCGAAGGCGTCGCGGCGAATGCAGACCAGGGGGCCGATCTCCACGAAGCGCGTTGCGCGGGCGAGGCAGGGCCGGTCGCGCTTCGTGATGCGGTGGCTGATGAAGCTATACCAGGTTCGCGCCGGCTGCGACAGGGAGAAATCGAAAGCCTCGACGAGGTCGATGTAGTCATCGAGGAACTGCTCAGGCAGCAGCACATCATCGTCACAGATGATGATGTAGTCGTACTCCTGCAGGTCTTCGGGAAGCACCAGCGCATTGAGCAGCTTGGATCGGGGCGTGGCTGGGTGCTCGGAGATTTCGATCGAGCCCGGCTCAAGACCCGCAGGGACTTCGAAGCCACCGAAGAGAGAGGCCCACCGCTGCCGAACATCGTGGTTCCGGGCGCTCCCGAAATCGCTGATGAGTGTGCTGGCCAGATTCTTCCTATCGGCCATGATGATGCCGACCACGAGGATCTTCCTGGGCGTCGATCGCGGGACAGCTTCGAGACGGGCCCGACTCGGCCTGAAGCGCATGCGGAAGAATCGAAAGGCGTACGCCCACAGCTTGCGGATGGTACGGGCAAGCCGAAGTTTGGGTCTGGTCACGTTATCCAAGATCCCCAGCGATGATGCAGAGAAGCAATGGCCATCGCCGGCCTCCCCGCGTTCGACCTGCATCGGCCAGTCGAATCGATCAACGATTCACGTTATCACCCGACTCGGGGTGGTTGGAATCTTCCTGTACGCACCCCGCCGCTGCCCGCCGTGGCAAGCAAGCTAAAGCGTCAACATTTTTTACACATTGCTCCGACCGAACATTCCTTATCATTCCAAGCTACTGTTTTTTCAATAAAAACTTGCTTGGCGCAGGTTTCGCGTTCTGTAGCGCCGGAGGCGACATGCTTGGCTTGCACGAAGGACTGTGCTGATAAAGATACAAAGAAGAGTCGCCAGTTGACCGATCTACGGGGGTTCCACACATGATGCTCAACCTGCTCGGGCGTTGCGCACGTCCATTCACACCAGTCGCCCTTGGGGCCGCGTTACTCGTGTTCGCCAGTGGCGCCACCGCAGGCCCTGTCACCTATAACGGCGTGACGTTTCCGCAGGGTGACATCTCGTTCGCCGACGAGGTCGTCAGCTTTACGCTCGGTACCGGTGGCGTCACGCTCCCGCATCAGAATCCGGACAACGCCCTGGGTGCGCCCGACTACAACAACGTCTCCAACTGTGAAACCTTCGCGACCGATCCGGCGGAAAACTGCACCTTCGTCTCCCTCGGCAACGGCGGCGAGTTGGTGCTGCGCTTCACAGACAACGCGCTCACCGGCAGCGGCGACGACAGCTTCGACCTGTGGATCTTCGAGGTGGGGCCGTTGGTGGAACCGACAAAGGTGGACATCAGCAAGGACGGCATGGAGTGGTTCAACGTGGGCAGTGTCGGCGGCGCCACGGCCGGCATCGACATCGACGCCTTCGGCTTCGGACCATCGGACCTATTCTTCTTCGTCCGCCTCACGGACATCTGCAGCGGAGGGGCCTGCACGGGGCGCACCGCCGGGGCGGACATCGACGCCGTTGGCGCGATTTCAACCGTCGCAGTCTCCGTTCCGGCACCGGGACCGCTGGCGTTGCTGGGGTTGGCCTTCGGGCTGCTTGGGACCATGCGGATGCGGGCCAAGGTCCGGCGCCCTCTGCAGTAGCGGTTCACCGACTTTGTTGACGCCATCGCGGAACGAACAAGCGTTGGGTTGAGCGCGTGTGCGTGTGGGAAGGTGCTAGCGCCCGCAGGGCGATGCACCGATCTGCTGGGCATCACGCGGAGGCAACCCCGTCAGCTCCGGCAGCGCGCTTCGCAATCGGCCCATTCGCTACGCGAATAGGGCCCTCCCACATGGGCGCAGCACCAGATGCTCGCGACACGCCAATGTGGGAAGGTGCTAGCGCCCGCAGGGCGATGCACCGATCTGCTGGGCATCACGCGGAGGCAACCCCGTCAGCTCCGGCAGCGCGCTTCGCAATCGGCCCATTCGCTACGCGAATAGGGCCCTCCCACATGGGCGCAGCGCCAGATGCTCGCGATGCGCCATGGTGGGATGGGCGCAGCACCAGATGCTCGCGACACGCCATGGTGGGATGAGCGCCTCGCCAGATGCTCGCGGCACGCCAATGTGGGAAGGTGCTAGCGCCCGCAGGGCGATGCACCGATCTGCTGGGCATCACGCGGAGGCGACCCCGTCAGCTCCGGCAGCGCGCCTCGCAATCGGCCCATTCGCTAAGCGAATAGGGCCCTCCCACATGGGCGCGCTCCGGTCCAAGTGTGATCTTTAAATCAATGATTTATCGCATTCTCCACCAGAGCCGCCAGGAAGGTTGCAGCGGACACGCTGGTATCTCCGCACGGCAAGCAAGCCCCAGCGACTGCGAACAGCCGAGCGTATGCCGACTGCTCGCCAAATTAAAAAAACCCACTACGTGTTCCAGGAACGGAGTATCGGCACTGAACCTGCGACCCAAATGCACAGGTTGACCCGAATTCCGTTCATCGGCCACTTGGGATCAAGTTCGACCTTCCACACATCCAGACCACCGCTGGTGTTCGTACCCGTCAAGCTGTCCACCACGGCGATATCGAAGCCAATGCTCACCATGCGCGCACCGTGCGAGGAGGCATTCGCAAGGTCGATGTCGAATACCATCTGCGTCGAAGACACGGCGATGAATCCGATACTGCCCGTCAGGGCGATATTTTCACCACCAGCGTTTTCGTTAATGGAAATGCCAATACCCTCGCCTGCGACGATCGGCTTAGCGTGCGCTGACATCGGCACGCCAACCACCCCCACGCTCTTCGCTTGCCCCAAAAACCACGTCGTTGGCGCCGCCTGACCTTGCCCCAGGCCCACACTAGCCTGACCTCCTCACCTACACCCCGGGATCGACCCGTCAAGATTCTTTACATGTCTGCTCACGCGGCGACGGCAAAATGCGCGAGATCTGAATGAAAAACCCAGGTTTCAGGCTTCATCGGCTCGGTAGCCCGACAAATTGACCGCGGCATTGATTCAATGCGTCAGGAAGCTTTACACAATCGTCCTCTGCGGCCCCCTACGCATGACCGCCCCCGTCATAACCTGTTGAATCCAAAGCTCCTTAATAGTTTGGCTCGAATCATGCTTTGCAAACGACGTGTAAAGCGAACACCAAAACCCGAAACGACAACAACGCTGTCTCCCATAGGAGATTCAAAGAAGATGATCACCAAGTTCACCAACCGGCTATGGAGCGGAATTCTTGGCGCGAGCCTCTTGATGGCTCTCGGCATTTCCGCACAGGCAAACGTCATCCGTATCGATCAAAACTCTGGCAGAGCTTTTCTCGAGTGCACCGCGGGAGCCATTGATCCGGCATGCGAAGGCGTGATCAACAATCCAGGCGAACTCTCGGCCTCGTTCGCAGACGTCTACAACTTCACGCCCAACAATGAGGCTCAAGAAACGGCCATCCTGAATGCCCTGATGGGCCTTGACCTCTCGGCAGACGACACCACGAAGGTTGAGGTCGACCAGGACTCCCACACTTTCACCACCAACGCCTTGTGGTTCGCCATCAAGACTGGGGCGGGCACCTCTTTCTTCCGGAACAACGCTGGCCTCCTCGATCTGATCGTTGAGTACGCCAAGGCAGACGGCCCGGCGGGCGCAGGCATGGGTCTGAGCCACATCACGTTCTGGGGCGCTAGTGACCGTCCTCCGGAAACCGTACCTGAGCCCGGCGTGATAGCGCTTCTGGCCATCGGCCTCCTGGCTCTCGGCTTGGTCCGCCGCAGACGCCTCGTCTAAACTCCGACTCGAGTCGCATGAACAAAAACCCCGCCTCATGGCGGGGTTTTTGTTTCTGGCTCCGGGGTCCAACTACCTGTTGTTCCCTCTACCTGGGGGCGGGCCGCCTCCACCGTCGCCACTCGACCCGCCGATCTGCACCACGATGCTGTCCACACCCACATTACCGGCCGCATCAGTAGCCTCTGCGCTAATGACGTACTTGCCATCGGCAACGCGCCGGGTGTGCCAACTGCAACGGATGGAATCCGAGGTGCTGGTGCAGAGCTGGTTCCCATCGACGAACAGCGCCATGGCCACCACGCCGACGTTGTCGCTGGCAGCCGCCTCAATGCGCACATTGCCGCTGACGACTTCGCCATCGCTGGGCGAGATGAAGGCGACCACAGGCGGTTCGTCATCATCCACTGGGGCTGGGGCTGGGGCTGGGCTCGAATCATCGAGCGCAGGGTCAGGCTCCGGTACCGTTGGCTGCTCGATGGTCACGCGGATGGCTATGCGGCCGACGTTACCGGCAGCATCGTAAGCCTCGGCCAGGAGATCGGCCTTTCCATCAGCTTCGAGCGTGGTGTCCCAGACAAATTCGTAGGGCGCGACCGACTCGCTGCCCAGTTCGCGGCCATTGGCAAACACCACGACCCGGGTCACGCCGACGTTGTCCTTTGCCTCCACGCTGATGTGGACGTCACCGCCTACGGTCGCTCCGTCTTTCGGCGAGGCGAAGCCCACGGCAGGCGCTTCGGTATCGACGTCGGCAGTCCAGGCAGCGGCGACTGCAGCGGCTGCATCCACGCGACCCCAGCCGAAGTATGGATCCCAACCGGCGGCGCCAAGATCGACCGCAGTGCTGTACAGGATCTGCTCTACTTGATCCGGCGTGAGCGCGGGATTCGCAGCCTTCACCAAAGCAGCGACCGCGGCCGTCACGGGGCTCGAGAACGAGGTACCGCTGGCCGAGGTATAACTGCTGGAGCCGCTGGTGGTTTGAATGCTTGCGCCAGGTGCGGCCAGATCGACGTATTCGCCATAGTTTGACCAGCTGGTACGGCTGTCGCTGCTGTTGGTCGCGCTGACCACCACGACATAGGGATTCGGCTTGGCCCCTGTGTCGGTCCCACCGTTACCCGCCGCGCCGAACACGACGCCGCCACGATCGCGCATGTATTGCGCGGCGCTCACGACAACGCTGTCCCGCCACGACTGATAGCTCATGTTGGCGATGTGGGCACCGTTGTCGGCAGCCCAGGTCAAACCGCGGGCCATGTTACTCGACGACGCCGCGCCATCACTACGGTCGGTCACGCGGATGGGCATGATGCGGGCATCCCAGCCCACCGCCGCGACGCCGGTGGCATTGTCGGTGGCCGCGCCAACTGTTCCGGCGACTTGGGTGCCGTGGCCGTGGACGTCAGTGATGTCGTCGTTCTGGCTGGCCGAGTTCCATCCTTTCACCAGCTTGTTCTGGAAATCCGGGTGACTGGCGTGAATGCCCGTATCGAGGATGGCAACGATGACGCCATCGCCCTGGGAGACGGACCAAGCCTCTGGGCTCCGGATCCTGCCCAGGTGCCAGGCATTTCCAAAACGTGGGTCGTTCGGCTCGACGTAGGCCGGCTCTCTGAGATAGTCCGGCTCTGCGAACTTGATGTTCGGGTTGCGCGCGAGCGCCGCGGCCACCCGCTCCACCGCGTGCTCCGGAACCTGGATGATGCGCACGTCGATTTGAGGGATGCGGCCAACCGTGCGGCCATCGTGGCGGGCGAGGATGCGCTCGAGGCGCTCATCTGACAGGCCGGGCTTGGGCTTCACCAACACTTGGCCAGGCACCCAGCGCTCAGCACGATCGCCGCCCCGGGCATCAGGCGCCTGGGCGAAGGCGAGGTTCAAAGAGAACAGCAACGCAAGGACGAAGCCTGCGACAGCGCCAAAACGACAGCTTCCGGCAAGCGTCGCTGGGTTGCAACGGGGTATGGGGAGCATCTTCAAGTCTCCTGGCGCTAGGCCTGCGGGGCGCTGCCCTGCAGGCCGGAATCGCGTCCGTGCACGGGTCGGAGACTCAGATACGGGATCGTGATGGCGCCGGAGCGCCTTCGGACCGCGTCACGCCGATTGCCGACTGGCAATTGGGCTGAAGTGGCGTCATGCCATGTCAGCGGCAGCTCCGCTGTCCTCGAACATTCTGTTCGTGAGGACCGGTGGCTTTGCGTCCCCGCCTCTCGACGGGTTTACCTTTGTCTCGACATACGGTCCCTGCCTGGACCGTATGGAGTATAGGTCGTGCTCCGAAGCGCGCCGGCTCGATGCACAAAATTGTGATGGCATCGACAATTCGCGCGAGCGGTAGGGCGAATGCAAGAAGCGACAGCCATCTCCGCAGGTGCGGATGGGGTGAACCTTTGGCCTTGTCGCTTCCAATATTCGTTGGGCCTTCTTGCAGCGCATCATTAGCTTCGACCCAGTTCGGCAATGCTAACGGCGTGCGCAGGCGAGTTCAGTTCGGTATTCCACATGGCGCGGGTGAATGCGGTCAGGCCAAGAAAATGCCGCTCAAATCACGACCCGCAACCAGGGTTTCGCTGATCGGGCAGCGGCTGATGATCATGCGCGCAGAAATCAACACGGCATCGAGCTGAGGTTGATGTCCATGGGATGCAGTGGAAGATGTTTAGATCCATTGATGGCGTTCCAGCGCCGGGTCCTGCTCGATCTCCTAGAGGTCCAAATTCATCTGCGTGTGCAGCCAGGACTCGGGCAGGGTGTCGAGCAGTTTGACCAGACGGGCGGCCATCTGGGGGAGACGGCCCGTCGTTCGTGAATCAGCTCGTCGACTGACAGCCGCGAAACGCCGAGGCGCCGGGCCAGTACCTCACGCAAGCCCCGCTCCTCGCTCGCTGGCCACTCATTACAGTAAGAATTCTTGCTTCGTTTCCATGCAGAAAGCCGGCAGATGTAAAGAAATTCGACGCCTGTGCGAACGTGGCGATCGATGCCATCCGCGGCGCCTCTGAACACAGCAGCACAACGCACTGCTTGGCGTCAGATGGGGCGGTAGTGAAAGCGACAGGAATGCAATCAGCGGCCATCCTTTCCGCGGGCGCTGACCGGGTCAGTCGATTGGCTCGTCGCTTCCGGTATTTATGGCGACTTTTTTCATTGCATTGTTTTGTTTCGATTCCCCACTTCTGACAGGGCGAATCGCGTGCGGAGGCGAGGCCGGGCTATGCCCTGAACCAATGAGGCCACCTGACGCCGCAGCGCAGGTGGCCTCGAGGGTCCCGAGTGGGGGGATAGGTTCAGCTGGTCAGGCGGCGACGGCCGAGCAGCAGCCCGAGCAGGCCAAAGGCCACCAGAACGAATGCCGACGGCTCCGGAACCTTGGCTACATCGAAGCGGACCCAGTCAAAGTCCCAGTCACGCTCGCCACCCAGTGCGAGGCGCACATCGACGAAGGAGGAGGCAAGGAACTCCCGGTTCAGCTCGGAGGCCTGATTACCCACAAAGACCCCGGGATGAATGGTATCGCCGGTTACAACCGGATGGGGATTCGTTCCGGCGGCATTACCGTCGATCCTGATCTCGAAGAAGGCAATCCCTGCCGAGGCGAAATTGAAAAAGTCCAGCACCACGGACCCTGTTGTGTTGGAAACGAAGAGTACGTAGGGCGCCACTTGGCCTTCGCGACCTGGCACCGCCTCGGCGAAGTTGAGGGCGTTGGTGCTGTTCGGAGCCCAGCCGAAATCGTTGCCTACTGGCGTTCCTGTAATGGGCGCCGCATGTGCAGCAGCCATGAACCCGAGGGAAAGGGCGCAGGTCGCAGCGATCCGGCGCAAGCTGGTCGCGAGCCCACCCTGGCGGTGAAACGTTCTTGTGATTCGGGCGAGTGCATTCATCGTGTATATCCTGTGCTGACTTCATGAGCTGTCGGAATCGTGTGTCCGAGCGTGGAATTGCAAATTCCGAGCCCACTCCATACCTGGCATTGGTAACTCAATAATTATCATAGGGTTAGTAATTCTACCGAGCAGCCAAGAGACGCATGCGGCGCAGAACTCAAACGGCAAGTGTAAGTTTTCCTGACACACCGAAGCCGCTTTCGAGAAGCCGCTGGAGCGCAAAGGGATCCACTTGAATCGGGAGGGTCAAGGCCAGCGTGCCGGCCCGGGGAGCACTCACATTACGCCCTCGAAATCCCTGGCAATGGCCATGATCGGTCGCCGGTTGATCGCATGCACCTCAGCGAGCACTTCGTCGATAGCGCGGCGGTACGGTCGCGAATCAGCAGGGAGATAGTGGTGCTCCAGCTGCGCCATCCGATGGTTCGGCGTCAGCTGCGACAGTCCCGGAGCGCGGCCGGGCTTGTCCTCGAGCTGGCGATGAAAAGCCGTGCCGGTCATGATCTGGAAGCGGTTGAGTACGACGCGCTCGATGCATGAACCATGGGCCCTCAGAAAGTCCCGGGTCTGGATGAGGTCCTCCACTGATTCTCCAGGGTAGCCAACGATCATCGTCGTTCGCACACTGATGCCCGCCTCGCTGGCGTCATGCAGGCACCTCGAAGTGACCCCGAGGTCCGTTCCTTTCCTCATGATTTTCAGAAGGTTGTGGCTGCCTGCCTCGAGACCGGTGGTCAAGCGCACCATGCCGGCCCGGCCCGCGGCCTGAAGCTCCTCCCGACTCAGGCCATTGGGCCCGTTGGTACCGATGTGCACCGCGCCGATCCAGCGCCCGCCCGGCACGGCGTCTTGGAAGCGTTCGATCAGCGTATGCCAGAGATCGAGGTTCGAGTTCAGCTTCAAATCGGTGAATGCGAACAGCTTGGTCTGGTAGCGCTCCGCCTGGTAGCGCAGCTCCTCGAGAACCGACTCCGGGGAGCGGGAACGATACGTCCGACCGGCGGCGGTGACGACGTCTGAGCAGAAGGTGCATATGCCCCATCCGCAGCCGCGACCGGTGATCACGGGGACAATTCGATTGGGATAGCGCTCCCAGGGAAAGTCGGAATAATCGGGAAAGGGCAGGCGATCCAGCGCAGGCCTTGGCGGGGCAACGCTGCCTTTCAGCTCGCAGTCCTTCGACACCCAGAGACCCGGAAACTGCGTCAAATCCTCTCCGGCAGTCATCGCCCGGAGGATCTCCGGCAGCTCCAATTCGAGCTCGCCTGCGGCGATCGCCGTCACGCCCCGCATGGGCAGCCACTCTCGTACCACTTCTGGCTGGGCGAAAGCCGCGCTGCCCAATAACACCGGAATGCCGCGCTCCGCACACGCGGCCGCCATGGCCTCGCACAGGGGGTGATACATCAGGTAGGCAGAGATCAATACGGCGTTCACCTGCGCGCCGTCATCGAGCCGCTGGACGAAGCGACGGGCGACCCACCGGGTGGCCCGTGCCAGCTGCGGTGCCGCGAGCGCGGCTGCGGCCTTGCGCATCTGGCGCACAATGGGGCTGCGCGAAATGGCCGTGCGATAGCCTATCCTTTCGAGCGCCAGACTCCACGGCCGGACGGGGGGCTCCCGAACCACGCCGGACACACCGGTCGAGAACGGGGAGAACACCTCAACGGTCCATCCTGCCTGACGTAGAGGAGCCACCAGATACCCCACCGACTGGGTCGGATACCTGGCGAAGTTGTTCAGATCGACAAACAGCACGCGGGAGCTTTGCGAAGGTACAACCATTTTCTTCAGGGCCTCCTTTCCTTTGTGATGGCAGTCCATTAGTCGGGCATCTGACGCGGAGCATGAGGGTAGACGCCCGCGTTGACACAGCATCGGCTGTGCCTGGTGTTGTTTCACGGCCGGAGGGATCTGCACCCCGCTCCTGCATCGCTGCGCGGAGCAACTCGACGAGCAAGCAAGGAGGAGGACGGGGTCAGTTCTCAGTCATGACAAGCTTCACGGGCCCGCATCCGGCGTCGCGATCCCAAGCCTTACCTGACTCAGTCTTACCCCTGACAGGCGGCGCGGACGCATGGACATCAACCCCTCAGGGTCCACCCGGTACCTCATGCAAGCCACGCTCCATGCTCACAAACCACTGATCCCCTTGCGAATCATTCCTTGGCTCCCAGGAAACAAGGAGCGAGGTGTAAAGAAATTCGACAGCCATGAAGGGGTGGCTATCGATGCACCAAAGATCGGCCCTGCGGCTACAGCAGTACACCGCCCCGCTCGGGCCGAGCGGGGCGGTGCTGACTGCGATTCGACGACGGGAAAACTGTGGAAGGGACAGCAAGGCAGGCTGTCTGCTCGGCTCGAGGACGCCTGTGCCGAAGCGGCGCCTGACTCGGTGCCGACGCCGATTGCGCCAGCATCGCCCCGATTGGGACGAGTGTAAATTGCGCCCCCGCCGGACGGCCGAAATCGTCAGGTTTTTTTACGCTTCCGGCCATGGGGGATCTCGAACCCCAATCAAATCAAAGCTTTACGTTTTGGCATTATGTTTGCGTTTCTGAAGCGGTAGTGCGAACCATCCCAACTGGAGTGTGTGGTCAATGACAATAAAAAATCACTTGTTCTCGATCGTGGTACTCACCGTCTGCTTCGGGCTCGCCGGCACTATTCAGGCGGCACCCATAACTCTCAGCGCCGGTGACTTTGCTGCATCCAACGGCATCGCAGTGCCCGATACCTTCGGCGACACCGCGGACGTCGACTTTACCTGGAGCGTCAACGGCAACCTTTTGAAGTGGAACGGCGACTATAGCGGGGAGGACGCGTTCTACTGTGGTTCCAACGCCGCCGCAGTTTGCGTCTTCGAGATCCGACCGCTCGGCGGCCAGGAACTGACCCTGGTCAACTTTCAGCTGGGAGGTTGGCTGAACGCAAACCGCTCAGTTGCATGGAGCGTTTTCGATCTCATCGATACCACCACGGCGATCCTCTCCGATACCGCCGCGGTGCTGGGATCCACGCCGTTCACCGTGAGTGTCAATCAATCTTCGACGCAAGGCTTCCGGGTCAGCTTCGGGCCAGATGGTTTCAACGGCGGCTTGGTGGGGCTCACCTACTCAGTTGGCAGCGCCACCGTTCCAGCGCCAGGCCCGCTTGCGCTGCTGCTGATTGGCCTGTTCGCCACCGGTGTCATGCGGCGCCGTAGCTAGCCCTAATTGCAGGTTGCGCCTGCATTGGCGCCATAGCGAGGAGGCAATCCTGTCTCCTCGCTTCCCTGAGGCCGCGTTCGTGGCCATGACCCATGACAGGTTGCTCGGCAGGCGCTGGCTTCAGTTCGACTCATTGATTGGCTGAACGGCAGCCAAGCGATTCGGGTCCTGCTCGATCTCCCAGAGGTCCAACTTCATCTGCATGTGCAGCCAGGACTCGGGCAGGGTGTCGAGCAGTTTGCCCAGGCGGGCGGCCATCTCGGGGGACACGGCCCGTCGTTCGTGAATCAGCTCGTTAACTGACAGCCGCGAGACGCCCAGGCGTCGGGCCAACTCGGTCTGCGTGATGCCCAGGGCCGGCAGCACTTCTTCACGGAGGATGGCGCCGGGGTGGGTCGGCCGGGTCTTTGCAGTCTCTGGGCTGTTGTCCATTGGTGATTCCCCTGCAGGGCCACGTGCGTGGCTTGCGCCCCTTCGAAGCTGTAGGTCAGACGCGCGAACCTCGACCTGCTCACTGCGTAACTCCCCAGGAACGAAGCGAATCGTCGTCGTGTGCAGCCGAAGTGTAATGCTTGACATTACAGCATGTCGGGATGCTGGCGTCCAGGCTCGCATGGGTGTCCCGGTGGGCGCTCCGAACGGCGCTCTGGGTGCGCAGCCGACTGCAGGCGCGCGGCCTTCAGGAAGCGTGATCGGCGCGGCAGGCCATCGCTCACTACGCTGCGCTTCGTGAGCTTCCCACAAGGTGTCGCCGCGTCTATCGAATCGAATGCGTCGGGGCTTGGTCAGAGGCCCAGGACGTCGTTCATGTCGTAGAGGCCGGGGGGTTGGGTGGTGGCCCAGACGGCGGCGCGGACGGCGCCGGCGGCGAAGGTCATGCGGCTCGAGGCCTTGTGGGTGATCTCGAGGCGCTCGCCGTCGGCGGCGAACATGACGGTGTGGTCACCGACGATGTCGCCGGCGCGAATGGTTTCGAAACCGATGGTGCTGCGCTCCCTTGGGCCGGTGTGGCCTTGGCGGCCGTAGACGGCCACATCGGCCAGGTCCCGGCCCAGGGCTTTGGCGACTACCTCGCCCATGCGCAGGGCAGTGCCGGAGGGCGCGTCCACCTTGTGGCGGTGGTGGGCTTCGATGATTTCGATGTCGACGCTGTCGCCGAGCACCCGGGCGGCCATGTCGAGCAGCTTCAGGCTCAGATTGACGCCGACGCTGTAGTTCGGCGCATAGATCACCGGGATGTCGGCGGCGGCGGCGGACAGGGCTTCCTTGGCGGCCGCATCGAGGCCGGTGGTGCCGATGACCAGGGGTCGGCCGGCTTCACGGCAGCAGGCCAGGTGGGCCAGGGTCGCAGCGGGTGCGGTGAAATCGATCACCACGTCGCAGCCGGCTATCACCTGATCGAGTTCGGAGGCCACCAGCAGGCCGTTGCGGCCGAGTCCGGTGAGTTCGCCCACGTCGGTGCCGATCACGGAGGAATCGGGTCGCTCCACCGCACCGGCCAGGGCCAGCTTGGCGTCGGCTGCGATGGCTTCCGCCAGGGTCCGGCCCATGCGTCCGGCGATTCCGGTCAGGGCAATGCGTATGGGTGCGGTCATCGAGTCAATCCGCCAGCGGTAAAGTGAGGGTAGGCGCGCAGTGCACACTCTCGTGGAACAAAGTCATTGATTCCCAAATCGTACGACATTTGGGCACGCTGCCTGTGGGAGAGCGCTATCGCCCGCAGGGCGATGCGCCGATGGGCATGACGTCCAGCGGAGCCAAGGTCGTCAGCTTCGGCACAGCGCCTCGCAATCGGCCCATTCGCTGCGCGAATAGGGCTCTCCCAAAGGCCGCTCATCGCAGGTCTCTTCCGCGACAGCGCGAGCGAAGGTTCGCGGCAGCTCCCAGCAGGAAGCGGCATCTCCCATCTGTGGGAGAGCGCTATCGCCCGCAGGGCGATGCGCCGATTCGCATGGCGTCCAGCGGAGCCAAGGCTGTCAGCTTCGGCACAGCGCCTCGCAATCGGCCCATTCGCTGCGCGAATAGGGCTCTCCCACAGGCCGCTCATCGCAGGTCTCTGCCGCGACAGCGCGAGCGAAGGTTCGCGGCAGCTCCCAGCAGGAAGCGGCATCTCCCCAGCTCCCCAGCTCCCCAGCTCCCCAGCTCCCCATCTGCCCATCTGCCCATCTGCCCATCTGCCCGTTGGTCGCGGCTGCCGGCCGCGCGATGCGCGCCCAGTCGCTGCAACGCGCAGTATAGTCACGACGTCAGGTCGTCGAAGAACTTCTTCACACCTTCGAACCAGCTTTTCTCCTTGGGGGACTGCTCACTGTCCACCAGGGTGGCGCGGAACTGGGCGAGCAGGTCTTTCTGCTCGGACGACAGGTTGACCGGGGTTTCCACCACCACCCGACACATCAGATCGCCCTTCTCGCCGCCCCGGACGGGCTTCACGCCCTTGCCGCGCAGCCGGAACAGCTTGCCGCTCTGGGTCTCCGGGGGAATCTTCAGTTTCACCCGGCCGTCGAGGGTGGGCACTTCGAGTTCACCGCCCAAGGCCGCGTCCGGGAAGCTGATGGGGACTTCGCAGAAGAGGTGGCGTCCGTCGCGGGTGAACAACGGATGTTCGCGCACCGCGATCTGCACGTAGAGATCGCCGGCCGGGCCGCCGGAGGGGCCGGCTTCGCCCTCACCGGAGAGGCGGATACGGTCGCCGGTGTCCACGCCGGCTGGCACCTTCACGGACAGATGCCGGGTGTCTTCCATGACCCCACGGCCGCCACAGGGGCGGCAGGGATCGGTGATGATCTTGCCGGCACCGCGACAGCGGGGGCAGGTCTGCTGCAGGGTGAAGAAGCCCTGGGTCATGCGCACCTGGCCGACGCCGTCGCAGTCCGGGCAGGTGCTCGGGGATGACCCCGGTGCGGCCCCGTCGCCGCCGCAGTGGTGGCAGGACACGAGCGTCGGGATCTTGATGGACACCGAGTCCCCGCGCACGGCCTGCTCGAGATCGAGCTGCAGGGTGTACTGCAGATCCGAACCCCGGCGCGGTCCGCTGCGGCCGCCGCGACCGCCGCCGAAGATGTCGCCGAAGACGTCCGAGAACATGTCCGAGAAGTTGCCGCCGCCGCCAAAGCCGCCCGCGCCAGCCTGGCCCATGCCGGCATGGCCGAAGCGGTCGTAGGCGGCCCGGGTATCGGCGTCGCTCAGGGCCTCGTAGGCCTCGCTGGCTTCCTTGAAATGCTCGGTGGCCTGCGGATCATCCGGGTTGCGATCCGGGTGGTACTTCATGGCCAGGCGTCGATAGGCCTTCTTGATCTCGGCCTCGGACGCATCCCGCCCAACGCCGAGCACTTCGTAGTAATCCCGCTTCGCCATGAATGGCTCTACCCCTGGTCAATGCATGGTGGAGCGGCCCACCCCGGCCGCTCCGCGGATGGCAGCTCCCTGCCGAAACTCAGGCAAGATCCGCACCGCTACCTGAAACGACAACGACCGGAGGCCTCGCGGCGCCCGGTCGTCGATGTGTGGACCCGCTCGCGGCGGGCCCACCCGGACGGCATTACTTCTTGCCGTCGTCGTCTTTCACTTCCTCGAACTCCGCATCCACGGTGTCGCCATCCGTCGCCCCGCTGTCTGCGCCTTCGGGCTGGCCTGCGCCCGCATCCGCGTAGAGCTTCTGGGCGAGGCTGGCGGAGGCTTCGGAGAGGGCGTTCATCTTGGCCTGGATGTCCGCCACGTCGTCGCTCTTCAGCACGCCTTCGAGATCGGCGATGGCCGCCTCGATGCGGGTCTTCTCTTCCTCGTCCACCTTGTCGGCGGCTTCGGTGAGGGTCTTGCGGGTGGCGTGGACCAGACCATCGGCCTGATTGCGCACCCCCACGAGTTCCTCGAACTTGCGGTCCTCCTCGGCGTGGGACTCGGCGTCCCGGACCATGGCATCGATCTCCTCCTCGGTCAGACCGGAGGAGGCCTTGATGACGATGGACTGCTCCTTGCCGGTGGCCTTGTCCTTGGCGGAGACGTTGAGAATGCCGTTGGAGTCGATGTCGAAGGCGACCTCGATCTGCGGCATTCCCCGGGGCGCCGGCGGAATGTCCGCCAGGTCGAAGCGGCCCAGGGACTTGTTCTGGGCAGCCTGTTTGCGCTCACCCTGGAGCACGTGGATGGTCACCGCGGTCTGGTTGTCGTCCGCCTTGGAGAACACCTGGGTCTTCTTGGTGGGGATGGTGGTGTTCTTCTCGATCAGGGCGCTCATCACGCCGCCCATGGTCTCGATGCCGAGGGAAAGCGGAATGACGTCGAGCAGCAGCACGTCCTTGACGTCGCCGGACAGCACCGCAGCCTGGATGGCGGCACCGAGTGCCACCGCCTCGTCCGGATTGACGTCCTTGCGCGGCTCCTTGCCGAAGAAGGCCTTCACCTTCTCCTGCACCATGGGCATCCGGGTCTGGCCGCCCACCAGGATGATGTCGTCGATTTCCCCGGCCTTCACGCCGGCGTCTTCGAGAGCCGTCCGGCAGGGGGCGATGGTGCGATCGATGAGGCTTTCCACCAGCGATTCGAGCTTGGCCCGGGTGATCTTGGTCACCAGGTGCTTAGGGCCAGAGCTGTCGGCGGTGATGTAGGGCAGGTTGACCTCAGTCTGCTGGCTGGAGGACAGCTCGATCTTGGCCTTCTCCGCAGCCTCCTTCAGGCGCTGCTTGGCCAGCGGATCCTTGCGCAGATCCATGCCCTGGTCTTTCTGGAAGGTCTCGGCCAGGTAGTCGATGAGGACCAGGTCGAAGTCTTCGCCGCCGAGGAAGGTATCGCCGTTGGTGGAGAGCACCTCGAACTGATGCTCGCCGTCCACCTCGGCCATCTCGATGATGGAGATGTCGAAGGTGCCGCCGCCCAGGTCATAGACCGCGATCTTGGCGTCGCCGCGCTTCTTGTCCATGCCGTAGGCCAGCGCCGCCGCCGTGGGCTCGTTGATGATGCGCTTGACCTCGAGTCCGGCAATGCGGCCGGCGTCCTTGGTGGCCTGCCGCTGGCTGTCGTCAAAGTAGGCCGGCACCGTGATCACGGCCTCGGTGACGGTCTCGCCGAGGTAGTCCTCGGCGGTCTTCTTCATCTTCTTCAGCACTTCCGCGGAGATCTGGGGCGGGGCCATCTTCTTGCCCTTCACTTCCACCCAGGCGTCACCGTTGTCGGCCTTGACGATGCTGTAGGGCACCATGCCGATGTCTTTCTGCACCACGCCGTCGTCGAACTTGCGGCCGACCAGGCGCTTCACCGCGAACAGGGTGTTGTGGGGGTTGGTGACGGCCTGACGCTTGGCCGACTGGCCCACCAGGATTTCGTTGTCTTCGGTGAAGGCGACGATGGAGGGGGTCGTGCGATCGCCCTCGGCATTCTCGATGACCTTGGGGTTCTTGCCTTCCAGCACGGCCACACAGGAGTTGGTGGTGCCGAGGTCGATGCCGATGATCTTACCCATTGCTCTTCTCCGGTCTTGATGCGTGATTCCGTTCCGCCCGCCGCGGCAGCGCCGCTGTCGGAACGTGTTGGATTGTCTGCCTATATCGGTGCGTTGCTGCAGGATTCAAGGGCCCGCCCTCTGCGGGAGTGGCGTCAGCCGCGAAGGATCCTGCCTGACGCGCGCCCCTTGGGGCCCATTCACGGATGAATCCGCTCCCACGGGGCTCCGGTGTGGCTAGCTTGGCTAGCTGGCTCCCTTGGCGACGGTGACCATGGCGGCCCGCAGCAGGCGGCCATTCAGGGTGAAGCCCTTCTGCAGGACGTGCACCACCGTGTTGGCAGGCACATCGCCGCTTTCCACCATGGACATGGCTTCATGGACGTTGGGGTCGAAGGGTTGCCCGGCCGGGTCCACCTGCTCGATGCCGACGCGACCGAGGGTGTCGAGAAAGATGCGCCGGGACAGCTCGACCCCTTCCTTGAGCGCCACGATGCTGGGATCGTCGGCGCCGAGCCCTTCGGCGGCCTGTACCGACTTCTCGAGGCTGTCTGCCACGGGCAGCAGCTGGCCGGCGAATTTCTCGAGGGCGAACTTGTGGGCGTTCTCCACGTCGCGCTCGGCACGCTTGCGGACGTTTTCCGCCTCGGCCCGGGCCCGCAGTGCGGCGTCCCGATACTGGGCCACCTCGTCGCGCAGGGCGGCGATCACGGCCTCGGGGTCTTCGGCCGCCGCAGGCGCTTCGGCATCAGCCTCGGGGCGCTCTTGTGCAGTTTCAGGCGCGTCGCCCGGATGCTGCTGCTCGTCACTCATCCCATCGTCTCCTTGCATGTTCCGGGGCCCACCCGCCGCGCAGGGGTGAGCGGAAGCGGGTGACATCTCGGCGGGCGGCCGCTGACCCACGGGTCAGATCCGCCGTGCAGATCTCTGGATGGGGGCGATGGCGGGCGGCTTCAACCCCTCGAAGCGCGATGGGCTGACTGTGGGCGCGTTTCGACGGGATCGAAATGCGTCGCACGCAGTGCGCCGCGAAGCGGGGCGCGCCATGGATGGCGCGCAACAGAGCGCTAGCGCCCGCAGGGCGATGCGCCGATGGGCATGACGTGCAGCGAAGCCGGTGCCTTCAGCTTCG
>JAFIFJ010000093.1 GCA_020832085.1 Gammaproteobacteria bacterium | reverse complement strand
GGAGTTGACTCGAAGGGCGGATGCCGGGCGGCCGCGGGGCCCCCGCCCGGCATTTGGGTCAGAAGTTCTGGTAGGTGAACCCCAGCCCCATGGTGCGCGGCAGGATCGGGTTGCCGGTGCGGTCGGCGAAGAAGCCCTGGTCCGTGCCCGTGTTGCCACCGGTGGACGGGGTGTCACCGGAACTCAGCATGGCGAACTTGTCGGTGAGGTTGCGGCCAATGAGTTCCGCAGTCCAGCGATAGTCCTCGGTGCGCAGGCTCAGCGTCGCGTCCAGCGTGGCGTAGCTGCTCTGCTGGTCAGCGGGATGGCCGAAGGCGAACAGCCCGTGGTCATCCTTGTACTGCAGATTGCTGGCGATGCCGAAGACGAGGCCATTCCCCACTGGCCGCTCGTAGGCGGCACGCAGGGCTGCGGACCACTTCGGCGCCAGGGGACGCTTGGTGCCGCTGAGTTGCTGTTTCGGAACTTCGCCAGGATTGAAGATGTTGCAGCCCATGGCCGGCGTCTGGCCGGCAAAGCAGGGCGCGATGAAGTCCTTGTACTCGGCGATGTTGTAGGCCAGCGACGCATACAGGGTCAGGCCGTCCACCTGCGGCGGCAGCCAGGTGACCTGGGCCTCGGCGCCCTTGATTTCGGCCTTGCCTGCGTTCTCGGTGATAAACGCGAAGGTGGGTGAGTTGAAGAAGTCGATCTGCAGATCCTCGAACTCGTAGAAGTAAACCTCGGCCTCCAGCGACAGGCTGCCGCCCAAGTGGGTGCTCTTGATGCCGAACTCGAAGCCTTCCACCTCTTCCGGTTCGAAGACGGCGTCCTCCATGGGGTTCGCGGTGAGGCCCGAAATGATGCCGCTGTTGGAGAAACCGCCGGACTTGAAGCCCTGCTTGTAGGCGGCATAGAGCATCACATTGTCCGTGGCCTCCCAGCGCAGCGTGGCCTCCGGTGACCAGTTGGTGAACTTCTGATTGGCCTCGATGGCACCCTCCAGGAACACAGCCGCCAGCAGGGGGTTGACGTAGGGCTGCAGGAAGAAGGAGTCCTTGGTCTCACGCAGGTAGCGGGTGCCGACGGTCAGCTGCCAGTCGCGGGCGAAATCCCAGATCACCTCACCATAGCCCGACCAGGTTTCACCTTCGGTTGCGGAGATCTTGGCGAAGGAGACGAACTGGTTCTTGGGATCGATGACGGCGGTGTTCTCGACACCGCCGGTGAAGACGTCCTGGACGAAGTCGCGGTTGGTCTTCTGGTAGTAGCCGCCGAAGACGAAGTTCACCGGGCCTTCGAGAAGCGTCACCGCACGCAGTTCGGTGGAGAAGGCCTCGAAGTCATTCTCTTCGCCGGCGAAGGTATCCATGGCACCGGTGAAGTCGAAATCCCCGACCCATTTGGTCTTCTGCTTGTGGTAATTGGCGATCATCGTCACCTCGGCCTGGTCGAAGCCATAGACGAGGTTGGCGGTCAGGCCGTGGGAACGGTAGTCCTCGCCGCGCTCACCGCCGAACTGGTTCAGGATGGGCGTGACGGCGGCGATGGCGGGGGGGATGGAGTTGCGCTGGTGCTCCCAGTTGACGCCGCAGACCGCCTCCGGGTTCGCCGCCGGCATGTTCATCCCCGGATTGTCCGGGTCAGGAACGGTGAGATGGGACTGGCCGTTCAGGGTCGGGCAGTTCCAGATCTGCGACTGGCCGTCAGGCCCTTCGGTTTCGAAACGGCTGAAGGAGGCCTTCACGTTCCAGGAGAAGTTGTCATCGAGATCGCCGGCCAGGGTCAGCCTCCCGGACAGGGACTTCTCCCGCGGCCATTTGTCGTGTCGGGCCACCGGCGCGTCGTAGACCGAGGTCTGGAACGTGGCGGCGTCGATGGTGGTGTAGGTGGTCGGCTGCACCGAATTCGTCATGTAGCCGTCCGTACTGCGCGAGCCCTTGAGCGCCAGACGCGCACCCACGTTGTCGCTGATCGGCCCGGAGATGACGCCTTCGAGATCCATGCGCTGCTGCTCGAACTCATAGCCGGCACGGACGATGGTCTCGAATTCGTCGCTCGGATTGCGGGTCTGCAGCGAGATGACCCCGGCGGAAGCGTTCTTGCCGAAGTAGAGGGCCTGGGGCCCCTTGAGGACCGCGACCTGCTCGACGTCGAACAGTCCCTCGTTGATGACCCGTCCCTGAGGGTAGTAGACCCCGTCGAGAATCACGGCCACGGACTGCTCGATGCCGATGCTGGTGAAGGTGGAGCCGATGCCGCGCATGTTGATGCTGGCGCCGCTGCCGCTGTTGCCGCGGACGATGTCGAGCTGCGGGATCAGGGATCCGAGTTCGTCCATGCGACTGAGATTGTAACGTTCGAGATCCTCGCCGCTGACGGCGGTGATGGCCACGGGAATGTCGCGAACTGTTTCCTCGCGACCACGTGCTGTGACGACGATTTCGTCGATGGTTCGAGGCTGTGCTGCAGGGCTCTGGGCCTCGGAGGCCACAGGCTGCAGCAGGGCGAATGCGGCAGCGCCGCCCGCTACGATGATGGACCGGATCATGATTCCCCTCCCGATTGAGCATGCGCGCCGACCCCGGTGTCAGCGCGACATTTTGTAACGTTACAGTAACATCGGTTGGGATGAGCTATCGAATTTCATAGTTTTGGAACCTGTTCCATTCGGGGATGATGCCCGGCCAACACAGAAAACGGCTTGGGCTTTCGTGCTGAACAGCCCGCCTGGACCAGGAGTTGAGCGCCATGACCCAGCCACCGGTATTGTTACGTGCCAGTGATGTCAGCGCCTGGAACGACACGGCTGACGTGTTGGTCATCGGTTATGGCATCGCGGGTGCCTGTGCGGCGCTGGAGGCCCGGCGCGCCGGCGCCGACGTGCTGGTCCTCGAGCGGGCCAGCGGAGGCGGCGGCGCCAGTGCCCTGTCGGCGGGGATTTTCTATCTCGGCGGTGGGACGGCGGTGCAGCAGGCGGTGGGCGTGGAGGATACGGCCGACGACATGTATCGCTTTCTGATGGCCAGCACCGGAGCGCCGGACGCCCGCATGGTGCGCATGTTCTGCGACCACGCCGCCAGCCACTTCGATTGGCTGGAAACCCAGGGTGTGCCCTTCGAGCGCAGCTACTACCAGGACAAGGCCGTCATCGCGCCCACCAGCGAGTGTCTGGCGTCCACCGGCAACGAGAAGGTCTGGCCCTACTACGAGTTTGCCAAGCCGGTGGCGCGGGGGCACAAGGTGGCCAAGGTGGGGGACGGCGGCGGCGCACTGGCCATGAATGCGCTGATCGCGCGCTGTGAGGAAGCAGGCGTACGGGTGGCCTGCGACAGTCAGGTGACGGCGCTGATCCGCGATGATGCCGGTCGCATCGTCGGTGTCCGGGTGCGCCAGAGCAGCGGCACCTTGTACGTTCGTGGTCGGCGCGGCGTGATCCTCGCAGCCGGCGGTTTCGGCATGAACCAGGAGCTGATGCAGCAGTACTGCCCCGAGCTGCCCAGGACAGCCGAGGCCCTGGGCATTCCCAACAACGATGGTGGGGCGCTGATGCTGGGCCTGTCCGCAGGCGCCGGGACCCAGGCCATGAGCGGGACCATCGCCACGGCTTCCTTCTATCCGCCGGCCCAACTCATCAAGGGCATCCTGGTGAACAACCGCGGCGAGCGCTTCGTGGCCGAGGATTCCTACCACGGCCGCACCGCAGAGCTGATTGCGGAGCAGCCGCAGTCTGCGGCCTACCTGATTCTGGATTCGGAGATCTTCGCCTACCCGGAGAACACCAATGCCCAGCACCGGCTGGTGGACGGCTTCGAGACCATTGCCGAGATGGAAGCGGGGCTCAATCTGCCTGCCGGTTCCCTGCAGCGGACCATGGCGGACTACAACGCTTCGGCGGCGAAGGGCGAGGATCCGCTCTGGCACAAGCACCCGAGCTGGGTGAAGCCTCTGGATCAGGCCCCTTACGCGGCCTTTGACGTGTCCTATTCGAACTCGATCTACTACTACCTGACGCTGGGTGGCCTGCGCACCACGGCCGAGGGCGAGGTCCTCGACGAGTCGGGCAACGTCATTCCCGGCTTCTATGCTGCCGGCGCCTGCGTGTCGAGCATCCCGCAAGACGGGCGGGGCTACGCCAGCGGGCTGAGTCTCGGCCCGGGATCCTACTTTGGCCGCGTGGCTGGAGTTACTGCGGCAAAGGCCACCACCAACGATTGAGGTCGCGGCCCGCCCCGAGGCGGCGGTTCGGGGCGGGTTACTGTTTGCCCTGCAGTGCGTTCAGCAGCGCCGGGTAGTCGGCAAGGCCGAATTCCCGATGGATGGTCTCCGCCCAGATGGCGTCGAGTTCTACGATGATGGTGGCGGGCAGTTCCTGATGGCTGCCCACCTTGCCGCTGCGGACCTTGGCTGAGTCGCTGCCAGGTGGCAGCCCGCAGACCTGCTCGCTGCGCTCGCGCATCAGCTTATCGTCGTACTTGTGCTTGTGGGCCTGCATGCTGGTCAGCGACGATTCCGAAAGCACCGTCACCAGGAGCGTCGGGGTCAACGGCACGCCAATGAACGCGGCGATGCTCTGCACCGTAGCCGGCAGATCCGCGTGCATGTGCTCGTAGGCCAGCAGCAGCACGTCGTCCCGGTCCCGCTGCCGCCACCAGGATGCCAGATGCTCCCAGTAGTCGCGTCCGTCTCGGGCCAGGAACTCGCCGCGGGCGAAGGTCTCGATGTCGATGCTGCCGGCTTCGAAGTACCAGCCCTCCATGAAGCGGAAGAGGGACACCAGCGCATCCCGCGGATCCCGCAGGGCGACGATGTAACGACCGCCCTTGGGCACGGCATCCCAGCCGAGATGACTCTTGAAGGCCCGCGGGTTGGCGCGTTGGGGGGCATCGAGATCCTGGCCCAGGTCGAAGGCCGTCTCGATCCAGGGCACGACTTCGGAGATGTCGTCGAAGTCGAGATCGCCGCCCGTGCGCAGGCTGTGAACTACCTGCTGCAGCCACGTGGTGCCGCACTTGGGGAATGGCGAGATCACGACATCGGTTTGCGTGAGCTTCAGCGCGAGGCCCTGCTGCAGGCCCTTTGGCGAAATCATGTGGCGAATACGGCGTTTGAACTCGTCGTAGGAGGCCGGGCGGGTGGCGGCTGGACTCATGATCAATCCACCGCCGGAACCTGACCGCCGTCGGCCGCAATGTGGGTCGCGTTGATCCACAGCCCTGCGGGACTGGCCACGAAGGCAATGATGCGGGCGATTTCTTCCGCCGTGCCGAGGCGTCCCAGCGGAATCTTCTTCTCCACCTTGGCGTAGAAGTCGGGTTGTGCCTGCTTGACCTTGTCCCAGGACCCGCCCGGGAAATGCACGGCACCGGGCGAGATGGCATTGGCGCGAATGCCGTCTTTGCCGAAGGACTGGGCCAGTTCGTTGGCGTAGGCGCGCATGGCGGCCTTGGCCGGACCGTAGGACGACCGCCGCCCGAAGAAGAACTTGCTGGCCATGGAGCCGATGAAGGTGATGCTGGCAGCGTCCGAGGCTTTGAGCAGCGGCAGGGCCTCCTCCACCGCGCGCACGCCGGCCATCATGTCCACCTTAAAGCTGCGCAGCCAGCCGTCCTCGTCGCCGCTGGAATCGAAGCCGCTGGCATTGTGGATGAGAATGTCGATGCCGCCGAGGGCCTGGCCAGCCTCGCGAACAAAGGCGCGGGTGGCGTCACCATCGGTCAGGTCCACGGCGGCGCCGAAGACCTTGCCGTCACCGCAGGCTTCGAGTTCTGCGGTGGCCCAGGTGACGCCGTCGGCGTTGCGGGCGCAGATCGCTACGGATGCGCCCTCATTGGCCATGAGTTGAGCGGTGTAGAAGCCGATGCCGCGACTGCCGCCGAGAATGACGGCCTTGCGGCCCTTCAAACCGAGATCCATGGGGACTCCATTGCCAGCACGTGTGCAGGTAGAATGCCAGTTTTTGCGGCGAAGGAGCAGACCATGCGCGCATGGCAGGCAGAGGAATTCGGTGATCCGGAGAAGGTTCTGGCGCT
>JAFIFJ010000092.1 GCA_020832085.1 Gammaproteobacteria bacterium | reverse complement strand
AGTCGAGGCCGTGGGCATCAACTTCCCCGACTGCCTGATGATCGAGGGCAAGTACCAGTTCAAGCCCGACTTCCCCTTCTCTCCCGGCGGCGAACTGTCCGGCACCGTGATCGAGGTGGGTGAGGGCGTGGGCAACGTGGCAGTGGGCGATCGCGTCTGCGGCGGCGGCGGTCACGGTGGTCTGGCTGAGCAGATCGTCCTGCCGGCGGAGGGGCTGCGGCCCATCCCGGACGGCATGGACATGACTACGGCCGCGGCCTGGAGCACCACCTACGGCACCAGCTACCACGCCCTGAAACAGCGCGGCCAGCTCAAGCCCGGCGAAACCCTGCTGGTGCTCGGCGCCGGCGGCGGCGTCGGCCTGGCTGCAGTGGAGCTCGGCCATGCCATGGGCGCGCGGGTCATCGCCGCCGCCAGCTCCGACGCGAAACTCGAAGCGGCCCGCGAAGCGGGTGCCGACGAGTGCATCGATTACAGCGACGGCGAACTCAAGGAGAAGGTGAAGGCCTTGACCGGCGGCAAAGGCGCCGACGTCATCTACGACCCCGTGGGTGGCCCCCTGTTCGATCAGTGCATGCGCAGCATCAACTGGAACGGACGGGTACTGATCGTCGGCTTTGTCGGTGGCGACATCCCCAAGGTCCCCACCAACCTCATTCTGCTCAAGGGCTGTCAGGTGGTGGGCGTCTTCTACGGCTCCTTCGCCGCCCGGGAACCGGAAGCCACCGCCCGCAACTGGGAGGAGCTGCGCGCGCTTTTCACTGCCGGCAAGATCAAACCCAAGGTCTCCCGGGTCTACCCCTTTGCGGAGTCTGCCGCCGCCCTGCGCTGCCTGACCGACCGTCAGGCCATCGGCAAGGTGGTGGTGCGGGTGGCCGGGGAGAGCTGAATCGTGGCCATGCTGCAGAACCCCAGGCTGCTGTTCATCGCCATTGCCATCGCCGCCGTCAGCCTGCTTGGAGCAGCCTTCTTCCTCGAACACCAGATGGGTCTGGTGCCCTGCCCCCTGTGCATGATGCAGCGGATCTGGGTGGGTATCGTGGGCATCGCGGCGCTGATCGCTGCAGTCTGGGGCGGAGGCTATCGCGTCGCCGCCGCCGGCGTGACCGTGGCTGCACTCATCGGCAGCGGCTTCTCTCTGCGGCAACTGTGGCTGCAAAGTCTGCCGGCGGATCAGGTACCGGCCTGCGGGCCTGACCTCTACTACATGGTGGAAGTGTTTCCCTTGAGCGAAGTCCTGCTGGCCATGACCGTAGGCACCGGTGACTGCGCCGAGGTCCACCCGGTGTTCGGACTCTCCATACCCGCATGGGTGCTGATGGCCTTTGTGGCCTTCATCGTCGCCGCAGTCCTGGCCTGGCGGGGCACCAACACGGTCCGCGCCCGGTGATCGCCCAGTGAACAGGCGCAGCCTGCCGGAATTGGCACCGGAGCAGCGACGAATCCTGGTAGTCAATGCCAAAGGCGGCTGCGGCAAGACCACGCTGACGACCAATCTGGCAGCCCTTTACGCGTCCATGGAGGTGGACACGGCCCTCGTGGACCACGATCCCCAGGGCTCCTCCAGCCAGTGGCTCAAGGCCCGCGGCGAATCACGGCCACCGATTCAGGGTGTGGCGCCCTGGAAGCATACTGCTGATGCATCCACCACCCGCAGCTTCCAGATGCGCCTCGCCTTCGAGGCCCGCCGCGTGGTCATCGATACCCCTGCCGCCCTCTCCGCCAGCGACTTCGGCCGCTGGCTCCGGGAAGCCGATCGCATCGTGATTCCGGTGCTGCCGTCGGCCATCGACATCAAGGCGGGGGCCCGCTTCATCGGCGATCTGCTGCTCGACCGCCACTACCGCAGCAAACCGGTGCCGCTGGCGGTGGTGGCCAACCGGGTGCGCCGCAACACCCTGGTGTTCCAAAAGCTCGAGCGCTTTCTGATCTCTCTGCGCATTCCCTTCGTCGCCACGTTCAGGGACCTGCAGGGCTATGTGCGCGCCGCGGAGAGCGGAGATGGCCTGTTCGAGCTCGCACGAGGCGGGGACGATCAGGAGTGGGCGTCTTTCGTACGGCTGATCCGGTGGATCGAGGCTCCCACCAGCCCCCGCGTCATCGGTTGACCGGCGATTCGCCGCGGGAGTTGACCGCGTCAGCCGCGTGCCGCCCGCGCGCCTCGTCGATCCAGCCCGAAATCCCCCACGCCACCGCGAACAGCAGCACACAGAACAGGATGGCCATATGCAGGCCAAGCAGCGCCTGCAGCAAGCCGATGGCCAGCAGGCCGAACACGCCCGCCAGACGCATGGACAGTCCCCAGAACCCGAAGAACTCCGCACTGCGAGCCAGGGGCGAGAACAGCCCCACCAGGGTCCGCGATGCCGACTGGCTGGAACCGAGACTCAGGCCCGAGACACAGCCCACGATCAGGAAGACGTACTGGGCCTGCCAATGCACCCCCGCATAGCGCGCCAGGGCATCCACCAGCAGCGGCGTGCCCCAGATCAGGCCAATGGTCACCACCCACAGCAGCAGGGTGATCCGATAGGTTCGCACCGCGCCGATGCGGTCGGACAGCGCGCCGAACCCTACCG
The DNA here is from genome assembly GCA_020832085.1 of Gammaproteobacteria bacterium. Classification (GTDB taxonomy): domain Bacteria; phylum Pseudomonadota; class Gammaproteobacteria; order Pseudomonadales; family Azotimanducaceae; genus SLTB01. Next base: position 4,846 of record JAFIFJ010000092.1, on the reverse strand, counting down.
CGCCCAAGGCTGCGGTGATCTGCACGATCACGAACATCAGGGTGCGGACCTGGCTGTCCCAGCCGATCACCTGGGCCCCGTAAATGAAGGAGAAGGTGATGATAATGGCGATACCGCTCATGGCGAAGAACACCGAGGTCAGCAGCACTGCGAGATCCCGATGGGCTTCCAGATGCGTGAGAGTCATCCGCACCCGCTCGACACCCGCCTGCAGATAGCCGCGGCTTGCAGCGCGAACACGTGCCGCCCGGGGCTCCCGGACCCAGATGAAGGTGGGAATTGCAGCCAGCAGAAAGAAGGCGGCAGCAAATGGTCCGACCCAGCGGATCCGATCGAAATTCTCGAGGCTGACGTCGCCGAGGACGAGCAGCACGAACAGCGCCGACACCATGCCACCCACGTAGCCGAGCGCCCAGCCGAATCCGGAGATCTTGCCCAGATCCCTAGGTGGACCGAGCCCGGGCAGGAAGCTCGCGATCATGACCTCACCCATGGCGTAGGCGAAGTTCGAGATCACCAGCAGCGCCATGCCCAGGACGATCCAGCCCGGGGCAACGAAGTACAGCATGGCCGTGGTGCCGACACAGAGCAGGTAGCTCACGAACAGAAACTGTTTGCGGCGCTCGGTGTGGTCGGCCATGGCGCCCACCACCGGAGCGCAAAGCACCACCATCAGGTAGCTCAGCGCCAGGGCCAGACTCCAGTACAGGTTGCCGAGGCGATAATCCGGTCCGTCACCGACGATGACGCGGGTGAAGAGGTCGCCGAAGATCACGGTGATGATCAGCAGCGTATAGGCCTGATTCGCGAAATCGAACATGGCCCAGCCGAGGATCTCGCGCTTCGGTGCGCGACTGCGCGGCGTCATGCAGGCACCTCGTCGGTGCCGAAATCATCAGATCCATGGACCACGAAGTCGCCCTCGTCAGGGTGCGCGCAGATCCCGCAGCATGGGTTGATCGTTCATGAAGGCGACGTCCTCAGCGGCGTGACAAGCCACGCATGCTGCGCGCCCCTGCTCGAAAGCCGCCCACCTCTCCCTGGCCTCCCCTGACGCCAGGGACTCAGCCACGGGCGCGAACACCGTATCGAGGAACAGCGCGTCGGCGTTGGCCTGCCGGGCGGGTCGTTTGCGGTAGCCATTGCGGATGGCATCCCCGATCTTCGCCCAGTGATACTCGGCCAGTTCGCGATTGTCATCGAGCAGGGCCTGATGCACATGGCGATAGCGTTCGCCCACCTCCCACATGGCGGAGGAGAAGCCACCGAGATAGCCTTCCAGGGCCCGGAATCGATCTCCGTGGCTGTCCAGGCTGCCGAGCCAACCCTCGGAGATCGCTTCCCTGGTCGGCGCTTCGACTGCCGGGGGTGGTGGCGGCCCGCCACAGGCCGCCAGGATCAGCACGGCAGGCAGGATGGCCAGAATGGCATTGCGCATGGGGGGCTCCTCGTGACTCAGGCGAATGCAGCGAACAGTTCCTCGATGGCCTTCATCTGATTGCCGGCTGCAGAAGACGGCACCAGGATGGGCGTGCGGATGCCGGCGTCGAACCAGGCCTCCACGCCCTCGCGGACCTTGGCTACGGATCCGAACAGCGTGGTATCCGCAAGCCAGCGGTCCGATAGCAGTTCCGCGATGCGGTCGTGCTGCTTGGCGTCAATGGCCTGCTCGATAGCCGTCATCTCCTCTTCGTAACCAGCGTCCTTCCAGTAGTTGCGGTAGTTCGGAAGCAGGGCGTAACTGCTGAGCGTGCGCCGGTTCACCGCCATGGCCGCCTGCTCGTCGTCACTGATGCAGGTGGGGATCATATTGCCGATGAAAAAATCATCGTCGTCCCGCTTCGCCGCCGGCAGGGCGGCCAGGGACGCGCCCGTGTGCGAACGGGCACCGTTGGCGAACACCATGCCCTCGGCGATTTCTGCCGCCAGACCGATCATCTTCGGGCGCAGGGTCGCCAGCACCACCGGCGGCATCTCACCGACCCGCGGCACCGCGCGCAGTTCCTCGACGAAGTGACGCATGTCGGTCAGCGGCTTCCCGCCCTGCACGCCGAGACGGGCGAGCATGGGGGCGTGGCTGACGCCGATGCCGAAGCGGAACCGCCCGCCGGAGGTCTCGTGGATGAAGCTGGCCGTGGCCGCCAGATCCTCCACCCGCCGGGAGTAGATGGGCTGAATGCTGGTGCCGAAGGGAATCTCGCGGGTGAGGAGGGCGATGCCCTGACACAGGGTCATGGCGTCACCGAGGCTCGGGCAGTAGATGCCGGAAAAACCACGCTTTTCGATCTCCGTGGCCACTTCCAGGGTGGCCTTGCGGCGACCGGGAACGGCCGCCAGACTGACAGCAGGCATACGACTCATGGCTTGGGGCTCCCTCTCCTTGACGAATCCCGGCAGTCTAACAGCCTGCCCGGGGGCAGGGCCGATCGGGGCATCAGCATGCTCGGCACCTGATGTGAGGCATGGACATGAAGGACGACCCCTTTGCGGTCAATTGGCGTAACTGGGAGTCCCGCGTTCCCATCCACGCCAGAAGCAAGGCCTACGGTCTGGACCGATTCCTTGCCGACCCGCAGCATCTTTCTACTGTTGTGCAGTTCGACGCCCCCCATCTCGGCGACCTCACCGGTCTGCGGGTCGTCCATCTGCAGTGCCATATCGGTAGCGACACGCTGTCCCTGGCCCGACTCGGCGCTTCGGTCACAGGCGTGGACTTCTCACCCTCGGCGCTGACAGTGGCCCGGGACCTGTCGGCCCGCGCCGGACCGGACGTGCGCTACATCGAAGCCAGCGTGGCGGAGGTGCTCGACGTTTTGCCGGAGACCTTCGATCTGGTCTACACCGGCGTCGGTGCCCTGAACTGGCTGCCGTCCGTGGCCGAGTGGGCGCTAACCGTGGCATCGCTGCTGGCGCCCGGTGGCCGGCTGTATCTGCGCGAAGGTCACCCCATGCTCAGCACCCTCGCCGACGACCGTGACGATCAGGAACTGGTGGTGACGTTTCCTTACTTCGAAACCGAGGCGCCCCAATCCTGGCAAAGCAGCGCCAGCTACACCGGCGATCCGGATCCCCTGGCGGCACCGGAAACCCTGGAATGGAGCCATGGCCTTGCCGAAACCGTGCAGGCGGTGCTGGATGCCGGTCTCGTGCTGACGCGGCTGGCCGAACACCAGACCCTGGATTGGCGCTTCTTCCCCTGGATGGAAGAGGTCCATCCGGGATCTGATCGCTGGGTGTTGCCGGCGGGCCGGGAACGACTGCCGCTGATGTACACCCTGGAAGCCCGCAAAGCCTGAAGTTGGCGGGGCAGCGGCCGTCCCAATGGATCCACTCCCACAAAAAACGGCCAGCATCCCTGCTGGCCGTCCGGGGTGGCACCGGGCGTCCTGCCCGGCGCGAACCTCAAGCCGTGACTGCGGCCCTCAGAACTTGTAGCGCACGCCGAGCTGCATCGCCCAGCGGGACTCACCGCGGTTGTCGCGGAGAATCTCGTCGCGGACCTGACCTTCGTTGAAGCTGTACACGTAGCGACCGCTGTCAGGATCGATGCCCTCGAAGCGGGCAATGCCGTTACCGTAAGGGAAGCCGATTTCTTCGATGCGACCCCAGCTCGACTTGAGCAGGTTGCCGAAGTTGAGCACGTCCACCCAGATTTCACCCTTGCCCCGGAACAGGCCCGGGATCTCCTGGGCGAAGCGCAGGTCCACCTGATTCACCCAGGAGGAACGCTGCTTGTTGATGCCGGCAATCTGACCCCGCTGGCTCTCCAGGCCGCTGGTGCGCCCGACGAAGTCGAAGAAGGCTGCTTCCATTTCGGCACCACCGGTGAACAGGACGTCCCCCGGGCCTGCGGGGATGAACAACGGATCCACACCGGAGCGCCCGTCACCGTTGGCATCGTTGATGAAGGTATAGGTGAACGGACGGCCCGAGCGACCTTCGTAGAACAGCCCGAAGGAGGTGCGCAGGTCGCGGAAGAACTCTTTCTGGTAGCTCAGGGATGCCGTGAAGCGGTCCTTGATGGCGTAGATGGAGTTCTCCGCGATATCCGCATTGCGGTCGGCACGGATGGAGTTGTTCCAGTTCGAAGCGGCCTGGGAACTGGTCAGCGGGTTCACCTCCTTGGCGGTGGTACGCGTGTAGGCTACGTTCCAGAACCAGTTCGGATCCGGCGCGCCCTGCAGGCTCAAGGTGAGCTGGCGACCATTGCCCTTGCTGGTGGAGCGGGCGATGGTGCTGTCGAGGCCGAAGTCGCGGTTCCTGTTGGTCGCCGCCTGGGCAGCCGTACCGGTGAACTCATCCGGATCTGTCGTGGACCAGTAGATCGGCCGGCCGTCCGGAGCCACACCGGTGGGTGCACCGAGGTTCGGCTTCTCGTAGCGAATGCCTTCCTGAACTTCGGTGAACACCATCTCGGCGCTGGCGATCATGCCCCACCAGGGCAGTTCGTGGTCGACGGCGAGGTTGGCCTTCCAGACCGCTGGCTGCTGCAGGTTGGGATCGACGATGTCGACGTTGCCTCCGAGACCGGGCGGCGGCCGGTCGCCCGGCTGATTGTTCGGGTCCGGGCTGAAAGTGATGCCGGCGGCAGCCGGGTTGTTCTCGAAGATCGCACCCTGAATGACGTTGTTGTTGGTGTAGGGATTGGACAACCAGACGTTGGCTGACATGCCCTGGAACAGGCCGACGCCGCCACGGAACTGGGTGCTGCGCTCGAAATCAGGCGTGTAATTGACAGCAAAGCGGGGCTGGACCAGCTCGTTCCTATTGATGGTCGAGTCGTTGCGGAGGCCGAAGAACTCCGATGCCGCCGGATTGAAAGCGGGGTCGTCACGGGCCACCGGAA
>JAFIFJ010000082.1 GCA_020832085.1 Gammaproteobacteria bacterium | reverse complement strand
CCAACGCACGCTATCAGCGCCAGCTCTCCCGGGCGATCAAGCGGGCGCGCTTTCTGGCCCTGCTGCCCTATACCGACGGGCAAGCTTGACGGGAGTCATCACCATGCAACTGATTCTGCTTGAACGCATGCGCAATCTCGGCGACCTCGGCGACGAAGTCACCGTGAAGTCTGGTTACGGCCGCAACTACCTTCTGCCCCAGGGCAAGGCGGTGCGGGCGACCCCGAAGAACCGTGAAGAGTTCGAAGCCCGCCGCGCGGATCTCGAGCGCCACTCTGCCGAAGTGCTCACCCAGGCCCAGGCCCGCGCTGCGCAGCTCGAAGGCGTCAGCATCACCATCGCGGCACGTGCCGGCGATGAAGGCCGCCTCTACGGCTCGGTGGGTCCGCGGGAAGTGGCGGATGCCCTCGAGCACACCGGTGCTGCGGTCACCAAAGCCGAGGTAAGGATGCCCGTAGGCCCGATCCGCAACACCGGTGAGTTCGAAGTCGAGATCCAGACTCACTTCGACGTCGTGACCACGGTGAAAGTGGTGGTGATCGCCGAGTAATGCTGATGGCCCGCCGTCCGGTTGCAGAGCCCTTCTGCAGCCGGTCGGCGGGGGCAATCACTGCAGTTCTGCCGCTGAGCTTGACGCTTCCCTGCACCTGTCCCAACCTAGTCGGCCCCCGGTCTGCTCACCGGGCTGGTACTCCAGAGGTTGCTTTGCATGTCGGACCCCGGCTATTCCGCGCCACCGGGACTGCCCGACCCCCGTGGCGATGCGCGGGTCGCCGGCGTCAAGATCCCGCCCCACTCCATCGAAGCCGAACAGGCCGTCTTGGGTGGTCTGCTGCTGCACTCCAGCAGCTACTGGGAAATCTCCGACGCGGTCAGTGAACGGGACTTCTATCGCAACGACCATCGCCTGATCTGGCGTGCCATCGTCGAACTGATGGAAGAGGGCGGAGCCGTCGACGTGCTCACCGTCGGTCGGGCGCTGGAGAACATGGGGCAGGCCAGTCGGGGCATGGACTCGGTGTACTTGGCGGAGCTGGCTGAGAGCACGCCCGGGGTCAGCAACCTGCGTGCCTATGCCGATATCGTCCGCGAGCGGGCATTGCTGCGGCAACTCATCGATGTGGCCGGGCGCATTGCCGACAGCGCCTTCGCGCCGGAAGGACGCAAGAGCTCGGAGCTGCTCGACGAGGCTGAGCGCGCCGTCTTCCAGATCGCCGAGGATCGGCCCAAGGTCGGCGGCCCGGCGGGGGCCCGGGAGCTGCTGAAAAAGGCCGTCGAGCGCATCGATCGGCTGGTGGCCACCAAGGGTGCGCTGACGGGCCTGTCCACCGGCTTCGCCGACCTCGACGGCTATACCTCAGGCTTCCAGGAATCGGACCTGGTGATCGTCGCCGGCCGTCCCTCCATGGGCAAGACCGCCTTCGCCATGAATCTGGTCGAGAACGCACTGATGGTGGACGAGCCCAAGCCGGTGCTGGTCTTCTCCATGGAAATGCCGGCGGAATCCCTGATTATGCGGATGCTGTCCTCCCTCGGACGCATCAACCAGAGCCATATCCGCAGTGGCCAGCTCACCAATGACGACTGGCCCCGGCTCGCCTCCACCATGACCCTGCTGCGCGACCGTCCGCTGTTCATCGACGATACCGCGGCGCTGTCCCCCAATGACCTGCGCGCGCGGGCCCGCCGCGTGGCCAGGGAGCACGGAGGCATCGGTCTGATCATGGTCGACTACCTGCAGCTCATGCGCGTCCCCGGCACCGGCGAGAACCGCACCGGTGAGATCTCGGAGATCTCTCGCTCCCTGAAGGCCCTGGCCAAGGAAATGAATTGCCCGGTGGTGGCGCTCTCGCAGCTCAACCGCAGCCTCGAACAGCGCCCCAACAAGCGCCCGCAGATGGCGGATCTTCGTGAGAGCGGAGCGATCGAACAAGATGCAGACGTGATCCTGTTCGTCTACCGGGACGAGGTCTACAACCCGGAATCGCCGGACAAGGGCACCGCGGAGATCATCATCGGCAAGCAGCGCAACGGTCCCATCGGCATGATCCGTCTGGCGTTCATCGGCCACCTGACCCGCTTCGAGTCGCTGGCCCCCGAACGCTACGAGCAGTACTGATGCAGCGCCTGGTCAAAGCGACCATCGACCTGCGTGCCCTGCGCCGCAACTTTGCCCACGCCCGCCGCCGCGCCGGACGGCGGCAGGTCTGGCCGGTCGTCAAGGCCGATGCCTATGGTCACGGCATGCTCGAGGTGGTGCGGGCCCTGGCGGACGCGGACGGATTCTGCGTTGCCGATCTCGATGAAGGTTTGGCGCTGCGCGAGGCCGGCGTCACCCAACCGGTCCTGGTGATTCAGGGGGCTCATTCCGGCGCCGGGTTGGCGGCTGCGGTGGCCTGTGGCCTGACCCTGGGCGTGCATGGACCCGAGCAGCTCGCCTTGATCGAAAAGGATGCTCCCAAGTTGCCTGCGGGCAGCCTGCGGCTGTGGCTGAAGATTGAAACCGGCATGCGTCGCCTGGGCCTCGAAGCCGAGGAAGCGCTGGAGGCCCAGGATCGGCTGAGTGCCCTTGCGGCCGTGGCGGAGCTCGGGATGATGACCCACTTCGCCTGTGCCGACACGACCGATCACCCGCTCACCGATGCCCAGATCACTGAATTCGGCATGGCTACGCTGGGGGCGAAAGGCCCCACCAGCGTCTGCAATTCTGCCGCCCTGCTCACAGGCTGCTATCGGCGCGATACCGTGGTCCGGCCGGGGATCATGCTCTACGGTGCTTCGCCACTGCTCGGTCGTACTGCCGATGGGCTCAAGCTGGCGCCGGTGATGACCCTGCGCAGCCGTGTGCTGGCGGTGAAGGAGGTTCCGGCCGGACACAGCGTCGGCTATGGCGCCGCCTGGACGGCTTCCGAAAACACGCGCATCGGCATCGTCGCAGCCGGTTATGGTGACGGCTATCCACGCCATGCGCCCTCGGGCACGCCGGTGCGAATCGGTGCCTGTGACGTCCATACCTTGGGCCGCGTGTCCATGGATTCCCTCACCGTCGATCTGCGCCTGGCTGCCCACGTCCGCGTTGGCGACGAAGTGGTGCTGTGGGGGCGGGGCTTGCCGGTGGACCAGGTGGCGACGGCGGCGGGCACCATCGGCTATGAACTGCTCACGGGGGTCTCCTCCCGGGTTCCCCGGGAGTACCTCGGTGGGGAGCCCGGCTGAGATGGCGCGCGGGCGGCAGAAGGAAGTCTGGGTGTGCCGCGACTGTGCCACGGAGCATCCGAAGTGGCAGGGTCAATGCACCGGCTGCGGCGAGTGGAACACGCTCGAGCAGGCCTTGGGCGCGCAACCGGCCAGCGGTCGGACCGGCAGCGGCTGGGCGGGGCAGGTCTCCACCGTGACCCGGCTCGCCGAAGTGGGCCTCGACGCCCAGCCCCGCATCGCCACCGGCATGCGCGAACTGGACCGGGTCTTAGGTGGTGGCCTGGTGCCCGGGTCCGTGCTGCTGATCGGCGGCAATCCGGGTGCCGGCAAGTCGACGCTGCTGCTGCAGGTGAGCTGCGATCTCGCTGCCCGCCTCGGTGTGCTTTATGTCACCGGGGAGGAATCCCTGCAGCAGATCGCCCTGCGAGCGCGGCGCCTGGAGCTGCCTCAGGAACATCTCAAGCTGGCGGCGGAAACCCGGGTGGAGGCCATCCTGGCCCATGCCAGTCGGGAGCAACCCGGCCTGGTGGTGGTGGATTCCGTGCAGACCCTGCAGACCGAAGCCGTGGACGGCGCGCCGGGCGGGGTTACCCAGGTCCGTGAGGCCACCGCCCGACTGGTGCGCTTCGCCAAGGAGTCCGGCGCCATCGTGGTGCTGGTGGGGCACGTCAACAAAGAGGGCGGCCTGGCCGGGCCCAAGGTGCTCGAGCACATGATCGACACCTTCATGATGCTCGAGGATGCCTCGGATTCCCGTTTCCGGACCCTGCGAGGCCACAAGAACCGCTTCGGCGCGGTGAACGAACTCGGCGTCTTCGCCATGACCGACCGCGGTCTGAAGGAGGTGGCCAATCCCTCCGCCATCTTCCTGTCCCGGGATGCCGAGCCCGCGGCGGGCTCCCTGGTGGTGGTGGTCTGGGAGGGGACCCGGCCTTTGCTGGTGGAGATTCAGGCCCTGGTGGATGAGAGCCAGGGCGCACATCCGCGGCGCGTGACCCTGGGCGTGGACGCCAATCGACTGGCGCTGCTGCTGGCGGTACTGCATCGCCACGGTAAGGTGGCCGTGGGCAACAGTGACGTCTTCGTCAATGTGGTGGGGGGGATCCGGGTGGCGGAAACCGCCAGTGATCTGCCGGTGCTGCTGGCCGTGATTTCGAGCATGCGCAACGTGGCGCTGCCGAGAGAACTGTTCGCTTTCGGCGAAGTCGGGCTGTCCGGCGAGGTGCGGCCGGTACCCAATGGTCAGGAGCGCCTGCGGGAGGCCGCGAAGCACGGCTTCAAGCGCGCGGTCTGCCCCATCGGCAACAAGCCCCGGGAACCCATTGCCGGGCTCGACGTGCTGGCGGTTCGAACCCTGAAGGAAGCCCTCGACGCCCTGTTCTGATTTTTTCTCCTGCTGAGCCCTCATCCATGAGCTTTCTTGCAGATACCACCGTCACTGCGGCCGGCAAAGGCCGCTTCGACACCCACCTGCGCCCCGGCTGGGATATCGGCGGCAACGCCAACGGCGGCTACATGCTGGCCATCGTGGCCCGGGCCATCGCGCTGCATTGCGAGCGGCCCGACCCCATCACCATCACCGCCCACTACTTGAATCCGGGCAAGGTCGGTCCGGCCGAGGTGCTGTGTGAGACCGTGAAGTCGGGCAAGCGCTTCGCCACCGTGACGGCGCAGCTGCGGGCCGGGGATCGTCCGCTGCTGCAGGTGCTGGCCACCAGCGGCGATCTCGGTCAGGTTCCCGAGTCGCCGGAAATGATCGATGGCGAACCGCCGCAGCTGCCGGAACCGGAGGCCTGCCGCCCCTCCGACAGCGAGGAGGGCATCGCGCCACCGTTCCTGGGCAAGGTGGATCTGCGGCTGCACCCGGACGACTCCGGATTCCGTCGCGGTGAACCCAGCGGTGAGGCCTGCATTCGCGGCTGGTTCCGGCTGCAGGAGACCGAACAGGTCAGCCCCTGGGCCATGCTGCTGGGCCTCGACGCCTTCCCGCCCACCATCTTCAATGCGCGCCTGCCCATGGGTTGGGCGCCGACGGTGGAACTCACCTGCCACATCCGGGCCCGCCCCGCGCCCGGGTGGTTGCGGGCGCGCTTCACGACCCGTTTCGTCAGCGGTGGCTTTCTCGAAGAGGACGGTGAACTCTGGGACAGCCAGGGCCGGCTGGTGGCCCAGTCGCGGCAGCTCGGGCTGGTGCCGCGTCCGGCGTGACGGAACCTGCCGCGAGACGGGTCGGATTCGTACTGGCATTGTCTGCGTCCCGGGTGGCGGTTAACGTGCCTCGATAGCCAGCTGGGCGCGTGCTGCGTCATTCAGATTCTCCGAGGACCCGGTCATCGCCACGACAGCCACGTCAGCATGGATGACTCGATTGGCCACGGTCGGAAGCCTCGCGTTGCTGCTGATTCTCGCCGCACTGCTGCCCGGGCGGGTCTTCCTGCCGGCAAACGTTCTGGTGGTGGACATTCTGACCAGCTTTGCCGCCCAGTACGCGCTGCTGGCTCTGCTGATGGCCCTGGGGTTGCTCTGGCAGCGCCGCTGGCTGCGCGGCGCCGCGTTCCTGCTGCTGCTGCTGCCGGACCTGTTCAGCCTTTTCCAGGGCCGGGGCGCACCGCCCCTCGGCGAGCCCGCCATCACCGTCGTCAGCGCCAATCTCTTCGAGAGCGCCCGCGCCGTGCGCTCGGCCGTTGCACAGGGTGAAGCCCTCGATGCCGACCTCATCTGGTGGAGCGAATTCCCGCGGGATCTCGACCCCGAAACCCGAGGCCGGGTTGGCGCTCTCGATGCACGCTATCCCTTCGGCTTCGAAATGCCGGCTGCCGATGGGCGGGACCTGCGCTTTCTCAGTCGTTTCCCCCTGCGTACACGGGAGACCTTCCAGCCTCCGCACACCACGGGCCGCCCGGCGCTGAAGCTGACGCTGGAGGTAGAGGGGCGCCTGCTTACCGTCTTTGCCCTGCACACCCATCCGCCCACGTCGCCCTGGAGCCTCGAGGCCCGCAACGCGACCCTCGACTGGCTGCAGCAGGAGCTGGCGAACCTCGACGGTTACGCCCTGGTTCTCGGCGATCTCAACACGTCGGCCTTTGCGCCAAGGTTCCGCGAGCTCCTCGACGTCAGCGGCCTTCACTGTCCCTCGGTGTGGCGCTGCAGCGTTGCATCCTGGCCGAGTTTCGTTCCTATCCTGCTCACACCCATCGATCACATTCTGGCCGGGGGCGGCGCCGAGGTGGTCAATCTTCGCCGCGGGCGTTTCACCGGATCCGATCACTTCCCCGTGGTTGCCGAGGTGGCCTTCCGCGACTAGTTCGGTTGACGCCCGCAGGGTTTCCGGACAACGTCCGGCGTAGCCCTCAGGATCACTTCCCAGGAGTCTTCACCGTGAACGACAGTTCGACCGCGACAGAGTACGTCCCCCCGAAGGTCTGGACCTGGCAGCAGGGCAGTGGTGGCCGCTTTGCCAAGATCAATCGCCCCATTGCCGGCCCGACCCACGACAAGGAACTGCCCGTGGGTGACCACGACCTGCAGCTCTACTCCCTGGCCACCCCCAACGGTGTGAAGGTCACGGTGCTGCTCGAGGAACTGCTCGAACTCGGAATCGCCGAGGCAGAGTACGATGCCTGGCTCATCAACATCGGTGATGGCGAACAGTTCGGCAGTGGTTTCGTTGCCGCCAACCCGAACTCGAAGATTCCTGCTCTGGTGGACCGCAGCACGACGCCCCCCACCCGCGTGTTCGAGTCCGGGGCGATCCTCGTGTACCTGGCAGAAAAGTTCGAACGCTACCTGCCCCATGTGCCCTCGGCGCGGGCGGAGTGCCTGTCCTGGCTGTTCTGGCAGATGGGCAGCGCGCCTTACCTCGGCGGTGGCTTCGGCCACTTTTATGCCTATGCGCCCACCAAGATCGAGTACTGCATTGATCGCTATACCATGGAGGTGAAGCGGCAGCTCGATGTTCTCGACCGCAACCTCGCCGAGCGCGAGTACCTCATCGGCGACGAGTACACCATTGCCGACATGGCCAACTACGCCTGGTACGGCGCGCTCGTACTGCACGATCTCTACAGTGCCTCGGAGTTCCTCGACGTGGCGAGCTACAGGCACGTTCAGCGCTGGGCCAGGGCCATCGACGTCCGTCCGGCCGTGGTGCGCGGCAAGCGCGTGAACAAGGTCTGGGGGCCGGAAGAAGAGCGCATGCCGGAGCGGCACAGCGCGGCGGATTTCGGCGCAGGCTGACCTTCGATTCTCCAGCATGATCAATTCGGATTCGGGTTCGATCTGGGGTGGAACAAGCACACGTGCATGGTTCCGCTGCCGGGGCTTGGCTATGCTGCAGTTTGAGCGCCAAGCCTGAGAGGGGGAGAGACCGTGGGACACTACGACCGTTTGTTCGAGCCGGTGAAGATCGGGCCCGTGACCATCCCCAACCGGATCGTGCGCAGCCCGCACGGCACAGGGCTCGGTGGCGAGGAGCTGATTGCCTATCACGAGGCCCGGGCACGGGGCGGTGTGGGCATGTCCACCATCGAGGCCACCAGCGTGCATCCGAGTGCGCCGGGGCGGCTGCGGCTGTGGGACGACAGCTGCCTGAAGTTCTTAGAGCAGATCAGTTCGCGCATACGGCCCACCGGCATGAAGCTGCTGCTGCAGGCCTACCATCCGGGAGCCGGTCATGCGGAGGCGGCGGGCATGCCCGAGCACTGGTCTGCCAGCGCCATTCCCAACCCCATGGCGGGGGTGGTGCCCATTGCCATGACCCAGACCATGATCGACGACGTGGTGGCGGCCTTTGCTGCAGCTGCCCGTCGCTGCCGGGATGCGGGCCTCGACGGCGTCGACATCCATGCCTCCAGCGGCTACCTGATCCATGAATTCCTGTCGCCGGCGCTGAACAAGCGCGAAGACCGCTACGGTGGCTCGGATGCCAACCGCATGCGCTTCCTGCTGGAGATCATCGAGGCGGTTCGTGCCGAGGTGGGCGGCAGCGAGTTCGCGGTGGGTGTCCGCCTGCCCAATGAGGACTACGTCCCGGGTGGCCTGACCGCTTCGCTGAATGCCCACATTGCCCAGCGGGTGGCGCCGCTGGTGGATTACGTTTCCCTGCACATGGGTGCCTACTGGCGCTTCCACAAGCTGATCGCGCCTGCCGACGATCCCCTTGGCGTGGAAATGGAAGCCAACTTAAGGATTACGCCCAACCTGGGCAGCCCAGTGATCGTGGTGGGCCGCATCATGACCTTGGACCACGCCCTGCACATCGTCGACAGTGGGGCGGCCGACATGGTGTCCATGGTGCGGGCACTGATTGCCGACCCGGAGCTGGTGAACAAGGCCCGCTACGGCAACGAGAACCGGATCCGGCCCTGCATCGGCACCAACATGGGCTGCGTCGGTCAGCTCATGACCAAGGGCCGGCTGAGTTGTGCCGTCAATGCCACCGCTTCCCGCGAAGCCGAGTTGCGCTTCGACCCCGAGGACCGGGTTGCGAATCCGAAGACCATCATGGTGGCCGGTGGCGGTCCGGCCGGGCTCGAGTTCGCGCGCACGGCCACCCTGCGCGGACACCGGGTCATGTTGCACGAAGCGTCCCAGCGTCTCGGCGGGCAGGTGGCCATGGCGGCCGCAGCACCCTACCGCAAGGATCTTGGCGCCATCGTTCACTGGTTGGCGGAGGAGATCGAGACCCTGGGTGTGGAAGTGCACCTGAACTCGCCGGTGGATGCCGAGCGCGTGGCCGAGGACAATCCCGACCTGCTGGTCGTGGCCACCGGGACCATGCCCCGCGACGACGGCTTCCAGCTCTCGACGCCGGCGGCCCCGGTAGCGGGTTTCGATCTCCCCCACGTGCATTCGTCCTGGGATCTCTTCGGCTACGGCCGACCGCCGGCATTCCGGGGGCCGGCGGTGGTCTATGACGACACCGGGTCCTTCGAGGCGATCTCCGTGGCGGATGTGCTGCTGCAGGCAGGTCTGGCCGTGACCCTGGTGTCGCGCTTCGATGGTATCGGCGCCAGCCTGCCCTACCCGCCGGTGACTGCGGGTGCTGCCCGGGAACGGCTCTATGCAGGCGACTTCGAGTTCATTGGCGGTCACTACGTACGTGAGATCACGTCCGAGCACGTGGAGATCGGCGTGCTGTTCACGGACCGGATCAGGCGGCTGGAAGCCGGCTTCGTCGTCCTGGTGGGCTACAACCAGCCCAATCGGGAACTGCCCGAGTCGCTGCAGGACAGCGGGGTGGCCGTGGAACTCATCGGCGATGTCCTCGGCCGCAACAGCATCATGAACGCCATCCATGCTGGTGCTCAGCTCGGCCGCCGGGTCTGAGTGGCCGATGTTCAAGCTCTGGGCATTTCTCAGGCGTGATTCGGACCGGCTTGGTTTCGAGGCGTACCGGGCGGGCCACGTCGGCCATCATGCCTCCATGATGCGCCGCCTGAAGGGACTGCGTGGCTATTGCGTGGACGTGCGTGCTGCCACGCCCCTGGTCGAGCGAATCGGCCCGCTGCATGGTGAGATCACCTTTGGCGAGTCGGCTGACTTCCTGGAGTTGTGGGACAGCCTCTCGACCCTCTACTTCGATGGCCCGGAACATCTCGCCCATGCGCTGACGCCTGAGCCGACCCGCGCCACGGCGGACGGTCTGAGTCTCGACCCCGACTGGAATTGCGACGACGGGGCCTATCTCTTCGATGTCGCATCCCAGACCGGCGGGTGGCTCGGCCACTGCCCGGTGGAAGAGCACCTGATCGTGGCCGTGGAGCGGCCGGAGCGCAAACTGATAAAACTGCTGCAGTTCTTCCGGCGGCATCCAGCCCAGTCCGAGTCAGCCTTCCGGGCCGCAGTGGTCGGGCGCTATGGCCGGCTCACTTCGAGCCTGTCCGCCCTGCGGGGCTATACGGTGAATCTCCGCAACCGTGCCGATGAAGCGGCCGGGGCATCCTGGGACGGCGTCGCTGAACTCTACTTCGACTCACCGCAGGCGTTCCGGGCGGCTCGCAGTGATCTGGCGCTGCATCCCGAGCTCTGCGCGCTGGAGCGGCATCTGTTCGAGGTGCTGTGGTACACCGAGGTGGACGAGAACGTCATCGTGCTGCCGAATCGGGATCCGGCCCCTGATTTCTATTTCAGATGACCTGACGCTGTGTAGGGGACTGTGATGCTCAAGGTGTTCGGCTTCGTCAGGCGCCATCCCCGTCTCAGTCACCATGACTACCGCGCCGCCCACGTGGGCTATCACAACTCCTTCGGGCGACGCTTGCGCAACATTCGAGGCTATGTCCTGAACGTGCGCTCACAGCGGCCCATCGAAGCCAGCTTCGGGCCGTTGGCTTCCTGTCTGACACGGCTCGAGCCCGCTGGCTTCGATGCGCTCTGGGACGGCTTCGGCCAGCTCATGTTTGATTCCCTGGACGATTATCTCGGGGCGCGGCAACCGAGCGCGGATCGCGCCGGACCCCACGGGCTGGAAGTGGATCCCAAAGTGGCCAGGGTAGGGGGTGACGGCCCCCACCTCTATGCGGGCTCACCATTCCAGTTCCACGTCAGTGAGCATGTCTCGATGCCGGTGCGACGTCCGGAACGGAAACTCTTCAAGCTCGTGCAGTTTGCGAAACGACATCCGTCCCTGCCGGTGGAGGCTTTCCGCGCCTATTGGACAGGTCGCTACGCTGCGCATGTGCTGCAGTATCCTGGCCTGCGGGGGCACGTCGTAAACTTCCGCACGGATCTGGATGTGCTGACGGGCTTCTTCGAACCGGGCTCGGATGCCTTCACGGCCGAGGGCAGGGCACTGCGCGAAGGCTTCTACGACAGCTTCGATGGCATGGCCGAGCTCTGGTTCGACGACCCGGCGCAGTTCGTGGCTGCCCGCTCCGACCCGGAACTTGGTGGCAGGCTCGACAGGCTGGAGCAGGACCTGTTTGCGAGCGTCTACTATCGGGAAGTTGACGAGACCCTGGCCGTCCTGCCCAATCGGGCGCCGGCCCCGGATTTCTATCAGCGATGAAACCCATGGCCGCGTCGGAGCCGTTGCAAGGGGCCGGCCTCCTGGCACCTGCACGGTCCCGCTGCCGACCCAGGCGGTGACTGCAGCGACATCCGGAACATGGCGAACGGTGGCAGTCGATCCGCGATTGCGATGGGTTCGGTGAAGAACCTGGAGGTGGTGTGGAGAGCATCGACGGTTTCGTAGAACAGGTTGGAGAGGTGCTCGATCTCACGCTGATTGATTCAGCCGCCGTGGCCCTGACGCTGGGTCAGGTGCTGATGGCGCTGCTGGCCCTCATCGGCGGGTTGCTGGTGGCGCGCATCGTCGAAGGCGTGGTGGGCGCCCGCATGCGGCGGGCAGATGTCGGCCCTGACATGCTGCAGCTGGTGCGCCGCCTGCTGTTCTACGGCCTCATGGCGATGGTCGTGCTCGCCGTGCTGGCCATCCTCGGCATCCCGCTGACGGCCTTCGCATTCGTTTCCGGAGCCATTGCCATCGGTGTGGGTTTCGGCGCCCAGAACATCATCAACAACTTCATCAGTGGCTGGATCCTGATGGGCGAGCGACCGATTCGCATTGGTGACTACATCGAGCTCGGTGACGTGCGTGGGCGGGTGGAAGCCATCAACAATCGCTCCACACGCATTCGCCGCACGGACGGTGTCCATCTGCTGGTACCCAACAGTCAGTTGCTGGAAACCACGGTGGTCAACTGGACGCTGGTGGACGACCTGTCCCGCAGTAACGTTCAGGTCGGCGTGGCCTACGGCGCACCGGTGCGCAAGGTCAAGGAACTGCTGCTGGAAATCTGCCGCGAGCATCCTGCAGTAATTGACGAGCCCGGGCCGGAGGTGTTCTTTCAGGACTTCGGGGACAGCTCGCTCCTGTTCGGCGCCTACTTCTGGCTGCACGCCAGCTCCGAGGGCGGACGCCGTCGCGTCTGCAGCGACATCCGTTTCGCCATCGACGAAGTCTTCGCTGAGCAAGGCATCGTCATTGCCTTCCCGCAACGGGACGTTCACGTCGACGGTTCACTGGTCCTGCGCCGCGAGTGAATCTGCAGACTTTGACGGCGCGCGGCCTGATTCAGCGCACCGTGCGCTGCGTCTGCGCTTCCACCATCAGATATCCGGCCACGGCCAGATCGGAATCGCTGCGCTCGGTGAGCAGGCGGCCCGTGAGGATCTGCGGATGAAACATCTCCACTTCCGGCAGCGAGCGATCCATCTGAACACGAATGATCTGATTGGGCGGCGGCGGCGGGAAATGCAGGCAGGCCCCGAACCAGGGCACGAACAGGAATTCGCTGATGGCGTCCTGCTCCCACCGTAGCGGTACGACGAAGCCCCGGATCGAGATCTCCGTGTCGTGAAGTGATTCGACGATGGGGGCGCTGCTGTCCTGAGGCGCTGCCGGCGCAGAAGGATCGTGGAAGAACTGGCTCAGGTCAGGCGGGGTGGATTGCCAGCCGGGTGGTGTCAGCTCGTGCCAGCTCAGCGTGCGCGGTGCGCTCGCCAGTGCTGTGCCTGAACAGAGCAGCGCGACGAGGGTGAGGGTCGCCATCGATTGCTGGGGACTCCGCCGCCGTCGATGTTCACGCTGGTCGTTCGTCTTCAAGATGTGTTCCTGCATGTGGGGCGCTCTCTCGCTCTGGCCGTTGTCCCAAGCAGGATCCGGGCCGTCCCCACTCCGAAGCAGAATCATACGCTGTGGACCCTGCTGGCGGCCGACGGTCCGCCATGTCGTGGCATATGCCTTGCAGGAATTGTCCTCGCGGGCGGAGTGAAACATTCACTGCTGCCGTGACGGGCTACCGGGGGAAGCGGATGATTCGAAGTCAATTCACCAGATATCGCGTCGGTGTTCTGCTGCTGGCATGGGCCGCCACGGCACCAGCCATGGGCCAGGAATGGACAGAGCACTGGCCGGATCCGCCGCCGGATCAGGTGATCGAGTTTCCGGCGTCCCTGGACAGCAAGCTCGAGCGGCTGACGGCCGAACAGCGTGAGTTCATCAGCAGTCGCAACAACGTCCGGCAGTTTGCATCCCCGGAGAAGCTGGTCGAGACCCTCGAACAGCGCAGCCCCGATGAAGTCGTGGCCTACGTGGAGGCCATGATCTGGGTCACGAGGCAGCAGCAGTTCGAAGCGGGCCGGGATCAGGCCACCATCCCGCTGGACACGGACTCGCCGGAGTTCAAGAGTCACCTGGTGCGTCGACCGGCGAGCTTCGATCCGCCGCGGGAGCCCGGGCCCATCGATCTCTCCCGCTATGGCATGGGCAGCCGTTTCACCGGCAGCATTCCCACCTATGCCAATGCGCCCGTGGCCATCACTCCCGAGGACCTGATTGCCGGCGAGGTGGACGTGGCCTTCGTCGGCGCGCCGCTGAACATGGGCGGCGGCTGGCGCGATGGCGCCGACGGTCCGAAGTCCCTGCGGCCCTTCGGCCGCCGCAGTTCCATGGGCGGCAATGACCAGTACACCCAGGTCAATCCGGGCCGCGAGCTCAACATCGTCGATTACGGTGACATCGCCATCGACAATTTCAGTACCGAGCGCAGCGTCCAGCATGTTCGCGAAGTGGTGCGGGAGATTGCCGAGACCGGTGCCATTCCCTTCATCATCGGTGGCGATCACTCGCTGGAATACCCCAACGTGGCGGCGCTGGTGGACGTCTATGGCAAGGGCAATCTGACCGTCATCCACTTCGATGCCCATTCCGACATCAGCCGTGATCGCGCCCACATGATCGATCACGGCCAGCCCATCTATCGACTGATCTCCGAGGGCCACATCACGGGCGCGGACTACGTCCAGGTGGGTCTGCGTGCCGGCGGTCCCAACGAAACCCAGTTCACCTGGGCCCGCAACCAGGGCTTCCGCTATCACACCATGGCGGAAGTGGAGCGCTACGGCTGGGATGCGGTCATGGACCGCATCGTTTCGGCCATCCCGAAGGGGAGGAAGCTGCACATCTCCTTCGATGTCGACGTCCTCGATCCCTCCTACATTCTCGGAACCGGGACACCCGTATCCGGGGGCATGACGCCCCGGGAGGCCATTCCCATCGTGCGGCGGCTCTGCGCCCAGGCCAATGTGGTGGGCTTCGACATCGTCGAAATCCAGCCTGCGCTGGATCCCGGCTACGCGACCACGCTGCACAGTTCGGCCATCGTCCAGGCCTGCCTGGTGGGCATTGCCATGCATCGCCTGGGTCTGGACCCCGGCCATCTGAGTCCCATCTCCATCGATCACGCCCAGGACGATTACCACCAAAGGCAGGGGGGCTGACATGAGGACTGACGTCAGAGTGCCGAGTCACCCGATGCCCCTCCTTGCCGCCCTCCTGCTGGGGGTCGTGCTCAGCGCCGCCGGCATGCCTCCGGCAGCGGCCCAGAGTGGCGCTGCGGATCACATTCCCGCCGAACTTCTGCCCAAGCTCTCCGAGCTTTCCAGGGAACAGCTGGAGTTCTTCCGGGGCCCTGATCCGGTGCGCGTGATGGGTTCCCGCGCCCAACTGGTGCGGATTCTCGAACAGCGCAGCCCGGAGCAGATCAAGCTGTTCGTGGCTGACATGATGCAGGTGGT